>CALIKS010000034.1 GCA_938017985.1 uncultured archaeon | reverse complement strand
TGGATAAACTCTCTCTACCTGCCTGAGCTACGGGCCCATGTATTTGTAAATTTTAAATGCAAAATTTAAACATACTTGTCTAATAATATTTTGTCCAACCAAACCTTAGTGAAGTCTTGAGTACTAGTCTTGGCATGATTTTAGATAACAATTTAGAAGGGTTTTTAGAGCATTTATCGGCGTTTTGTAGGGAATTTTTGGCATACTTTTTGGAAGTATTTTCTTTTTCACTTTTCCTAGCTTGACTAATGTGCCGAGTTAGGAAGAGATGTAATTCCCAGTGGGTTGAGTGAAATTGCTGAGGTATTAGGCAGAACCAGAGGCGTTCTAGTATTGGTAGTAGCTGGACCTTTAATTGCTACAACTATTCTCTGGTTCTTTACTAAAGTTTTCCCAACAATAATCCCAAAAATCAAGCCGCCGCTACTATGCGAGAAAAAAAGATGATGCCTTAGAAATCTTAAGGCTAAGACTTGTCAAAGGCGAAATAACTAAAGAAGAATATCTCGAGATAAAGAAACTCTTGGAAGAAAGCAGATAATATCTTCATATTAATTTTCGGAATGAATATTGAGACAATTTTCCAAAAACTTTTTTTATATACTCATCGACTCTCTTATCCGAGATGCCTTTAGCCCGCAGTTTCTCCTTAATTACAGCCTCTACGACACGATAGCTTTTGTACTGCTCATTAAGCGTCCTCCACTTTATGTCCTTTAGACCATCACCAATTTCTGAATCATAGGGGACCTCACCTTTTATCATCAGTAAGGCAACTATGGGATACCCTAGATAGTTTTTGAAGGTAGTTCCATTATCGTCGCTTGATACCAATCCTGACTCGATGTCTAAGAAGACCCTGTATGTCCTGTCTCCTTCAGATGCTTTTACTTCAGCCTCATGCTCAGATATTACTTTTACTCTTCCACCAGCGACGGCTCCAGCAGCCTCTAAAATCTTAATTCTCGGCGGCAAAGAAAGCTCTGCGGTCATTATCTATACACCTAGCAAATTGTTAACCCTTGCTTATAACAATAGCGCCAGCTTATTCAATAATTAACAGCTCTATCGGAGAAGTGGGACGAAGAGGAAATATTTGTCCAAGTCCTCTACAGACGTAGAGTATTCCACCACCGTTCAGATTGTATAGTCCACGGGTATAGATAGAGTTTGAATAAAGTTTTATTCCGTTAATGACTACGCCGCCATGCGTATGTCCAGATAATACAATACACTTTCCAGATAGGGCTGCAGCAGCGTTAGGGTCATGAGACAATACAATTCCATCCAGAGATAATGAGGGATAGAACCTATCTTCACGCCAATCAATTCCGTACACCTTTCCGAAAGGTGTAAGCTCAAATGAATCGTTCAAGACTCTAAACCCATGATTTTTAAGTATTGTGACTACTTTCGATGCTTTTCCCGACCAGTACTCATGATTTCCCAAAACAGCGAATTTCCAATTAGCATCTAGGCCTGAAAGAAAATTTGAAAGAATGTCAATGCTATTTGTATATTCGTCTATTAAGTCACCGCCAAGTAAAACAACATCAGGCTCTTCATTCCTGACAATTTTTAAGATGTCCTCATGAATTTTTCCAAAAGAATGAATATGTAAATCAACAATAAAGATAATTTTCCAACCAACTTCGACGCCGAGTCTAGTAACCAGAAGCCTATAAGTATTAAAATAGCTCTGAGCCCCAAAAACTCCAAGAAGCATCACTAAACCTAATGAGTAATCTAAGAAATTTCTCCTGGTAATAGCCCTCATCACTAGCCTATCCAACATAATTCTTTATAAAATACTGTTTTCAATAATATCTATGATGAGATCAAATATACTGCGAGTCCTCTGGATAATTATCTGTTCATCCATGACAATTGCTGCTACGACTCACGGAACTAGATACGATTGGCCTGACTACGTACACATAGACTATGGAGCACCCGCAGTATGGGCAACAAACACACTCGTAACCTTCACAGGACCTACAAATTTCTGGTCTATTGACCTAACGTTACTAATCGTAGACCTAATAATCTGGCAAACAATACTGCTCGCAGGCATAGTTATCATCGAGATAAAACACTCGTCCAAAAAATAAGCGGGCCCGGCGGGACTTGAACCCGCGTTCTCCGGCTCCGAAGGCCGGCGCCTTATCCAAGCTAGGCCACGGGCCCGGTGATAATTAATCGTAAATGGTTGATAAAGGTATTTGTTTATGTGTATTGGACATAGACATAGATGCTGAGCCTGATTGATAGACTTAGAATTAGGGGTGTGCATGAAAGTTTTACCCGTAACGAGCAATTAAAGAAGTTAAACGAGGCCGTCAATACGCTTAAGCGTCAGAATCAATCATTGCTTCAAGCTGAGTTTGAAAAATTCTCAAAACTTAAACTGAAAAACAAAAGACGACTATTATACTACAAAACGGAGTATAAGAATCTGAAAATGGAGTATAAGAATATGAAAACTAAACTAAAGAATGAGCGTGCTAGGCTAAGGCAAGAATATCAAAAAAACATAAAAAAGTTAGAATTTATTAAAAAACAGTTAAGATATGAGAGGATTTATTGCTATTAAGATTAGGTCGAGCTTGAGCTACGGATTGTATGAAATATTGGTTAAGGCGACTGTGCTAGCTCTTATCATAACGATTCCTCCTATTGTTGGATTATTTTTGATATGGCATTTTAGCGGACGTTCAATAATCATCATCACCCTTTGGACCGTCTTTACAGTTATTTGGAATATCATTGTCTTAACACTATTCGTAAAAGGTAAATTAAAATAGAATGATGATTTTAAAAAGCTTAGCTTAGTAGGGCCTCGGTTTCAGTATTATCGTGTTTCCTTCACGTCTAATAATTATTGTTTTTGCCTTGTCTAGACTTGGTCTCAGTTTGGTAGGGATGTATACTCGGCCATGCTTATCTAATTCTACTAGCCATCTCTCGCCTTCAAGCTCTATTAATGTCTCTGTTGCTCCCTGCCTGAACTTTCTAGGAACACGTATCCTCCAATATTTTCTCAATAGCCTACCTATCTTGACTTCGCTGACTGATTGCTCCATCATTCTAATGGATTATTAGTTAAGGGCACCATTTAAATAAGATGAGCGACAATATGATGAATATTTGAGGCCTTGTCCCGAATGATAATAATGGCTGGTGGGCTGGGAAAACGCCTTGGCCAAGGAGAGGAGAAACCATTAAGACTTCTAGGCGGCAAAAGGCTGATTGACTATGTATTAGACGCTGCTTATAATGCCAGGTCGATTGAGGAGATAATCTGCATAACAAGTCCGAATACGCCTAAAACTACTCAATATCTTTCTTCGCGTAAGTGTAATGTCATTTTAGGAAAAGGTGAGGGATATTATGCTGATTTATTATCAATACTTTGGAGTCTATCCAGCAATTTATATGTGGTTTGTTCTGCAGATATACCTTTCATAACATCCAGAGATATTGATGAATTGGTCAAGATGCATGATTATGGACATATTAGAAGTTCATACGTATTCGTAGCAGTGCCAATAGAAACAGTGAAAAAACTGGGATTGTCAGCATCCTCTAATTTTAAGATTAATGACAAGGAATTATGCCCAGCGGGAATAAGACTAATAGATACGAGGAGACTAAAAGCGAGAAAATTACCATCCCCGTACGTCTTGATAAAAAATGAGCCGCGACTAGCAGTAAACATTAACACTATTGAAGACCTTAAAGTTGCTGAGGAGCTAATTAAAAAGAACCGTAATAAGCTTTTTGGAGTAACATAGATTAAGATATTTAGCAAAATAAATAAAATATTGAGGGCTATGAGGACAGAAGAGGAGCCGAGCAACGAGCCACTCTACATATACTTTAAAAAAATGATTGAAAAATATATAAAAAATCCAAACATTAGAGAGAAATTATTTGGAGTCGAGGCCTCGGTCCAATTTCGTATTTATGATGATAAACCATTTTACGTAAAGATAGACAAAGGAGTAATTGACGTTGCCGAGGGCGAATTATTAGACCCAACAGTAATTGTAACTGCGAAAAAAGCGGACCTTAAGAAATTGATTGATAGAGAAGCTGATCCATTCACGTATTATTTTTCAGGAAGAGTGAAAGTTACTGGTAGGGTGCTCGAGGCAGCTGAAATGCTAAGAATATTACTTAGAGAGCTAAAATGACTCTATGAGAAATTCGTGATTCAAGATCAGGCATTATTCACTTGAGGGTTTTCCAGCAATGTATAGGACTGTCTCAGCAATGTAGGTTGCATGATCCCCTATTCTTTCTAAATACCTCATCAATAAGAGTACAGCTAAGTCACATATTTTATCAGTAGTTGCATTCTTAATTGCTTTTCTTAGATAGTTTCTATATTGAAGATCTACTTTGTCATCAAGGTCGATTACTCTTTTGGCTTTTTCAGAATCCTTCTGCTTAAAAGATTCTATACTTTCATGTACTAGTTCTTTGACCAGCTCTATTGTGTATTGTACTTCAGACATCTCGCAGTATGAAATGTTGCCGAACTCTCTAATGATGTCGGCTATATCATATGCGTATCGTCCAAACCTATAGAATCCATAGCTTATTTCGTAGCATGACTTTATGTATCTGAGATCAAATGCAACTGGTTGATACCTAGCTATTAGCTCTGTAGCAATGTCGGTGACAATTTCATGTAGCTCTTTTAATTGAAGTGTAAGTTCGTATACTTTTTTGGATACGTCAATACCTTTTATGAAAGCCTCTGCTGCTAGTTCAATGGCTTTAACACTAATGTTAGACATCTGAATCAATGTGTCAGTGAGTTTTTCAAGCCCAATGTCCATTAATCTCATATATTCACCCTACCCTACCACTAATGTATGCTTCAGTTCTTTTATCTTTAGGGTTCGTGAAGATTTCTTTAGTGGGCCCATACTCGATAAGACTGCCGACTAATTCCTCGTTAGGCATCATTACAGCCGTATAGTCAGACACTCTAGCTGCCTGAAGCATGTTATGAGTCACTAAAATAATCGTGAGTTCAGACTTAAGTTTGTAGAGTAGTCCCTCGATTTTTGCGGTGGAAACGGGGTCAAGTGATACTGTCGGCTCGTCCAGAAGGAGTACCCTAGGTTTAATGGCTAATGCTCTTGCAATGCAGAGCCTTTGTTGCTGTCCACCGGATAATTCATAAGCATGAGCGTCAAGTCTGTCTTTAACCTCGTCCCAGAGGGCTGCCTTCATTAATGCATCCTTGACAGCTTTATCGAGCTCTTCATCTGTATTGGCAAGTCTGTTTATTCTCACCCCGAAGGCTACGTTATCATAAATACTCATAGGGAATGGGTTCGGTCTCTGGAAAACCATGCCGACAACTGCTCTAACAGCTACAGGGTCTACTGATCTGTCGTAAATATTAATACCATCTAGGAATATTTTACCCACCACTCTTGCATCAGGTATTAGATCATTCATACGATTAATGCTTCTAAGAAGTGTAGATTTGCCACAACCTGAGGGACCAATGATGGCGGTTATTCTATTCTTTAGAAACTCAATGTTTATATTACTTATGGCTAATCTGTCACGGTAATAGACGGATAGGTCCTCTACTTTTATGTGTACCTCATCACTTACTCCGCCATGCATTTGAGTTGTCTTAACCTCTCGTTCCAATAGCTCGATACCCGACATTCCTATCTCCTCTTCGATAATCTATATCTTAAGTATATAGCCACTGCGTTTAGAGAAAGTAGGAGCAGCAGCAAGACTATAATGCCCGCTGATGCTAATTCTCTAAACTCGACCTGTGGCCGACTTATCCAATTATATAGCTGAAGTGGCATGACCGTAAATCTATCAATTGGTGATGTGGGCAACTCCCTTATAAAGAGAAGCCCGCTAATGACGAGTATAGGCGCTGCCTCACCCATAGCTCTCCCTATAGCTAGTATGCTGCCTGTAAGCATCATAGGTAATGCTCTTGGAAGTACAATTGACTTGATTACTTCCCATCTTGTCGCTCCTAAAGCATAGCCACCAAATCTTAAATCATCTGGAACAGCCTTTAGCGCCTCGAGTGACGAGACGGTGACAAGTGGAAGAGTAAGGAATGCTAAAACTATCGCTCCAACGATAATGCTCCTCCCAAGACCCAAAGTATAGGATAAGAAGCTGAGACCAACCAATCCGAATATGACTGACGGGACGCCTGCTAGGCTGTTCAGATTTATCTGAAGAAAACTTCTAAGCCTCTTCTCTCCTGTGTATTCGTTTAAATATATTGCTGTGGCAATTCCTAATGGAAATGTTATCAATGCTGAGAGACCGACAGTCCAGAGAGAGCCATAGATTGCTGGAAGCATTCCGGCTTCTCTTGGATTCGCTGACGGAAAGTTAGTTATCAGCTCCCAGCTCAGTCTATGACTCCCAGTAAAAATGACATAAAGCAGCAAAAGCGAAATGAATAATATAGAAATTAGCAGACCGATGGAGTAGATTACGGGTAAATATTTGTCAAGTATTACTTTTTTTCTATCTCTGCGAATTAGTATCTGATGGTCCATTTCTTAAGCACCCGTAATGCAAGAAGATTGAGAGGATAAGTAATCAGTAAGAGAGTTAGCCCCACGGCAAATAATGAGTTATACTCAATCGTACCATGGGGAGCATCACCAGTAGCTACTTGCGCAATAAATCCTGTCATTGTCTCCATCGATTCTAAAACGTTAAATGAGAGTATTGGCCTGAACCCAGCGACTATAGCGACAATCATGGTCTCGCCCATGGCTCTCCCAAATGCAAGAATAATTGAAGCAAAAATTCCAGATAATGCTGCAGGAACTACGATCTTAATAACCACTTCGAATTTTCTTGCACCCACCGAATACGCGGCAAGCCTCAAATCTAATGGTACAGACCTGATAGCATCCTCGCTTATCGATCCGACGATTGGGATTATTAGAAAACCTATCATTAATCCGGCTGCAAGTATATTGTTTAACTGAATATTTGGTAAGAATATACGTAACAGTTGAGGCGTGACAAAGTATAGCGCGAAGTAACCATAGACAACGGTCGGTATACCTGCCAGAAGCTCCACTATTGGTTTTAAAGTATTCTTTACTTTATTGCTTGCATATTCTCCTAGATAGATGGCTATTGCCAGCCCAATTGGTACTGCAACTCCTAAAGCGATAAGCGAGCTCAATAAAGTAGCATTTAAAAGTGGCAGTATTCCAAATTTTTTCTCCAAAAAAAGTACTGTCCAATGTGTTCCCGTAAAATATTCAAGTATGCTGACTTCAGTAAAGAATGCTAGTGACTCATTTAGTAACGTAAGAAGAATTATTATGACCGCGATAGTCGAAGTTAAAGCGGCCAAAAAGGTAATGTTCTGAATTAGTGTTGATATGAGCCTTCTTTTCCTAAGGTTTTTTGAGCCTAAGCCTTGGACAACTATACTCATTCCTACATCATCAATGAGGGCCTAGGTCTTTCCCTTTAATGAGTGTTAATTCATATAGGCCAGTAGTTATTCCGCTTCTTAAAGCTGCAGCCGCTAATTTATAATAGTTGTCTGGGAGAGGCGTATATCCGGCAATTCTGACAAATTTCGCTCCATTTTCAAGGTAGTAGTAAACGAACTCCCTAAGCTCGGGCTTGTTCGTGAATTTCATTTTATTAACGTAGATGAATAATGGTCTTGCTAATGGATACTCAAATGTAGTTATGGTTTCATCTATTGGACCAATACATTGAGAGCCTGGAACTGCGTCATCCTTAATCTTTACAATTTTCAGTCTTTCTTTATGGTTAATATAGTATGCGTATCCAAAATATCCAAGGGAGTATTTCTCTCCCTCCACACCAGCGACTAGTACATTATCGTCTTCAGACGCTACGTAATCAGTCCTGCTAGATTTGGCCTTCCCTACCACTCTTTCTGTGAAGAAATCAAAGGTACCAGAGTCTGGCCCAGGCCCATAAAGCCTAATCTCTTTTTTTGGCCATTCCGGTCTTAAATCGCTCCAATACTTAATCGTACTGTCCGGCTTCCAAATTTCTCGCAACTCAGATATTGTGAGACAATCAACAAAATCATTTTCAGGATTCACGACGACGGCTAATCCATCTATACCGATAGGTACCTCAATCCAGCCTATTCCATTATTTGTGGCTAGTTCTGCCTCAGACTTCAATATTGGTCTAGAAGCATCATTAATGTCTGTCTCACCTATGACAAACCTCTTAAACCCACCGCCAGTTCCTGAAATTCCTACTGATACTTTTACGGCCGGATGTAACTTCATAAAATCTTCCGCAGCAGCTTCAGTGATTGGATAAACAGTGCTTGAGCCATCTATTTCTATGCTTCCACTGAGCTGCGCCAGCGTCGTTCCAGCCATGACTGTCTGTGTAATTGTTACCGTATAGCCACCTTGATTTGTAACGGTCGATAATGACACAACGTATCCTGCAATTCCTCCCACAACTAGCATTAGGACGCTTAAAATTATCGAAAAGATTCTCGTAAATCCCATTTTTTTACACCTTATCATCATGAAAAGTTCTTAAAAATACGATAATATATATCTTCGATAATTTATATGTATATTTATATATATACTATATAGATTATGTAAAAATTTTTATCTAAACAAATCTAATCTTATGAAAAATATGCGATAACGTCTTTACCGCTAAAAATGCACGCCACCGAGGATTATTAATGAGGAATGAGAAGCAATCGGGAGAAATAAGCTACACTAATGAAAATCCTAGTAAAAATTCCGCATATTTAGGGCATCATCTTCCGCGGAACTCTGTCCATAGATTAACAGTAATAAATTCTCAAAAAGCAATGTAAGTATCAGACAGGTATCCCCTTCCTCAACCGTAACAATATTATCTACAGGTTCCGGCCTACAATCGGCTTACGTTCTATACTTTCTTAAAGATAGGTAAAGACTAGAAAATACTAATCAGACAAGGACTACTGAAACCTCCAGCCAACTCCTTCCCCCCAATCTTTTTCGCATCCATTTATTATGCAAAAATAACGTGTTACGGGCCCGGCGGGATTTGAACCCGCGACCCCCGGGTTAAAAGCCCGGTGCTCTGTCCTGACTGAGCTACGGGCCCATTCTCGTAGCTAAACAGTATATTTAAATATTTCGTTGGGCATATGTTTGGTATGATTCCTAGGCGTGGCGGAAGGATCGACATCTCTTCGCTTGAAGATTGTCTTAAAGAGTATTTTAACCTTAATCCTCAGCTCGTGAAGGCTAGGCAGCACTATACGCTTCTTAGGGTCTTGGATTTTCTGCGTGATGAATTGGGGATTGACTCGTATTCGGAGATCCTGAAGGCCGATGCTAAGCGCTTAACTCTGGCGTTACAAAAGTTTGTGAATATTTGCATAGAGCGGGGGGAGAGTAAGAAGAGTATTCGCTTCAAGCTCTATCTGGTTCGGAGTTTCCTATCATTCTATGAAGTTGAGATTAATCCGAAGAAGATTAAGATTCCACGGAATGCTGGCCGGAGCCGTATCGATAGGATACCGAGTTTGGCGGAGCTTCAGAAATTGGTGGCT
>CALIKS010000033.1 GCA_938017985.1 uncultured archaeon | reverse complement strand
GAACTCATCTCTAAATTCCATATCTTAAGTGTATTGTTATGCATGCTATTGTTATGAGGGCTTTGTATGTTGCCGCCAGCCTCTCATACCTTACGATTATTCTTCTGAAGCTTTTGAGCCACCCATAGAATCTCTCGACGGCAGTCCTCATCCTCCTATAGGTTTCGATGCTATATTGTATGGGCTTCCTACCGTTCCTTGGGTTTACGGGTATGTTTGCCTCCACATCCATGGATGATAGCCTACCCCTTATTGCTTCAGTGTCATATGCTGAGTCAGCGTAAAGCTCTTTCGGAGCCTCCTCTAAGCCATCCAATAGCTCATCGAACCGCTTCGAATCATGCTCATCTCCAGCACCCAAAGCTATTCTTAGAGGCATAGAATACTCATCCACACATACATGTATTTTTGAGCCCTTTCTATGCTTAAATCCGTCGTAGCCTATCATTTCTCCCCCTTTTTAGCCTCCACAGTCGAGCTATCAACGCATACCCTACCATGCTCCCTCACAGATGCTAAGGCCCTGAATATCCTATCCCATACGCCCTCCCCCTGCCAGCGCCTAAGCCTCCTCCAGGCAGTCTTATATGAGCCATAGCGTATAGGCATATCCATCCATTGGCATCCGGTAGTCAAGACATATAGAATGCCGTTTATCGTCATCCTATCATCAGCCCCAGAGCCTACCAACCCTAGCCTTAGGAGGAAGCAAAGACCTAATGAACTCCCACTCACCATCAGAAAGCTCAAGAAACTCCATACCAAAATATAATCAAGAAAGACTTAAATAGTTTTGAGATGAGTTCTAGGTTAAATTTTGACAGTTAGTTGGCTGCCTGGAAGGATGCTCTCGTGAATTGGAGCCTATGCTTAGGGAATATTTTATTGGTATTGACAACGGTTATGTAAATGGAAATGGAAAAAGGGTTATCTACTTAACAAAGCACTAGTTTAATTACGAGGTATATCTTACGAAAAAAGCCGTAAAACAGCTTAGTAAGTTAGATTCTCAAACCCGAAGGATACTGTCAAGTTTTTAACGAGTGATTGACTAGTCAACTTTTAAGGGCGTCTAACTATTTTTTATCCATGCCTGAGAGGAGTTGGTCCATCCTAACTGTAAGGGAGGAGACTGCTAGAAGGGTTAAAGAGCTTACCAAGACTCAAGAAAACATAGAATTTACCATATAAAATAGGTAAATTCGCTATTATCTGTCTAGATAAAATTTTGATACCTTAAATACCTCAAATTATAATGAGAAAACAATTACGCTCTCTCTTTCACTTTTGATGTCTTTACCTGTCTTCTAATTTCGTAAGATAAACACATCAAAAATGCAAATGATATAATTATGGTTAGAATGTCGATGATGAATTCTGCGGAATTCACGTCTAAGAATGGTAAAGGAATTAAAGCCAAAACTACAAGAACAACTCCTAAATTAAAGGCAACTCTACCAATATTTGGATCCATAGGTATATTATTTCTGGTAGTGAATATATTAACTTTTGGGCTTTCATGGGCTTGTAGAAAAACTTTTGGGCGTGTTTTGGTCTTTTTCATTTGCCATGGTTAAGTATAGCTTTAATGGGCATCCCACGCCTGATCAACCGCCCATTAACAGCCTTCCAATCCATAAGAAGAAACTAAAACACGGTAAAAGATATATTAATCCACAAAGCAAATCTTGACAATGAATTTATCTCCAAATTCTTTAATATTTGACTAGTCAAATTTATAGGAAGGTTGTTGTAAGGTTTACTTATGCCTGAGGTGGGCTGGGCTATCTTAACTGGTTAGGAAGGCTACAGCTGAGAGGGTTAAGGAGCTAGTCCATAACAGGGATTTAACGGTGGACGAGCTTCTAAATGAGCTGATAAATCCTGCTGGAAAAAGCGGATGGGCCGCATGCAACCTATGCGGAGCTAAAGTTAAATCTAAAAATATACATGAACACATAGTTAAAGCACATCCAAAACATTGACTAGTCAAAACCTAAATAGTTTAGAGATGAGTTCAATATGAAAGTTATATACACTGACTTTTAATGCATCATGTTCTCTCAATTAAGTTTAGTGACTCAAAGTCTACTAATTCTAGACAGTAGGCCACTTGCCTCTTTTTCTGATGAGGCTCCAGTTATTATATAAAGTCTTCTTTTACCGAGCGCTTTTATAACGTGTTCAACATAATTAAAGGGGATGTTAAGCCATAGAGATTTTTCAGCTCTAAGAATCTTCTTGTATAATGGCATCCATTTTGGAGATTCTGGAGGTTCTTCTCCCGCTCCAGGAACCCACTGAATAGCATTTATTTCTTGAATCTGAAGAATAGAATCAAGATGTTTGAGAGCATATACCCCGTCTAAATGATATAACACGAAATCAAGCTGGCTGCATTGCTCTCTAAGATATGGTTCCACAAATTCTTTAAACATTCTGGGAGAAATTAGGGAGCTAAAATCACATTGCACTTTGCTCGTTCTTCCAGGGCCCCAAATTTTGTATAATGAAAAAGCATTTCCTCCAATCTCGTCTGAAATCATCTTGTAGAAAGTATCATAGTAAACAAAATATAACTCAGTTATTTCCCTTAAGCGTTCGTGAACCCATCTTGGATGCTTAAACATATCTATAATGAGCCTTTCGTGCCCTCTTAGTTGAGCTAGCGTGTCCAATCCTTCGATCAAATCCGGCATACCAACGAGATATTTCCCCCTACTACGCTTAACCGCTTCTAAAATAAACTTTTTAAAGAAAACCCACCATTCGTTTTCGGGGTCAAATTTTAAGGGTTCGCTGAGATTAGAGCCCGATATGACTGGTTGATACCATACAACGTTCGTTTCCTCCTGGAAAATCGGTTTTGCTCCTAGGAATAACGCTAAATCTCCTGGTCCTATTTCAGTATCTAAAACCGGGAACGCTTCTCCCACAAATGACGTGCGCATCATATCTATTTCTGATTTCAATATCCGGTATTCTATGTTAGTTCTTCGCTCCCTAAATGTTTTTGGAGTGCTAATATTTTTTCTAACAACCTCGTTTCCATCACTTTTAGGAGCAAAAATTGCCACAGCGGGGCGATCGGTATCTTCCCCACGCCACCAAGCCGCTAATCTCTTGCGAGATTCATACCAGTCTTTTTCCATTCAAGTAAAAGTATTCACAACCCTCAGTTAAATTTAACTCTGAGTTTAAATATACCTCTAATTATGCCATTACATGTTTAAAGTTTTTTATAAAGGGGCGCATCTCTGTTACTTTAAGATTATTGTCTCCTTGAGTTGGGTTATGAGTTTCTGGTATTCTGGTTGTTTGTGTAGGTTGGGGAGTTTGAGCCAGTTCTTCACGTGATCCAGGCTGCATCCCCGCTTCCTGCATGGGTAGTTGTCG
>CALIKS010000032.1 GCA_938017985.1 uncultured archaeon | reverse complement strand
GAATAGGGGAGTGGAGGTCAGGGTGGTCATCGAGAACCAGACACGGGACTACAGGGGCAGCGAGTACCAGAGGCTCCTAGACGCCGGGATAGAGATTAGGCTGGACGGAAACCCGCGACTGATGCACCACAAGGTAGTGATTATCGACGGCATAATCGTCGTGACCGGAAGCTACAACTGGTCTGCAGCCGCAGAGCATGAAAACGATGAGAACATAATCATAATAACAGACAAGTCAGTAGCCGAAGACTATGAAAAGGAGGTCCAGCGGGTGTGGGCTCAGGCAACAGCCTTACACCAGTATTTAATACGTTCAGGCCTCCTCTCATGATCATCAGTGAGCAGCCAAGTTAATCACCAAGAATGTATAGGGTTAAAAGCATCGAGACAGGCCTATCCTACATGACTGCCGACCAAGAGATTCTACAAGAGCTGGAGATGGCGTTGCGGGAGCTCTACGAGACCCTGGAGGATGGGGCGAGAATCCCGATTAAGGGGATGAGGGGTGTATTCCTGACCAAGAGAGCTTATTGGAAGCCGCTTCTCGAGGTAGAAATGAGACCGATGGGCATAACATCGGATAGAACGATCCTGGAGCCCGAGGTATGTTTCACGGGTATCGAGGGCTATGTGGTGCGGAGAGCCGCGGAAAACTACGACGTCGTAACCGTCAGCAAGTATGATCTGGAGGCTCTGAGGGGGGAGCTCGTGAAGCAGATAGAGGACTACACCATGCGCATCAGGGCGCTGAAGCAGATCGTTAGGGCCCTGTCAGACAAAAGGCTACCCATACTGCTGGACCTGCTGGACAAGATTAACCCGAAGGACTTCTATGGCCCGCAGGAGGAGGAGCAGCCGGAGTAATACTATCACACAACAGTCATGACCTTCAGCCCTAATTAATCTGGGCGAGAGACATCTCATAGTGTGGGCTACACAGTAGAGGAGCTGAGGGAGATTTTAGAGTGGGGTGGGGACCGTGTGAGGGTCCCAGTAAGGCGCGCACCAGGGCTATTCGTGATCAAGGTCCCGGCAAGCCGTAGATCTAAAAGACGCAAGCAATTGGCTGTGGAGCTGAACCCCATTAAAGAGGATGGCACGCCCACATACCCCGAGGGATACCTGCTATATGGTAGGGATTGTCTACAGCAGTATCGGCAGGACTTCTCTAAACAGTTTACGGAGGCCGAAGCATATCTAAAAATCCTCTCACACCCGGGCATCGACAGGCTTGTGGAGAGCTTGGAGGAGGTGAATAGGGGCTGGGCGACGACGTGGAGGAAATGTTTATTCGAGACGGGAGGAGAGAGACTCACATAGCGAAGACCTCAAACACATAAAGGCCAGACGCTCTATATCCAGAGACAGCCACCACGACCATTACTCCCCTTTTTCCAGAGTCCAGAACTGTACCAGCCTGATAATCAGTCTAATCGATGGTGCGTCAGGGAGTGTGTATGTCATGATGTATAGCTTCACCTCTGACGAGATAGCTAAGGCGCTGGTAAGGGCTAAGAATAGAGGCGTGGGGGTCAAGGTGGTTATTTGAGAGACAGGAGGCGGAGATTAGGGGTGGTGAGTACCACAGCCTCCTTTCAGCAGGTGTTAAGGTCAGGCTGGACGGAAACCCGCGACTGATGCACCACAAGGTAGTGATTATCGACGGCATAATCGTCGTGACCGGGAGCTACAACTGGTCCCGCGCAGCCGAACAAGACAACGACGAGAGCTTAATCATAATAATAGACCCGTCAATACGGGCGAGGCAATCGCCAACCTTGCGAGATTCATTAGGACAGCGGGTTACCCGTTAATGAATTGTTCAAGCCGGCTGGGTGGGATTGAAAGCCTCATGTATTCTTATTTACTGCTTTAGTCCTTCTATAGAGACGGCCGCCTGGAAGCCAATCTTCAATTGTTTGCCGCTCATACTTCCATATACGCCTAGTAACTCCGAGGTTTTGGAGGATCTTCCAGACATCCTCCCTTTTCCTGTCGTCACAATATACGCACATGACAAGGGAGTCCTCAAAAGGAGCAGGCTCCCTACTATATTTGGCGGAATTGATCTTACCCTCTTCAACATATGGGTCTAGTTTTCTGGCTAGTTCCTCTAAATAGGCTCTGTCCCGGCTGAAGACCAGCCACTTACCATAATGTTGGTAGTACTCCTTGTCGTTTCTCCATCCAATTTTAGATTGCTGAGGTTTTGATGGTCGAATCCAAACCCAATAATTGTTCGGGTCATCAATTATCATACTTCTACCTTCCTTCCAAACATCCTAGGATTTATTCATATAATGATTTAGATTGGAAGGAAAAAGATTGTATAAAAGGAGCTGTTTTAAATACCAAACAATAGCATGAATTCAGGTGAGGCTCATGTATCGAGAAGGGCGGGTGTTTAAGTTGGAGATTGAGCTTGTCCCCGAACCTTTATGGGGACGTTCACTTTACCATCTCTTACCCCGCGATAGGTGGGGGAGTTTGAGGAGCTTCGTCCTCCGAGAGGAGGGTAAGAAATGCTATATCTGCGGCTTAACTCACAGTAAGCTTAATCTCCGCGAGGTCTGGGAGTATGATGATGAAAGCCGTGTACAGAAACTCTTCGGAGTACATCTTATATGTGAACTATGTCATATGGTAAAGCACATCGGCTACTGGTGCTATACGGAGGAGGGCAAAAAGGAGCTAAAGAAACACGGCCTAAGCAGGGAAGACCTCATCAAACACTTCTGCAGGGTAAATAATTGTAGCGTAGAGGAGTTTCTACGACATGAGGAAGAATCACTAAAAAAGTGGATGGAAAGATCAATGCATAGAGACTGGAGACAGGACTTAGGTCGCTACAAATCATGGCTGGAAATAACATAAACACTTCATCAAGACTAAAATAAAAGAAATCCTCAGAAGTGTTAGGCCGGTGGTTGGATGTTCTACGAGGAGCTACAGCTAAAACTCTTAAAACTTCTGAGGAATAATGGGCACAAGGTCATATCACTAGACTTGGAGACAAAACTCATGGATCCTAACGAATTCCTGACGAATGAACCGATATTATCAATAAGCTTTGCTAGGAGGCGTTCGGGTAAACCCATGACGGGGGACGCAATAGAAGTTAAGACATTATTCCTAGAAAGTGAAGAGGATGGGTCGGAGAAGAAGCTTCTTGAAGAATTTGACCGAGAGCTAGAGACTATTAAGCCTCTTGGAGTCGTAGGCTATGGCATACGCAATTACGACATCACACTCCTGTCAATCAAGAAGACACGTTACAAATTACAGCAACCGCCATGGAAATTGATAGACATGCTAGAATCAGCAGTTCACATCGATATATACCATGTACTTAAGTATAAGAGATACAAAAATTAGATGATGTCCTATCATCTTCAGAATTCAAAGATCTACCCTTTAAACATACTAGTAACATAGTCCCTCAAGATAAGGAGAGGAAGGGTTCTGAGATTTACCGGCTCTGGAAGGAGAGTAGGGAGGAGCTCAGGAAATACACAGAGGGCGAGGTCCACAATATCCTCCTCATAGCCGAGAAGCTAGCGTTTGAAACATAAAATCCCTGAGAATCGACTATACTCAGTCACTAAGTAGTTCTCCAAGCTTCTTCATTCTACCTTCTTTCTTGTCTTCTTCTTTAACCTCCTCACTACCCTGCGTAAGCCACTCCTTCTCCCGACTATTGAGTGTATTATCCTGTAGAACTTTTCCCTGTCAACTATAGGATAAACCCTTACTTCTGAGGTTGGCCTACGGGAAATGTTGCTGGGGCGGATGTAGGAGCTACTTTGTAGTTGCATTATTTTCTCGATTATGTGTTGCAGTGCTAGAACGTCGGCCTTGTTTGCAGCAGCAAGCTCTTTCCGACACTTCATATTAGATGGCTCCATTAAGATTTTTCTGCATAATGCTGCTTTATGGATTCCATCCATCAGATAGAACGAATGCTTCCAGAACTTGTCCTCCTTCAGAGAACCGTATAAAACATCATGAACTTCCCGGAGCTCCGCCGATGATACTGGTGCGACAAGGCTCGTTTGAACATACTCCAACATGTTGAATGTCGATGCTTGACATCTAAGTTCTTCACGAAGTAGTTTCCCATCTGCCCCTCCCCAAAAGACAAATACCTTGTTGCGGATGGTGCCAAGGTATTTTAGCATCTTATATTTTTCATTTAACCAGAACTGTTTAAGCTCCCCCGTCTCCAAATCCAGAAATCCGTAGAGAACTCCCATTGCATAGCCGTGGTCGGTGATATATTCGGTGTCAAAAGCAACTGTTTGGCTGATGGAGGGGAGAGGGGGTTTGCTGAGTAGATATATCTTCCCCTGTTTCCGCTCCCTAAGAATTTTAACAAATGCCTGTTTCAGGCGATGTTTTTCAATTCCATGACTCTCGTTTAGGACAACTCTGTAAACAGGCTCTGTTATCGACTCTGGGGACTTGACGCCATAATCATACAGGCGGAGTACGTTGTCCCAACTCATACTATAGTTAAACTTCATACGAGCCAGATCTTCAAGGTCTTCAAGGAAGTTGTTGCCGTGTCTGTTATAGACCCTCAAGAATGATATCACCTCTCGCTTAGAAAGCTTAACCCTTTCGCTAAGGAGGTTGAGCCTCTCTTCACCATCATAACGCTTTAGGACTGTCTCTACAAGTGAAGGTATCTTTAGCCATTCTATAGCCTCAACAATTCCATCCTGATTCAGGATTATCCGTCCTATGTTTGCCCTGTTAAATTGGCTATCATGCGAGCTCACGTTTACAACAGTTGTGTTGTTGATATTTTCTTGATTCCCGCCGCAACTATGAACGTGACCGCAGACGATAAGGGCGATGTTGTTACTCTCTTCTATGAGATCTCTTAGTGCCAGACTGCCTATGGGTGCGTCAGAGTAGCGTATTGCCCTATCCAGCACCCCCCTCGGAGGCGAGTGAGACACTATCAAAAGCTTCTTACCCAGAGATTCTGCAAGCCCGTGAGCCAGCTCAAGCCTCAGCCTCACGCTACCTTCAGCATAACAACCTGATGGACCGGCTCCGCATGTGGAGCCCCCAAGCCCTACAATGAGAAGCAGTCCCATGATGATCCATGTATTATGTACCTCGTAAACGTTTTTACCATAAATTCTATGCCTATCAAAGAACCGATCATTATCGTTACCTATTACTGCAACCAGACCATATTTTGCATAGCCTGCCAGCTCCTCAAACACATTACGCTTCGGCTCGTCCGTCAATACATAGAAGTAAGCAAAGTTACTATCCTCCTGTATCTTTCTAACATCAATAGATACAGATCTATCTTGCTTAATTTTATTATAAAGCTGCAAATATCCTGAAAGAATATTATAAGTGAGATGTCCAGAGACGGTCTTGAAACTTATTATAATAGCTCCTGTATTACCATCCACAATATCTATGCCAGATTCTGTCCGCCTTAACTTAAATGTTGGATATTCGGCCAGAACTTTTAAGAGATCTTCTTCACTTAACCCATTGGCCGCACCATGCCCACCTTTGATTGCATCAATAAGCCTTACCACTTCAAAGATCCTACTTATGGCCGTATCCTTATCCGCCCCTTCCTTAGGAAGTCGGAGAACGTGTCCATAAGAGGATAAGGTATACTCGTCCTCCGAGAACCAAGCAGAACTTAATTCAAGACCAGAACAATCTCCGGCGCCAATACGGATGAGACGTAGCAGTTCATCAGGTATTGGAGCAAATCTATTTACATCGTCCCCGGCGTAGATTATAAGGTCCGGCTTCTCCTCGAGACGTTCTAGAAGATGGAATAACTCCTCGATGTCCTGCGTTCTATAATCGGAGAATGCTAGGATCCTTAAACGACCTTCATGTGGTATTTCTATGATTTCGGGCAGGCCTACATTACAGCTTTGTCGCCGTATAGGCAGACCGTCCGGCGGCTCCTCAGCATCATAGAGCTTATTCAGAAGGGTTTCAACCCTCTCACGTACCTTCACATTCTCCACGATTCCAAAAAGTCCCAGCCTTGTGGGTGTGTTACGGGACATACGCCTACTACTACCCTTTAAAATCAATACACACCAAGGCTTGGAGACGAGTTCATGTATATAATGATTTAGATTAAAGACACACCATTTGTCTCACAAGCTTTGTACACTATTCTATCGAGCGTATTTCTGGTCGATTATTGCTCTTATTTCTGAAGGTGTCCTCCCTCCATGTAGAGGTTCCTTGCGAGGATTGCTTCGTTCACACATGTCTGACAGTTGGAACCATGGGTATCTGTGAAGCATTCATATAGGCTTCTATGGTAGGGGCTGTGCATAGTGTAGGAAGTTCCCTTAAATCTCTAATGGATAAATGTAGTTCTCCTATGTGGGATTGGGAGTGTAAACTAGCGTATATGCAGTTAAATGTGGTAATAGGAATGAGCGAAACAGAGATTCAAAGGTTTAAGGAAGTTACTTTGCATCCTTTAAGAAAATTAGTACAACATTACCAACAACAATAAGTTTTTTATATATTGTTATCCTGAACCATTTTTGTAGGATGTAGAAATCACTGTTTAAATAGATTTTTTCTCTTTTTAAAACACATATCGAGCTTATCTTCAAATATCCTAAATCCTGTTCCATGATCATGTGGTCTTCCATTAGGATATTGTCCAATCCGTATATCTATGAGTATTATACCTTTTTGTATGAGCTCTTTGATTCTCTCAAAGTTAAACCCACTCAATAACCAAGCTTCATTGAACCAAAATTCTTCGTTTACTCCTTTACCTCTGCAATCTGCTTTAACAAACACAAGATGAGGAAACTTCTTTTTAAAAGCTTCTTCTAAGACTTCTTTTGTCCAAAATCCAAGTATTTCTCCATCTACCGAGACAAGTTCTATCCTATCATTTATATTGACTTTAAGCGCACATTCTCCCTTTATGGTAGTCCACAATAGAGGTTTCTTCAAGGTTACATGCAGCGCTTTTCTACCATAGGGTTGAACAGGATAACCAAATTTTTTAAGTAATAGAGAATTTGCAGCACGTGGAAGAGGAGCCTTCGTAATGAGTGTTATTCTTTTACGACTCCCCTTTCTTGCGGACTTTAGTTCAAGCATCGTAGCATCCGGGCCTGGGACATTATTTTCCTTTATTTCTAGAAGATCCTCTAGAGTTTTTCCTATGCCTGTTGGTCCGGGTCTATGAGTTTTTACATACCCCATCTTTTTAATTTCTTCGAGTCTCTTGATGAGTTCATTAAAATCCTTAGGAGGCGAACGAATTCTCTTTCTTGCCTTTTCTTCAGACGTTTCAGAGGAATCTATCATAAACATCTACCTCAATTTTTTCAATAGATCTGCTATCTCTTTTCCATCACTACTCAACGAGAAGACTTTACCTCTTCTAAGATTTGGAGTTAGGCATTCGACCACTCCTTTCTTCACTAAATCGTTAATTATGTAGCTGACGTGGCTTAAATAAAGTTTAGTATCCTCAGAGATTTGTTTCGGGGTTTTAGGCCCTTTAACCAATGCCATCACGATCTTCTTGCGATACTCACTGGCTATTACGTGACCGTACTTGACCCAATCCATTATCTAATCACTACGTAATTAATTGGGCAATAAAGCTTTAAATACTTTGATTACCAATTAATTACAAACAGACCAGGAGATACTAAAGCTTTAAATACTCAGATTACTAATTAATTACAAACAGACCAGGAGATACAAATGTTAAAGAAATCAAACGAGGACTGGGATTTTGCGGGTGCCAATATACATTACATGACACACGGTCTGCATCCATATCCAGCTAGAATGATTCCGCAGATAGCGAGAAGACTAATAGAGAGGTACTCTTCAAGTGGTGATGTAGTTTTAGACCCTTTTTGTGGCTCTGGAGGCGTGTTGGTTGAAGCTACTCTAACAGGTAGAGATTCCTTTGGCATAGATATTAATCCCCTAGCATGTCTTTTGGCGCGTGTTAAAACTACTCCTTTAAATCCTAAAATCCTTATGAGGGAATGGGAATGTTTAAGAGGAGATATTAGAAGGAATTTAGGACTTCTACATTCTAAACAGCTTAAAGTTGAAATTCCAGATTTTTCAAAAACTAACATCTCATATTGGTTTAAGCCGTACATGATTGAAGAACTCGCTTTAATCAAAAAGCATCTGGATGAAATAAAAGATGATAAGATTCGCGAATTTTTCTATGTTTGTTTTTCAAGCACTATAAGATTGGTTAGCGGAACAAGAAAGGGAGAATTCAAACTTTACAGGATGCCCGAAGATGAGTGGAAAAAGTTTAGGCCTGACGTGTTCGCCGTCTTTGAAAGAAGAGTTGATGAGTCTATATCAAAAATGGGAGAGTTCTTTGAATTTGTGAGTAAGAATAATATTAAAGCAAAAGCGGAAATTTTTGAGGCTGATACAAGTAAACTTTTTACAGAAGAGTTTCCAGAAGAGGGGAGAAAAAAATTGTTTGAGGAGTCAGTAAACTTAATAGTTACTTCTCCGCCCTATGGTGATAGTCATACTACAGTTGCCTATGGTCAGTTTTCTCGTTATTCTCTAATTTGGTTAGGATACAATCGAGACAGAACGTTAGAGATAGATAAAAAAAGTTTGGGAGGTCAACTTAAAGAAAAAGAAATAAACTCAAAAGTTTTAGAGGAAACGTTGGAAAAAATTCGTAATAAAGGTCGAGCACGAGAAGTTAAAAGTTTCTTTGTTGACCTTAATGAATGCCTTCAGAAATTGTATAAAGTACTCATACCAAAAGGATACGCATGTTTCGTGTTAGGGAATCGCACGATAAATGGGATAAAAATTCCTACAGATGAGATTATAATAGAGTTAGGTAAATCAATTGGATTTGAACTTATAGAAGTAATTCATAGAAGAATACCCTCTAAAAGGATACCTTGGAAAAGTAGTCCAACAAATATTCCAGGTCAAAAGGTGGAAACAATAAGTAGAGAGAATATCATAATACTTAGGAAAAGTTGATATGGAAGGAAAGAAAAAAGATTGTAGAAAAGGAGCGGTTCTACCGTCTGTTTTGGCTTAGGGCTTCTTCTGAGTGCCTCCACCATAGTCCTGAAGCTTTGCGAGAATCTAAAACCTTGTTCACATGGGCTATGCATAGGTATAGTCTTCCTTCAACAAGTGGGATAAGTCCAGGAGCCTTACACCCCTCAAAACCACACCTATGAGCCATAGATACCCACCAAACAGATAACTAATAAGTCTATAGACCTTCATTATACAGCTTTCCAGTAGATGCATTACTTGCTCGTCTTTCTATTCCTTTTATATCATTCATCATAACAGGTGTATCTATCCTCCCGCTCAACCTCACCTCCGTAGGCTTAACCCTTCCATACTGTTTGAATATTCGAGACACACCCTTTAGTCTCAGCCTTAAGCCTCGGGCTGAAACTCATACTTCGTGGGTTGTAGCGATAAAATATCAAGAGCATAGATTTACACCAGAGGAAATAGTACATCCAAATACCATTATGCAATTGACCATGTTTGGAATGTCGAAAAACCATATATATGTACCGAAGAATAGGCTTTTTCATGCAGATTGATGAGCGGTTGCGTACGTTTGCCTGCGAGATTGAGGAATGTCTGGACTGTTTTAAGTGGTTTGAATACAGTGAAGAGTTTAAGAATTATAATGATGAGGATAAGATAAGGATTAGGAACCTCTTTAACAGGGGGCCCAGGCTATTCCCGCCACATCGGGGCGTGATGGGCTTCTTCGGAACGAGAAGAGTTTTCTTCGTATGCAAGCGACCGTCAACCAGAACATTCCCGGATAAAAATGTTGAGAATTTTTATAAACTTCTGAAGAAAAAAGCTTTGCAGATGCCCATATAACCGACATAGTCAAATGCAGGTCAAAAGTTAGAGGGGGGAATGAAAACTGGTGGGAATGGGCGGATAACTGCTTCAAACACCTCCAAAAAGAGCTGGAGATCCTAAATCCAAACCTGATAGTAGCGGTCGGAAAAGATGCCCATGATTTCTTGAGCAAAAAACTCCAGCCGCCTTACAAATAGAGGCTTTACTGTAAAGGTATAGCACACTACAGCGGGAAAAATAGGAGTAAACTTGCTAGGCAGCTTAAGAAAGTGAAGGAATTTTTGTTGAATCATTCAGGGCAGCCGCTTAGCACACACAACCGTGAATCATGTACCAGCTAATGTGGCTCAGCTAAACTTAGTAAGAGCGGACCTCAACACCTATGGAAAGCACTCATGATTTTTCTCAGCCTCTCGAGATCAACATCCACTACTTTTGAGGTGAATAGTTGCTGAGGCCCTCACATGAATTGAGTGTAAACCGAGTCTATGCAGATTATATAACAGCTCAACATTTAAAACATCTAAGTTTAGATAACTCAAATCCTGAGAAGACATTTAAAATAGGTTTCGATACTCTAGTACAAACCAACAACACCAATGTTGATGTAAAAATTAGGCAAGCTATCATAAAATATGCATTAAACATAACAAAACACAACCTACAGCCCTATGAGTTGGGTACTTTGGCAGCTTTCATCTCTGGTTTGCAAAGTCTGTTAAATGAGCATCCTAAAGTATTTAATGCAGAAAGAGAAGCTCTTCTTACGTTAAATGAGCAACCAGAATATTTAGAAAAATATTACTTTTATCCCTATTTGTTGAATAATATT
>CALIKS010000031.1 GCA_938017985.1 uncultured archaeon | reverse complement strand
CTAGTAAAGCTGTTAGCGAGTCTCAGAAGAGAGCGAGGAATACTACCACAGGCAATAATAGTAACACACGACAGAGAAGTCGAAGAGGCTGCAGACCAAGTATACGAGCTCACAAGAAGAGATGGCTACTCATACATACTACAATAACAAGGCTCTACGCCATCGTGAAGACAACCAGTTCTCCTAAACACAACATCTAAAAAATAGATGTTCGTTCGGGGTAATTGAAAATTGAATGTCATCCGATTTTCATGAAACCTGAGCCATCTCGATTTTTACCCACCTAACAGCCCTCTCGACCATTAACTAGCTTTTGTCGTGATAGGAAAGTCTTCTTCTACTAATTCCGTATAAACGTTGCTCCCCATCTTTTAAGTATTTCTTAAAGCCTTTTGGAGAATCGGGTGAGAAAGTGGGCAGGAGACGCTTGCTTGGTAGAGTTGAGAGATAGTTAAGTGTAAGTGGATCTCAGATAGGGTAGTACGTGTCTCTCGTACATTTTGATAGTCTCAATTTCATCAGGACTGGAACTCGTGATAACTATGTTTGTAAATCCAAGATGAATGTAACGCTCGATGTGTTTGATATGCTCATCGGGCGAGGTGCCTATAAACCACGACTTCTTAAGCTGCTCGTCACCGACCAGCTTTCCATAGGACTCGATTTCCCTAGGATCATAAATAGGATACTTGAACATAAATGGCAATATGGTGGCCGCCCAACACCTAACAGAATTTAGAGCCTTTTCATAATCCTCGCTATACGATACGTAGACCATTACTGCCTTATCTATATCTTCTGGATCTCGTCCCGATTCGCGAATGCCTCTCTCTAGCGCTGGAAAGAGAACGTCCCTGTAATGCTCCTCATCGAATGGTATGGTCAAGAAGCCATCTCCTAACTTACCTGCCAAGTAAGCTAACGTGGCTCCGCTCGCCGCTATGTATATTGGAATTGGTTGCTCGGGGCGTGTATAGAGGTTCGCTTTTCTCAGGGTATAGTATCGCCCTTTAAAACTAACCCATCTTTTGGTCCACAGCAATCTGATAATGTTGATAGCCTCCTCTAGTCGTTCGACCCTTTCCCTAAAGCTAGGCCACTCACACCCTACTGGCACCTCGTTCATAGCCTCACCTGTTCCAACACCTAGGAATATTCGGCCAGGATACATCACGGCTAGAGTGGCGAAGGCCTGTGCAACTATTGCGGGATTATAACGAAGCGTTGGACAAGTGACGCCAGTACCCAGCCGAATAGACTTAGTTCTTTCTGCTGCTGAAGCCATCCAGACCCAGGCAAACCCGCATGCCGCGTTTGTATCGAACCAAGGGTGAAAATGATCGCTACACCATATTGCGTCGAATCCAGCTTTCTCGGCATGGACTGCAAGGTTTAACAGAAAGTTGGGCTGGTACTGCTCGTGTGAGGCCGTATATCCTATCTGAAGACGCAACTTCAAGGCGTATTCAGTACAACATCGTTCTTCTAAGATATAGTTGTTATGGTGTATGGTATGAAGTCTAGTTCCATCTATGTGGTGTCGCAATCTCAAGGCTATCGGCTAGTCTATATGTTTCCCTCCGCCAATAGGTAGATAGTTTCCGTAATAAGTATCTTAAATTAGTCCATCTTTTCTATGTGTGCGTAGTAAATCACCATAATAAACAGTCGATACTTAAAAAAGAAAAGGCAACCAATCCTATAAATACTTCTCTCGGTCCTGAAACTAGCGATGGGCGCGAAGATCAAGGAGGTGGAGGTTATTCCACTTTTTGCCGAAAATGCTGATGGTGTAAAGAGCACCTGCATAGTACGTGTCAGCACCGATGAGGGAGTCGAAGGTATTGGTCAGGCTGAGATACCAGCGTTAATTGCGCAAGCTTTTGTGAAGACGAAGGAGTGGCGAGCTGCAGGATACTTTCAGGGAGGACTGGAAGATATTTTGATTGGTGAAGACCCAATGAATGTTGAGAGGCTGTGGCATAAAATGTATTCTAGCATGTGGTTGTATGGCAGAAGAGGAGCCGGTATAGCTGTTATGACTGCAATTGACACGGCATTATGGGATATTAAAGGGAAAATTTTGGGAAAACCTGTTTTCGAACTGATTTGGAGCGCATGTAACATCACGCGTGCCGATGACGATCTGATGGGGCCTAGAAAACGTGTTAAGCCTTACGCCACAGTTTACCCATCTGGAAGTACTCCTGAAGAAGTTAGGAAGAACCTATCACTAGCTGTGAGTGCTGGCTTTGAAGCGGTCAAACTCGAAGAATGTGAAGGTGGATTTGGTAGGAAGGATGTTAAGCATGATGTGGAATTGGTTCAGGCAGCGAGAGAAGCTATTGGAGATAAGAGAGACTTAATGGTTGATGTTCAATACATATGGAATGACTATACTAGAGCCTTATCAAGCATAAGAGCAATAGAGCCATTCAATATTTATTTTGTAGAGGCTCCTCTCCCACCTGACTCACTAGATGCATATGCGATGCTGGCCGACGCTGTAGATACACCTATCGCGTGTGGAGATGGAGGTTTTACAACGCGTTTCGAGTTTAGAGATCTAATAGAGCGGGGGAAAGTCGACATAGTTCAGCCGAGTGTAGTGAGGACGGGCGGAATAACAGAGATACTTAGAATCGCTTCAATGGCTTATGAAAAAGGAAAGCTGTGTATCCCTCACTCTTATGCATGGATGGTAGGCGTAGCTGCTGAGATTCATTTAGCTGCTGTTATACCTAATATGCCGTATATAGAAATGCCAAGCCCATATCCATACTCTCCTTTGATTTCTGAGCTACTGGACCCCCCTCTTAATCTAAGAGATGGATACTTAGATGTGCCAACGAGACCGGGACTTGGATTCGACCTTAACGAGAAAACCATCGAAAAATATAGAATTGAACCCTTTTAAGATTTTTATTTGCTTAGAAAGACTTATATATCTGTTTAACTCTAATAGACCCGATAAAAAATGGCTAGTAAAACCTTCGTCAGAGAAGCTACAGGTCTCGTACGTGAGATTGGCTTTTTAGATCATCTAGTAACGAACATGAACGGAGTCGTGCCATTAGCTGCGATAGTATTGACACCTTGGTGGGTATTCTTCGCCGTTAAAGGCGGAGATGTAATGCTAGCTATCTTGGCTGGGTGGCTACTCACGATGTTCGGATCACTAATATCTTATTCCATGACGTCGGCTACCTTTCCCCGCTCAGCAGCTCCGTATATTGCTAATAGCAGAGTCCTTCATCCAGCCGTGGGATGGCCGACAGAGGTATTGATGTGGCTTGGCTGGATCATGGCGCTCGCACTATATCCCGGATTCATGATAACTTGGGCATTAGTACCTGGACTTTATACTATAGGGGTGTCGTCAGGAGTCAAGGCTTTCGTAGACGCCGCCTTTGCACTTAGTCAGCCAGAATGGGCTTTGATTGCAGGTTTCTTGATGCTTGTTCCAACAAGTCTTATAACGGTTCTAGGAACTAGAAAGCTAGTAAGAACGTTTCAGCTACCGATCACCATAATAATGTTCATAGCAATCATCGTCTTGATCGCGATTTGGGCAACTACCTCTAGGTCTCAATTAGAGTCAGTGTTGCCAAAGTATCTTAATACCAATTTTGACACCATATTAAACGAGGCTAAGGCGTCCTATCCAGAGGCAATGATTCCGCCAATCTATGCCTTTGGTCCAATAATGGCTGCAATAGCGTTTACAGCGGGCTCATTCAATACGTATTGGAATTCATGGGCCGTAGGTGAGGTGAGGCGGGCAAGTGATCTGAAGATGCAGCTGGCATCTATGTGGATTCCAAGCACCTTAATTGCAATAATAGTCGGACTAACTTCTGGCATGGCGCAGGCAATACTGGGGAGAGACTTTTTAGTCGCAATGACGCAGATACTGACAAACAACCCTGGTTTCTTTGAAGGGGTACCGACTATGCCGGCCTATGCGATGACGTTGATACCTTTAATGATTGCGGATAATCCTGTAGTTCAGTTCATAATCATGATTGGCACCATATGTGGCGTATTAGCGTACTTCCCAGCGAGCTGGCTAATAGTGACTAGGGAATGGTTTGCATGGTCTTTTGACAGACTACTGCCTGAAAGATTCTCCAGGGTCAGTGATAAATACCACACACCGGTCTGGAGCATTATAGTAAACCTGATAGTTGCGTCTATCTTTATGGTCCTCTTCATATATTTCATCGAATACTTAGCCTTTTTCACCACTGCGGCATGGGATACAACGCTCGTCCCGATAGCACTACTATGCCTTTCAGCGGCCCTTCTCCCGCTTCGGAAAGAAATCTGGTCGTTATCCCCAGCAAACAAATACAAAATAGGTCCGATCCCAATTATAACTATTGGTGGGATACTAGGGTTCATCTACAACGGGGCGGCAGTACTATTCTTCACAATTACGCCAGAGCTAGGAATGGGTCTGCCATCAACTCTGCTACTCATCTTCACATTCTTAATACCATTTATCCTATACTGGATAGTAAGATCAATCAGAAAGAGACAAGGCATTGACATAGATCTGATATTTAAGTCGATACCGCCGGAGTAAAAATTAGGAAACTTATTATTTATTGCTTTATTGAGCATTCTTCTACTACAGAGTAATCAATTTCGATTCCTAGACCAGGCTCAGATGGTATTTTTAGATATCCATCCTCGTACGTGAAGGGTTTTTTGGCCAGCTTGGAAATCAATGGGCTGGGAGTTCTCCTATACTCAAGAATAAAGGCTCGTGGCATCGAAGCTACTAGTTGGAGATTAGCCGCCACGTTGACGACCGAGCTGAACCCGTGTGGGACCATCATTAGGTTCCATGTCTCGCACATGTCAGCAATTTTTTTAGCCTCGGTTAGACCGCCAGCCTTGGTAACGTCTGGTTGAATTATATCGACTGCCCGTCTCGTGATGTATTCTACGAAGCCCTGTCTGCTATATTCACTCTCTCCAGCCGCTATGTAAACATCTACGGAGTCGGAAAGCATCTTGTAGCCCGTTACATCTTCTGGTGGAAGCGGCTCCTCTAACCAGAAGATATCGTACTTCTCGAGCCTCTTCGCTAATCTTATTGCCTGCGCCGGTGTTAGGTTAACAAACCGTCCCACGTCGACCATTATCTGTATGTTCGGGCCTAATACTTCCCTTATAGTCCTGATCATCTCCTCATCCTCGTCGGGATTCATACCAAAGGCCCGTTCACGGGTCTTTCCCCACCCGTATTTGACAGCTTTATATCCCTGAATTACGTATTTTTTACCCTCCTTGGCCGTATCTTCAGGATTATCCATGTCGAATAAGAGGCTCGCGTAGACAGGTATTTTGTCTCTGAACTTGCCGCCAAGAAGTGTATAGACAGGTACGCCTAATGCCTTTCCACAGATATCCCATAATGCGACGTCAATGCCGCTAAGAGCGTAAATTGCAACCCCTCCTCTACCATACCATTCACAATAGCTATACAACTTAAGCCAAAGCCTCTGAACATCAAGCGGATTCTCGCCTATAAGTAGAGGCTTAAAACCGATCTCGACAATCTTTTGCGCTGCTATCGCGGCCTCTCCCCGCTCGCTGTGAATGCACGCCTCGCCAATACCCGTTATCCCCTCATCAGTTTCTACTTCAACTAGGGCCGCGCCGGGACCAGCTGAGATAGATTCCGCCTCCGTCATTAACGGTGTTAGACGGACATCTCTAATTTTCATGCCTCAAGGGCAGATAGCCCAGACAGGGTATAAATAAGTTTATGCTGCCGAGTTAGCTGCTCAAGATTTTAAATACTAGAGGGCTTTAGATGATTGGAATGGAGAGCTTAGAAAAAGCATTACAAATCATCAAAGAAGGCGATAAAAGAGGTGCAACTATAAGACTCATAGGAGGCCTAGCCATCTATTACCATTCACCTACAGCTAGAAATGAATACTTTTTCAGGACTTATGGTGATATAGATTTCGTTGGTCTCAGCTCTCAGACGAAAATGATCAAAGCAGTAATGGACGACCTAGGCTACAAACCTCATGAGAGATTTAACGCACTGCATGGGGGGAGGAGGCTCTTGTATTTCGATGAGTCCAATGGTTCGAGGATAGATTTTCTGCTGGATTACTTCGAGATGTGTCATAAAATTGACCTCCGCGATAGAATTGGAATAGATAATGTGACAATTCCGCTGGCGGACTTGTTACTAACTAAGCTACAGATAGTTGAGTTAAACGAGAAAGACATAAAAGATATCGCTGTCCTATTAGTTGACCACGCTTTAAGCCAAAAAGACGAAGAGGACAAGATCAATATTAAATATATTGCCACTCTCTGCTCAAACGACTGGGGACTCCAAAAAACCGTAGAAATTACTTTAGACAGAGTCCTCGAATGGGTAAATCGAGGAGCGATAAGTGAGGAATACCGAAAGATAATTAATTCGAAAATAGAAGAGATAAGAGTGGCGATAGAATCTGAGCCAAAATCATTAAAGTGGCGTGTAAGATCAAAAATTGGTGAGAAAATCAGGTGGTATGAAATACCTGAAGAACCATTACGCGGGGGCTTAAAATGACGTCTTACCCCATTGTGAACATGTAATTCTTTACTTTTCCATCATCTAACGTTATCAATGCTCCGTGAAGATTCCCTGAGAGATAGTCGCTTCCCGCATTTATGCATAATGTTCTTCCAATTTTTACGACACCTTTAGATTCATGTATATGCCCATGAAGTCCAAGCAATGGCTGATATTTCTCTATCATTTTTCTAACGGCCATGCTGCCAACATGCGTCATCACTAATTCGCCACCCGACATAACTGGTTTTAATGTATTATCAAGAAGTGGTGCGAGGTCTATTAATGTATTATATGGTGGGGCATGCAAACTAAAAATTGAGTTACTTATCACTCTTACCTTGCTGGCCAAGTCTTCTAATATTTCTTCTAGTTTTTCATCAGGTATATCACGTGGAGCTTTCCAAGGAGTCACGTTAACAAATCCACTACTTATCATCTCATACTTCCCCCCTACTTCTACCACTTTTCCGTCTGGGTTTACAACGAAGTCCGATTTGTTTAGTACTCCGTCAATTTCTAAGTAATCATCATTTCCAGGCATTATGTAAACTTCCACACCCGATCCACGTAACCGCTCCTCAGCCAGTCTAATCCATTCCTCCACTCTTTTAATAATCTGTTCTTTAAAGACTCTATCTAAATATAATGCATCATTTTTTAGTTTGTCATATTCATCTTTAGTGCATACGTAAGGATAACCACCAGAATCCGCTATAAGTTTTGTCATGCCTATTAACTCGTTTTGCGTCATGATATTTACTTGTTTGCCCATGAATTCTGTTTTATATGTTCCATCCCCTTGTTCTACAATTGGTACAAGCATTTTCCCGGTTATGTCTCCACCAAGGATTATGACGTCAACACCGTATACTTTAGGCGCGTTAAGAAACTTCCTAAAACATTTGTCAGATCCATGGATGTCGCTAGCATGAAAAATCTTTAACACTTTTTTCATCTACTTTCAGAAAGCCAGCCACGGATTTAAGTATATCCTTTTTCTGCTTCAGAATGATCGCCTTTGTTAAATAGTTGCTCCCCAATTTCACATATTAGGGACAGACGCCAGCCAGTAAATGACTAGATGAGCATAATCAAAGTTAGCGCGGATTTCCCTACAGGATTTCAAATCCCCTTCTAATCGCCCCCGTGTATTGCCGCAAAGGCAGAACACTTATAAAATAAAGAAGCAGTGGAGAGTTGAGAGCGGCGGTGCCCTATCCCGGCATGGGGGTGGCCTGCTGAGCCACTGGGCTGATGAAGCACCAGCCCGGTAGAAAGAGCAGGGCAGGCTCTCCCCTCCCCACGTCATCATAGACGATTTCCAGCTCTTCGGAAGTCACTCGTGCTATGACTCCATCTCATTAGCAGAGCTGGACAGGCTCATATACAGGGCAATTATGTCCAACAGTATCGAATAAAGTTAGTTGTATAACGCCTAAGCTACCTCAACCAAGCACTACACCTCTAGCTTGGTTTTCTAAGTAGTATAGACGAGCCCGCAATACAGAAGAAAAAAGGCTACCTACAAGTATCACAATCACTTTCAATACCCCTTTAGATTTAGGTTGATTTCGATGAAAGAAGCGTATGTCGCGTGTAGAATGCGTCAATAGGTGATGTGGATATATGTTTTCAACGGCCTACCCTTATTACTCCTCCAATATATTGCTTAGACAAG
>CALIKS010000030.1 GCA_938017985.1 uncultured archaeon | reverse complement strand
TTTAGATTTTAATAACTGACCATCACGCGTTAGCCTTAAAACGAGGTTGGCTATGTAACCTCCCTCTCTATAAATTGAGTGGGTATTCAAGTGCGTGGTGCGATGCTATATGCGCCATTCAGCGCCTAGCCTTTCTCCCCGCCATCAATGCTCCTATCACTCCGCCTATCAGGGAGGTAACGAGGCCGCCCGCACCCACTATAGGAACTATTACGAAGCGGAGGCCGGCTAGAAGGAAGCCAAACTCTCCACCCCCAGGTGTGTAGGGCCGTGCAGCAACACCCGCAAACGCCCCCAGGCCGAAGAGCACACCTATCAATAGGGAAAGTAGGAGGCCTTTGAACCGGAAGGCCATCCCATAGAGGAGGCCGGAAACAACCCCTCCAGCAAGGACAACAAACAAGGCCACCGCGCTATCAATATAGGTCAGATAGGCTATCGCAAGCATGCTCAACAAAGCAACGACCGAGGCATACATACCGAGCCCCACTCCAAACCACCTCTCACAGCCCCACCGCGGGGGCAGTATTAAGCTATTCAACCATCAACACCAGCCACAAACTGAGGCAAGAAAACCCACCCTCACTACATTTTACCAAAGGATCAGACCGGCTGGGAACCTCCCACCTCACCGGCAACCCACAATCCCCGACCATATTTACGGCTTGAACTGCTCACCATAAAGTAGAGATATCAGGACAGACTCACCCCTCTTCATGGCCAACGCCACCACCGGCTCAGCACCCGCCCTCTCGGCAAGAGATGCTAGGCGCTATCTTCCTCCTGCCATACTTACTTACACTCACGCAAGACGATGCGCCCATTCTTCAAGCATACGGTCCACCAGTTTCGATGCTGCGGCCCTAACAACAACCCAGCCACCCCCGGCAAACAACCCCCCTAATCCTATACTCTATCCCCCATACACAACGGATTTAACCGAGAAGTGGGAAAGATATATAGACTTGATGACTGAGAAGAGCGGAGAATTACCGAGTATTGAGCATCGTCCAACAAAGGAACAGATAGAGAAGAGCATAGAATATTCATATACTCTTATTACTCTTTACATCCTAAATGGTGAGGGGCCTCAAAAATGAAAGCGACTCAAACAGTTCTCAAAACACTATTTAGGTTAATTAAAGAAAAACTCAATGAAGAATTAAAAGTCAAGGTCGCTGGTATGGATGATTTAAAAAGAGGTGTACTAGGAGAGTGGTTTAAGGTAAAACAAATTAGGGAAAGCATATCTGTAAGTTAAAATAAAGAGGGGGAAGAATGGAAACTTCGATCGAGGAAATAGACACCGTAAAACTGGCTCAGGCGATAAAGCAGAGAGCGCAAGAGTCAAGTAATGAAGAAGAACTGAGGATTGGGTTTGCTATAATCTTCGACCAAATTTTAAAATCATGGGGCATTAAACCCGCATATGAAAAGCATACTACAGGAACGAGGTGCGTAGTATCTGGTGTTAGAAAAGACGCTTTATATGGAACCGTTATCTTGGAATTTAAGGCTCCCGGCAAATTAAAGAATAAAAAAGAATTTGAGGGAGCTAAGGAGCAGGTTAAAAAATACATACAAGACGAAGCAGCTAGTCCGGAATATTATGGGAGGTATTTTGGTGTCATACTTGATGGTTTTCAAATAGCATTTGTGAGGTTTAGAAAGAATGCGTGGGAGGAAACCGAGGCTTTAGAGGTCAATGCCCAGACAATTTTAAGATTATTAGAAGCTATAAGGGGTTTAAAGAGAAAGCCGTTAGAGGCTAAGTTTTTGTTAGAAGACTTCGGCCCTCAAAGCACTTTAAGCAGAGATGCGATTTTAACTCTGTACAGGACCTTACTCAATTCTACGTCTTCAAGGACCGGGATGCTTTTTGAGGATTGGAAGAGGGTCTTCTCGCAGGTTTGCGCATACTCAAAAGAAAAGCTGGAGGGATTGATAGACTATTATGAGCTCAAAGACTATAAGATAGTCGATGTTGAAAAACTGATGTTTTCCATCCACACCTACTACACGATCTTAATGAAGCTGCTAACTTCTGAGATCGTGACGCTGTTCTCTGATAGTCTAATCGGCTCTTACCTTAAGCGATTGGAAGAAGCTTATTTAAGAAATAAGTCGGATATGTTGGATGAGCTTAGAGAGCTTGAAGAAGGAGGGATTTTCGCTCAGCTTGGAATAAAGAACTTCCTAGAGGCTGACTACTTCGCTTGGTATCGGGACGAGTGGAACGACGAAGTTGCCAATGTAATCTATAACATAGTGAAAAAGCTGTTAGATTATGAGCCAGCTACTGTAGAATTATCTCCTGAAAGGGTTAAAGACCTGTTTAAGAGGCTCTACCAGAACTTGGTGCCTAGGGATATAAGGCATAAGCTCGGAGAATATTTCACCCCAGACTGGCTTGCCGAGCTTGTTTTAGAAGAAGTTGGCTATGATGGTGATCCCGAGAAAAGAGTCTTAGATCCTGCATGTGGTTCAGGAACTTTTCTAGTATTAGCGATTAAAAAGATTAAGGAGTATGCTGAAGAACACTTCCTCGATAAAAGAACATTATTGGAAAAGATAGTGAAGAACGTTCAGGGAATAGACCTAAATCCACTAGCTGTGCTTGCATCAAAAGCCAACTACATCATAGCACTAGCCGATCTGCTCCGCTATAGGCCGAAAGAGGGCATAGAGATTCCAATATACTTAGCTGACTCCATTGCCGTGGGAAGAAGGTCCCTACTATCTGGTGAAGAAGTTTATCTAAAGACAAGTGAGGAAGAGTTTGTTGTACCTCAAGAGATTTTAGATAAAGGTTTTCTATCCAACATCTTAGAAGATATTGAAAATTGTTTAAAAAACAAGTGTTCTGAAGATGATTTTACAGACCTCATTCAAAAAAGATACAAGTTAAACGAGTATTCTATTAAAAAGCTGGGTGAATTATATTCAAAATTGCTATTTCTTGAGAAACAGGGAAAAAATAGAATTTGGACAAGAGTTTTAAAAAATTCCTTTGCGCCTCTACTAATTGGAGAATTCGACTACGTTGTCGGTAATCCCCCTTGGATCAATTGGGAGAATTTACCTGAATCCTATAGAAGTGAGACTAAACCCTTTTGGAATAAGTACAGATTGCTTGATATTAAAGGTATAGGGTTAGGTAAGGTTAAGAGAGACATGGCTATGCTTTTTTTAGTGAGATGTTTAGATAAGTTCACGAAAGATGGGGGGAAACTATCCTTTTTAATTCCTTTCACAGTTTATAAGACACAGGCAGGAGCAGGATTTAGGAAATTTTTATCAATGGGTTACTTGGAGCGTACAGATAAGGAGAGGGACTCATTTTTCAAAGTTCTGAAAGTACATGATCTAGTTACACTTTATCCATTTGAGGGGGCTGTAAACAGAACGTCCTTAATAGTTATTGAAAAAACGGAAGGAGCAAAGTTCCCAATTCCTTGCATTACGTGGTACAACCCAAGAAGTAAAGGCATAGAGCAAGAGGCTGAATTAGAGGAGGTAAAAAAGACTACACAACAGTTCAACTTAATACTTCTTCCCATAGAAAGAGAAGAAAGAGATAAACCTGTTCCCATAGAAAGATATCAACCTGAAAGTCCTTGGATGCAAATAACTGAGAAAGCCTATGAGGGAATTAGAAAAGTTATTGGTGAGAACCCTTGGTATAAAGCATATGAAGGGGTAAATACAGCGTTGAATCAAGTTTATTGGATTGAAATCTTATCTGAAACCCCGGGTGGCCTATTAATAACTAATCCCTCATTACCCGGTCAAAAGAAAAAAGTGAAACAAATAAAACAAATTATAGAAAAAGACTTGGTATATCCCTTAGTTAGAGGAAGAGATGTGAAGAAGTGGTATATAGCTAAGGAGTATGGACGGATAATAGTCCCTCATAACCCAGAGACAGGAAAACCTATCGAAGAGGATAAATTGAAAACAAGGTATGGAAGAACGTACGAGTATTTCTTTTACTTTAAAAAAGAACTTGAGAATAGGTCAATTCATAAACTCTGGGGTAAAGGAAATCCATTCTACTCGGTTTACGATATAGGTAATTATACTTTTTATCCCTATAAAGTTGTTTGGAAGGAAGTGTCTGCTAGAATGAAGGCTGGCGGGTTTCACGTTGCCGTTATAGGACCTATTCATGATGTATATTTAGGAAACAAAATAATTGTGCCTGAACATACCGTAGTATTAATCCCGCTAGATAGTGAGGATGAAGCTCATTATTTGGCTGCAATACTGAACTCTGCTATCGTTTCGCTTTACGGAGCATATATGCCTGTTAAAGGTTTAGAAAACTTGAGAATTCCAAAATTTGACCCAAACAATACTATGCATCAAAATCTCTCTAATCTTTCAGAAGAAGCTCATAAAATTGCTAAGTGTATTTACGAAGAAAATAGGGATGACTTAAGGGATAAGCTGGAGAAAATAGAGAACGAAATCGATAAGGTAGTCGCTCAGCTTTACGGGATTACTGATGAAGAGTTGGCTGAAATCAAAAGATGTTTAATGATTTTAAAGGAAGGTGAAGTACCTGTGGAAGAGGAAGCTGAAGAGGAAATAATCGTCCCTAAGGAAGAGGGCTTAAGGGTCTCGCTAGAACCTCTACTCATAAATGAGAATGAGCAAAGAGAAATTGCTGTTAAAATTTCTAATAGCTTGAGCAAAGCGTTAAATGATGTTAGAGTAAAGGTAATCTTTAAAGATAAGGTTTTACTGAATGAGTATAAGGATGCTATTGAAAAAGATGGGGAAAGTCTTCTGAAGTTTTTAACCCCCAAGCTAAGAGCAGGTCAATATGACGTAAAGGTGATCATCACTTATGAGATAGATGGTCAAAGGAGGGGTGTTGAAGAAGATAGAAAGTTATTCGTGAAGGCTATAAGTGAGAAGAGGAGTAAGACAGCCTTCGGGGAACTGAATAAACTCTTAGGTGATTCAAATGGTAAGCCAAGATGAGCTAAATGCTAAACTGAGATACTACTTCCCCGGCTACGTGGTTAATAAAGGTCTTTCAAATAGGCAGGATATAAGGCGTGTTCCAAAATTCGTCTCAGAGCACTTACTGACCCACATTTCTGAGGAGAGCGATCCTGTCGTCTTCGGCGAGAGACTCATGAAGGTCGTAGAACTGGTTAACACACTGCATCCAGAGCCAAAAGATAGAGATAGAATACTTGACAGAATAATAATCAAAAAATTATCCTACAAAATCATCGATGAGATTAAGGTCGAGGTTGATGAGAGGCACGAGATAAGGAAAGCTTTGGTCCCCAGCCTAAACCTCACAAACGCTATGATCTCCAACAAAGTAGTGGAAGCGAATGAGCAACTCCTTTCAACCGGAGTATGGGGATTGGCTAGTTTAAGGTATTCTGAACCTATATTAGATGAAAACGGGAAGCCTCTAACTTTACCCGTACTGATCGAAGATTTTAGACCATTCCACGTTTCGAATATTGATCTCAATGAATTTTTGGAGAAAAGAGAAAATTTCACGTTGGAGGAGTGGATTGATGTCTTGATAAATACGATAGGATTAAACCCAGAGGTGTACACTCAAAAACAAAAACTAATACTCATAAGTAGATTTATTCCGTTGGTTGAAAATAACGTAAACTTGGCAGAGTTCGGGCCCAGGGCTACTGGTAAGACCTACTTCTATAGGAATATCTCTTTCTACACAAGGATTATTTCCGGCGGTCAAGTTACACCTGCTCAATTATTCTATAATATAGCTAGGCGGACTATTGGGGAAATTGGTTTGAAAGACTGTATAGTGTTTGATGAAATCAGCAAAATAACGTTTCCCCGATCTGAAGAGATGATGGGAAAGCTGAAAGACTACATGGTCGACGGACACTTTGAAAGAGGTCCTAAAAAAGCAACCTCATTATGCTCACTTGTATTTATGGGCAACATAGAGGTTACGGGTTATATTCCTATCGAGGACATCAACTACGTATTGCCAGAATCCATGAGAAATGATACGGCATTCATCGACAGGATTCATGGCATAATTCCGGGATGGGAGATACCTAAAATAAAGAAAAGCGAAATACACCTCTCTAGGAATTATGGATTCTCGGTCGACTATTTCTCAGAGATTTTACACGAACTACGTAAGCTAGACTTTACACCTCTTCTCCGCTCTCAAGTAGAGTTAAATCGTGTTACGATAAGGGATGAAATTGGAGTCTATAGGATTGCATCAGGTTTAGCAAAAATTCTTTTCCCAAACAAGCAGTTCAGCAGAGAGGAACTGAAGATAATATTCGATATTGCGGTAGAGTTGAGGCAGAAGGTAGCGGATTTATTACATAAGATGTCGCCAGGAGAGTATGAAAAGAAAAAAATGGAATGGAAGTTCCGTTAACTGGATGACTCGGTATACATGTATGGCTGAGGCATCGTCTTCTCTTAGGTCTCTCCACCTCTTAAGAGAGAAAGGCATAAAGCCTTTTGCCAATTTTCAACATTTAGAAATTCCCTTTAGTTTCCTTCACTTCCCATCCTATTAGGTTCAGGCTAGGTTTCTCTTTTCTTCCGTCGTATATTTCCTCAGATCCTTTGCTTAATTGTGCCTCCTGATACATCATACAACGTTCGACCTGCAGGCAGCGTAGATAGCGGCCGAAGCTATACATCTGATGGACCTAACCCTGACTAGGCCGGCCTTTTAGGCTTTCCTGCAGATGGATACAGCATGTTTCTGGTAGGAGGCGGGGTGCTTTATCTGTCATGTTTCGCATCCGACCCCATCCTTATCCTCATCGAATCCATGGGGGTCTGGAGGTAAGACTCTGAAGTTCCTGCAGGGTATGCCCTTACAGCTCAGTTACGGCGGTGATGGAGGAATACATACATCCGGGTATGACGGATGGCACACCAGCGAAGTAGCAGTTGTTACAATAGTTGTCGTTATGGCCTGAGTCCTAACAACCTCAACAGTACTAATCATCGCCGTAAGCCTCGCCGATGAAGCGCCTGCACCAAACTCCGCTACACCACCAATCAACAACCCAACAACAAAACCGGTAACCAATAAAAACACAAGCCGCATCAATAAACCAAAAACAATCCCATATATATCTTCACCGAATAGCAAACCTAAAATAACAACTAACAACACATGGAAAGAACCAATAAGAGAAAAACTTAGAAACAACCAAAACACAGACTAAAATGTTTCAGGCAGAGCCCACTGCTGTCGGCTATAACATTAATTGGAAGCGGGCCGACATATGGCTTGAAGTCAATTAGAGATCAATCACTACCTTACCCCACATTCCTTAGAGTCCTAAATACTGCTAGCTCAGAGGGGTTGGTCGTCGAGAAGAAAGGCACATGACCTTTCCCACTATGCTCCCAAAGAGCTCCATAGCTTATAGCATGACCTACAACAGCCTTGCCTAAAGGCTGGAATAAGTTTCTAAGCCTCCAACGAGGGCGCTCAATCTTCCTCTTAGTCTCAATGAAGAAGAAGGGCCTCCCAGTATTGTCGAATACGGTTATGTCAGGCTCCCTAGCGTCACCTTAAACCCTCTCAACCCTAGACAGCTCTAAACCATCAAACTTATACCTGGATATGACAGATTGGATGAGGTCTATGAGCTTGTCCTGAAATTGTGGTTCTCTACTCATACACGCATCCGCCTACGGTGGTATTCTGATGAAGTAGGACTTATCACTTTCGAGGAGATTAATGAGGGGTAAAGTAAGTCTTATTTCTGGGCAGCCGGCCTCCGTCTAATGAACCCTCTACCCCCTATGCGAGGATGTAGATGTATTCGCCTATCATAGCCTTTCCGCCTTGCTTGGATAGGAGTTCTATGAGCTCCTGTCCTGCCTCGTCCTCGAATATCCACTCTCCAACTCCGTTCTTGAAGGGCCTCCATGGCAGGCTCTCAATATCCAGCATGGATTGTGTCTCGCCGGGGATTGAGGAGGCTATGAACTCCCTCAGAGTTTTAAGAGTCTGAAGCCCCCTCTCAAGACCCTCTATCCTGGAATCGATCCAGCCCAAAACCTCCCTGGCCTCCTCCAAGCATCTAGGGGTTGGCGCCACACCCTCTACTATCATCTCGGTGGATATAAGTTGATTCTTCAAAATTTTGAAAAGCCTCGCGTGACTGGGCATATGATTAAATCCATGACCTTGGCGCGTATTCTGTGATGAGGCTGATTACGGTCAAGCTTCCGGAGCCCTATGTCGAGTCCATGGATGAGCTGGTTAGGAGAGGGGTTTATCCCAATCGCAGCGCGATAATCAGGGCCGCCGT
>CALIKS010000029.1 GCA_938017985.1 uncultured archaeon | reverse complement strand
AGGACAATCATAAAAATAATCAGAGAGTCAAAAGGCTATACTTGAAGTACACCCATCTTCCATACAGGGATAAGCTTAAACCCAACTACCTCCTACCTAAATAATAACTGCATTTGAGTAAAGATACTTGACCAAAGGATTTAAGTGGATTTCTTGAAGTCATAAAATATGATATCTAAGAATTAGACTATGAAGGAATATAAAAGAGTAACAGCATAAAGCCGATCAAAGACTTTCACGAATTAGAGAGGAATTAATTTTTGATTTATGTCCCATGAAAGGGCTATTTACCAAATAATTCATCCAAGGCCGTGCGAGTTCATGTCATTAGATAAGTGTTCGTTTAGATAGCTCAGATGTTATAACAACTGGTCTATCTGTAGTGGGGAGTGGTATACCCCCTTTGATAAATTTTTATATATGACAAAGAGGATAGCACTATCTGCCATGACGGGTCAAGAAGGAAAAATCTCTAGGAGGGCGGTGCTTGGCACAATCGGCGGTATTGTAGGTGGGTTAGCAATAGGTGCTGCAATAGGGTGGGTCACGAAGCCAGAGGTGGCTAGGACAGTGACACATACTATAGGAGGTCCAGCACAGACAGTCACTGCGACGGTTGAAAGGACGATAACGCAGTTAGTGACTGCCCCACCAAGGGAGAAAACCAAGGTAAATGTTATAGCATTTGCGCAGGGTTTTGCTTGGCCAGAACTGTTCGGTTCTGATGGTACGACTGAAACCGACCTGTTAAAGAGATTTGAGGCATCTGAAAATGTAGACGTCACTATTGAGTGGGGTGACGAGTGGGCTGTGAGAGAAAAAGTAGCCGCGGACGTTATGGCTCAGGTGGGTAAGTATGACATAGTCCTAGTAGGAAGCGATGGTGCTGTCCAAGCATATGGATATGCTGGATACCTAGAACCACTCGATGAATATTTTACTAAGTATCCACAGGACTACTTTGACCCAAATGATGTCTATCCATCATTTTTAGACGCCAACAGGATAGAGGGAACACTTTATGCTCTCCCATACTACTCGTTCGGCCCAGGCGTCATATATAGGCGAGATATATTTGAGAAATATGGTGTAGAACTGCCGAAAGAGAATTGGACCACCGATGACCTAGAAGCAGCGATGGAGAAGATACTTGAAGGTCTTAGGCGAGATGGGGTAACAGATGTATATCCTCTCACAATGAGGGCGGGTCCTGGTGAAGAGCCAACACTTGACTTGGCAGGCTTCATCTACGCTTATGCAGGTTATCCAGCTTGGTTTGAGGGGGGTGTGATCTGGCCTGGGGAAATAAAGAATAGAAAGGCCAAGCCAATATTCGACTCGTCCGACTTTGAGGCCGGGTTCAGAGCCTTCACAGACTGGGCGAAGCGTTTCTGCCCACCGGGCGCCTCTACCCACACATGGGTTGATATGATGAATACTTACGCGGTGGGGAAGGCCGCGATTTTGATGCCTTCGGCTATTAATGGTTATGCGGCATTGGGAATAACTGAGGATGAAAATGTGAAGAAGTACACTAAGTTTATGCTGACACCCTTCGGTCCAGGCAAGAAGAGGATAAACAGTTATTGGACTTTTTCATTAGGCATTAATAAATTCTCAAAGAATAAAGAAGCGGCATGGCGCGTGCTTACCTATTTGACTGGGAGAAAGTCAATGGAGGCATTCGCAGAGAGAACTGGATGGCCCAACGTGACTATGAGGTCAGTTCTATACTCGTACCCACTGATAAAGAAGTATGGAATAGAGGAGATAGAGCTTAATGAGCGCTCAGTATTAGAGAATCCAGCAATATATTTCCCCTATATCCCTGAGCTCGACCTATTCATGGATAAGATAGGAACGATGGCCTCAGAAGTAGTAGCAGGAGCAAAGACTGTGGAGACCGCATTAGCAGAACTGCAGAAGTGGGCTACTGAACTAATGACTAGCCGAGGATATTACAGCTAGTGGACAAAAGATATTAGGTAATTTTTAATTATTCATAATTGGTGTCAAGACGAATTGAGAGAAGAATACAAGCTACTATTGCCTGCAGTTGGAGTATTAGCATTTCTCGTAGCAGTCCCTACATTTTATCTATTTTACTCGAGTCTACTAAGATGGTTCCTAAGAGATCCGACCGGCCCAACATTTATCGGAATTGAAAACTACATTAGATTAATCCAGTCTGCAGACTTCTCAACTTCCCTAATAGTGACTTTAATATTCAGCTCTGCGTCAGTAGTCTGCTCTCTAATGCTAGGTCTCGGATTAGCTTTATTATTTAGCGAAAATCTACGTGGCAAAAGAATCATGAGGACCATCATCGTCCTACCAATCGTTCTCCCACCAGTGGTAGTAGGGTTTACCTGGAAGTTCCTTCTCAGCAGCGAAGTAGGCGTTATAGGCGCGTACTTCATGCGGCTGATAGGTATGGGCGACCTTAGTCTTCTGGGAGATCCGAAACTAGCATTAGTGTCTGTGATCGTTGCGGATATTTGGGGAAAGACTCCTCTTCCGTTTCTGATTTTCTTGGCTGGTCTTACAGGAATACCGCCAATACTTTATGAATCTGCTAGGATAGATGGGGCTGGCGGATGGCAAACCTTTCGCTCCATCACACTTCCCAACATGAAAAAACCAATAGTTGTGGCTGCAATTTTAAGGACAATTGACGCTTTTAACAGTTTCGACGTAATATTCGTGATGACTAAAGGTGGCCCGGGTATGGCAACGCATACTTTGCCAATGCTGGGATGGAAGGTTGGCTTTTATTATTTTGATGTGGGAACAGCCTCAGCTATTGGCGTGATGTTACTATTAATTGTCATGTTTCTGAGCATGCCGCTAATTAGGTCTATTAGCCGGTGATGAATTAATGTCGCGCTCTTTGATTAGGGCAATTTTTTTGCATACCTTGGCGATTATAGCATGCACATTAGTTGTTTTTCCGATAGCTTGGCTAATAATTTCTTCGTTTAAGACTATGTATCAAATATTCCAGATTCCCCCTCCACTAATATTTGAACCTACACTTGATAATTATCGAAGATTATTCTTCGGTGGACAGCTCATGAACGCGTTCTTCAATAGCTTAATTATATCAGCTATAACAGTAATAGTATCGTTAGTTTTGGCGATTCCCGCAGCATACTCCCTATCAAGGCTAAATAATGCTGTCGGAAGAAATCTTGGATTCTGGATACTCTCAGTGAGGATGGCGCCCGCGTTTGCAGTAATAGTTCCCTACTTTATAATCATGTACTACTTAAGACTCATCGACACAATATGGGCTGTCGCTATTACATATCTAGTTTTCGCTATACCCTTTACCACGTGGTTGCTAAAAATCACTTTTGAAGAGCTTCCTAAGGAACTAGAGGAATCGGCCCTCATAGACGGGGCGACAAAGACAGCAGCGCTTATAAAGATCATTCTCCCAAACGCCGTGCCAATGATAGCTTCAGCAAGTATACTTACGTTTATACTCGCGTGGAACGAATTCCTGATGGCATTTATCTTAACTTCAAGGGACGCTAGGACAGTTCCTGTGTTAATAACGGCGCTCTCAGGTACACATAAACTAGATTGGCCGATAATGGCTGCTATAACTACTATTTCATTGATACCTGCATTCATTTTCATATCATTCGTGCAAAGGTACTTGGTCAAGGGCCTTACGATGGGCTCTTTGAAATCATAAATGTATTTACTAGACCAAGAGGAGGCTTATCAGATAAGTAGTCGGTATTACATGTTTAGTATGGCGCAGTTGTCAAACCCGATAATAATCTCCCTTCCCTTAGAATCTAAAAAGTTGAAGCGGTCAGCACCATAAGCATCAACCTTTAGTACTAGCCCATTAATGTTTATGTTCAGTCTTACAGTTGTTCCAATGAAGATGGTGTCTTCAACAGTGCCCTTAAAAGAATTTAGATAACTTTTCTGATCATTGGGGTTAATTACTTTTATGTCTTCGGGTCTTATATTGATGAAGTATTTCTTCTGCTTGTCTGAGATGTTTGGATGCCTGACTCTTATCTCTAGTCCAGCGGCTTCGAGTATTGCGATTCCACTCTTCTCGTCATAGTCCTTTATGCTTGTCTCTATAAAGTTGGTTGTTCCTATAAATGCAGCTATAAAGGTGTTCTAGGGTTCATGTATATCTCGAGTGGAGTTCCTTCTTGTTCAATTCTTCCATTGTTCATGACGTAGACTCTATCTGATATCACAAAAGCCTCGGCTTGATCGTGGGTCACGTATATCATTGTCTTCCTAGTTTCTCTTTGTATCCTCCTAATCTCGTACTTCAGCTCGTCCTTGAGCTTAGCGTCTATATTGCTGAGAGGCTCGTCAAAGAGGAGGACCTCAGGGTCAGTGGCTAGGAAGCTCGCGATCTCCACTCTTTGAGCTTGACCACCGTTTAGCTGGGAGGGCATTCTATCCTCATACCCTTCCATGTGTACCAGACGCAGAGCCTCCTTCACTTTTTCCTTAATCTCCCTTTTTGGGATTTTCCTCATCTCTAGTCCGAACGCGATATTCTTGTATACGTTCATGTGTGGAAACAGAGCTATCCGTTGAAAGACGAATCCTATGTTCCTCTTGTCCGGAGGAAGATGAGTTACGTCTCTATCATCAAAGAATATTCGTCCTCCATCCGGCGGTATGAGGCGGCAGATAATACATAGAATAAACGATTCAGCTATTATGACAGCGGCATAAAACGTATTCATTTCCTCTATTTTTTATATAGCTCCTAATGCATGAAAATCCTATGAAGGTTGAGGAATTAGCAGCCCAACTATTATCATTCCCCACCGAGATACCGCCGGGAAATGAGGAGGAATGCGCAGCATATCTCAGAGACTACTTCCACGACTTACATATAGAGGGGAGTGTGATTGAGATGCATAGATTTGCTGAGAAGAGGGCAAACCTCATTGTTCGTATAGGTCCTCTAGGCAGGGCTGGGCTTCTCTTATCTGGACACCTTGATGTAGTTCCGGCTGGAGATCCAAGCATGTGGGACACACCAGCCTTTGAACCTAGAATCCGTGAGGGAAGACTCTATGGGAGGGGGGCAGCTGACATGAAGGGTGGAGTAGCTGCACTGGTTAAAGCCATCGAGACCTTTAAGAATAGAGAATTGAAGCGTGGAATAATCTTCATAGCTACGGCAGGTGAGGAGAAGGGGTTTGACGGGCTTAAAGCGCTCATTAGAGATGGAAAACTGAAAGAAGGTGATGCGCTTTATGGTGTTATAGGTGAGCCCACAGAGCTACGCACGGTCAGGGCCCATAAGGGAGGCACTATATTCAAGATAACTTTACATGGGCGCAGCGCCCATTCAAGCAGGCCCGACCTAGGCATAAACGCCATAGAGAATGCGGCACAATTCATAGTAGGGCTGATAGGCCTGAGGGGAGGACTCAAAGAAATACAGGACCCGGATCTCGGATCGTCGGTTCTCTCCACAACAATTATTGAAGGTGGGATAAAAGAAAACGTAATACCGGAAAGTTGTCAAGTAATCGTTGACTGTCGCAGAATCCCAGCTCACAGCAGCGAGTATATCCACTCCCGACTCGAAGAATTAGCATCAAGGCTCAGAGAAAAACTTCCCAACCTACAGTTAACTATAACGGAGATACTCAACTACGATCCTCTCAACACTCCGAGAGACCATCCCTTTGTCAAGCTATGCGAAGAGATCACTGGTCAAGCTTCCGAAACCGCCCCCTATGGCACGGAGGGACCATTATATCAAAAATTGAACATATCCACAGTAATACTTGGACCTGGAAGCGTAAAGCAGGCCCATATTCCCAACGAGTATGTAGAGATAAAACAGCTTAAACAAGCACAGTCAGTATACGAAGAACTAATAAGACGGATTTGTCTCTAACCTATGTATAGCTTATAAAGATGACACCTTAACTAATCTTAAAAAGTTAATAAAACGAACGATACAAAATGCTGATACCTTTTGAACTATCTTCTTAGCGCACCTAATGTTAGACCCCTGACTAAGTTTCTCTGAACGAGGAACATAAACACTATTGGTGGAAGCATAGAAATCATAACTGATGCGGCTATTTCACCATATCTAATGGCATATGCAGTCACGAAAAGGGATGCAGCAACGTTAACAGTAGCAGCTTTCTTAAACGTTAGTATGAGGGCGAAGAGATACTCGTTCCAACTTGCTAGAAAGTTTAGTATCGATACTGCGGCAATGCCTGGCATCGTTAATGGGAAAACTATACTAGCAATTATTTTGAGTTGTGAGCATCCGTCTATAAGTGCAGCTTCCTCGATTTCTGATGGTAATTCCTCTATAAAACTTTTCAAAACTAGAATTGAGAGTGGGAGATTAAATACTATGTAAGTTAGTATGAGTCCTATATGTGTGTCTAGAAGACCAATCGATTGGTACAATATAAATATTGGTAATGCAAAGATTATCGGAGGTAAGAGCCTAATGGAGAAGATATATGAAGAAAGTGTACCGCCACCAGTTTTGAACCGTGCCATACTGTAAGCAGCCGGGAAACTAACAAGAATACTTCCCAATGTGCTTAAGCTAGATATTATAATACTATTAAGCAAAAAATCCACAAATCTAAAACCTGGAGCATATAAAACATTGAAGTAATTTTCAATTGTTAGTTGCGATGGAAACATTATGCCCGATACTATCTCTCCATAAGCTTTAAAAGAGGTTAATGCTATGAAGAACATAGGGAGCAATAAAATTGCCATCATTATTATTATGACAAACCAAATAACTATTCTTCTCTTCAATTAAATCATCCTCATTTTTGACAGTAATCTTATCCCAATAGTTGCACCTATAATAGATATGTAGAATAAAAATATAGTTGCAGCTGCTGCAAGTCCAAAATCTCCGTATATAAAGCCCGTTCTGTAGATCATAACACTAGTTGTAGTTGTAGAAAATCCTGGTCCACCGCCAGTCATAATGTGTACGTATTCAAATATCTTGAACGCATCCATAAGACGTAGTATCGCTACTATCAGTATGAGTGGCTTTAACAAGGGTAATGTTATATATAGGAAGATGTTTCTTCCATCCGCACCATCAATCTTAGCTGCTTCATAAGGTTCACGAGGGAGCGACTGTAGACCTGAGTAGATAATTATGAACACGAAAGGCGTCCATTGTACTATATCTGTTATGATGAGGGTCAAAAATGACGACGTAAAATCTTTAAAGAACGAATAGCGCAACCCGAAGATATTAAGCAAATAGGGTATCAATCCTACAAACTCGTTAAACATAAGCTTCATCATTATTGCCATCAGTGCTGGTGCTACAGCAAGCGGCGTAAGAATCAGAGTTATAATTATTCTTTTTCCTAGTAATTCTCTTTCTAATAAGAGTGCAATAAATAGACCGATGACAAGCTCTATGGGTGTTACTACAAATGCAAATAGAGTTGTTAATCCTACTGAATACCAGAAATCATGTCTAGTAGCTATTTTAATAAAATTTTCTAAGCCTATAAATACAGGATTTCTGAATGTGCCTACTGTAACATTGTGTACAGCTAAAAAATAAGCAAATAGTGTAGGATACAAAGTAAGTGATAATAATAGGGCTAATGCGGGAATGACCAATATATACTTGGTCTTCCCTAGCTTCATTATTTCTCTACCTCAAAATAAAAGGGGGTGGTTTATCATTTTTTCAATAATGTTCTCAACTCTTCTTGGGCACCCTTAAGGGCATCATCTACACCTATTTCTCCAGCCCAAGCCGCGGAAATATGCTTAACCAATATGTCGTATATTGTGAACACTTCCGGATGTGTTGTTGCAGCATAAGCATATTTTTCCATGATAGGCATCAATTCGGGAATTTCGGTTCTAACGGCATGCGCCTCGGGCATCGCGAAGACAGACCTCATTGGCGGGAAACCACCAAACTTTAAGTAATCTAACATTGCCCTTGTGGTTGTAAGATATGCTAGCAGTTTGAACGCTTCTTTTTTATGTAATGAAGCCTTATTTATGCTGAATCCTAGATAGTGTGTGCGTGATCTGTGTAGAACAGTACCATCTGGAAGTTTGACACCCGGTATAGGTGCCACCCCTACTTTATCCCAAACAAGAGGTGATTTATTCGGGTCTCTTAGTTCGCCAATTGCCGCGTTCCATTGAATGTACATGGCGGCTTTGCCCGCTTGGAAAGCAGCATTAGCCTCAGGGTATTCATATGTTATAGAGTCCGGCGGAGATATGCCTTCCTTTATGAAGTCTACGTAAACTTGTAGCGCCTTCTTTGCAGCGGGGCTGGTCAAATCTTCTACCGCTTTAAGTTCCTTTCCGAGTTCGAATGGTGTTCCACCGGCTGAGGCCATAAGGCTTTCCCAAAGCATGGCGTTAAACAATAATCTTTTGCCTGATACAATGTAACCATATTCGGTGGGTGAGTCAGGGTTAAACTTCTTCGTAAATCTCCGCGCTACTTCTACCATTTCATCTATCGTCTCTGGAGGTTTAGGTATGAGGTCTTTGCGGTAAATAAGAACATGAACACTAACGTCTGTAGGTATACCGTATAGCTTCCCGTCTACTTTGAACGCGTCTAGGGCTACGGGATAGAAATCTGCTAACGTATACGGGTAGAGAGATTCGTCAGCGAAATAGTCGTCTAGGGGTTCGAGATAAGGTGCAAGCTTACCAACTAAATAGAACTCAAAGACTATATCCAGCTCGGGTGAACCTGCGAGAAGTATACTGGTTATTTTGTCTACGTGTGCCTCTCTGCCAAAGAGCACTAACTCGGCCTTTATGCCTGTCTCTGGTGCTAAGTATTTATTCCAACGATCGATTACTCTTGATATGGCGTCACTCTCAGGACCTGGCCACCAATTGACTTTGACAGTTACTTCTTTTCGCGGAGCAGGCACGGTCGTTGTGGCGTAAGAGGTGGCGGTAACTATCCTCGTTTCAGTGCTTGTCACCGTCCTAGTTTCAGTTACACCAGGGGCCGTTACTCTCTCAGGTGGCTTAGCAAGCCACCCAATGGCGCTTCCTACGGCAAGACCACCAACTACTCCCGCAGCAGCACCAATAAAGGCTCTTCTACTAACCTTTTTTTCTTCAGCCATGCAGTTTAGTATGACGTTTTATATTATATAAAGTTTTCTCTCATATGAGCGGGGTCTGTTAAGTTGGTTTTAAGCGTTGCTTTATGGCCTAGCGTGTTTTCTCACCCTCTATGGATTTTCTTGATGGTCTTAGGACTCCTGCTCCCATAGTCCTCTACGCCCTCTACCTAAGATACCTTGGTCAGAGCTTTAGGAGGATAGCTAAGGCTTTGGCTCCCTCCATGTCTGGGAGTCATGTCGCTGTTTATGGGTGGGTTGGGAGGTTGAAGGGTTTCAGGAACGCCTTCGCCTCCAGATGCAGAGTATCCCTATTCCTGATAGACGATGCTGAGGTTAAGGTGGACGGTGGTAGCGCATGGATACTCATAGCATACGAGCCCTTCGAGAAGAAGGTCTTGGGAATGTGGCTGTCATGGACTAGGAACCAGCTTCAGGTGGAGATGTTTCTGAAGGGGCTTATAGAGGGGTTTGGGAGACATCCGGTCTATACTGATGGAGGGCCTCATTAAGCAGCCGCATGCAGGTCCCTAGGCCTACAGCATAAGTATACAGCTTCGGCAGCTGGATGCATGAGGTTATAGAGAGCGTTATATGCACTGAGCTGAAGGATATGACAAGGATATTCGACAACTACATACCATGCAGGAAGAGGGGATGCATGCTGGAACACGTATGGAGCTGGCTCAAGCTAAGAATACTATTCGAGGAGGAATGGGCAATCAAAACCATCAGAAGAATGAAAGGGGTGATAGAGATTGGGTAATACGAAGTTAACAGACCCATATGAGCGTGTCTAAAAATTAACGCTTTTATACTTGTTATGGTTGAATGCTGATTCTGGATTCAAGGCTTGGATACAGGTTCACTATTATGGATTCTACAGAGTTTACCGCTTGGAGAAGGGGAGGGTGTTTGGGTTCACGTAGCTACTAGGGTATCCGACATGACTGTATATCCTGCAGGAGCATGTATCCCTGATTCTGGGAGGCCGGTGGAGGCTGTAGAGGGAGCGCTTCCCCTAGGTAAGGGGCTACTGATAGCTGACGGCTGGTACGACGACGAGGAGTCTATGGAGGTCATGGTTGAGAGGGGATATCGTAGGAGGAGGCTGAGAGACGTCTTCGAGGTATTAGCCGACAACTACAGGAATAGGCCTAGAGGTGAGTCCACGTCCGGATCATTAACCAACAGATATGGAGAAAGGCTAAAGACATCTAGAATAGATACTACAGCCGTTCAGGAAACCAGCTAGACTAGTAAGCCATGCCGCCAAGATATACTTAAGGGTTCTAAAAGCGATAATGGAATTCTTAGACACGCCCCTTTCATATCAAGATTAATTCTTAAATACAGCAGAACAAGCTCCTTTATGTGAGTTATTGATTTGAGGATAAACAAGGTCTCTTTGGGGTTTTATCCAACTCCTCTCCACCCGATGACTAACTTGTCCCGCCATCTTAGGGGTCCGCGAATATATGTAAAGAGAGACGACTTAACTGGTCTTGCGCTGGGAGGGAATAAGACCCGTATAATAGAGTATGTTTTAGGGGATGTTGTAAGAATGGGTGCCGATGTAGTGATTGCCACATCGGGCATACAGTCTAACTGGGCTAGACAAATCACAGCGGCTGCAAGGATG
>CALIKS010000028.1 GCA_938017985.1 uncultured archaeon | reverse complement strand
CGATCATGGCGTCACCGCACGGTGTGACTACGCGTCGTCGTTTGAGTGAGAATGATTCTGATATGTATTACGAGGTTGAATTTCCAAATGGGACTATGACTACATATTGCCCGCGTCGGCATTTCGATTTTATTCACCGATAAGGTCGAGCTCTTTTTCGTATGTATGTGACATTAGTACAGTTTTTAGATCTCTAGTGAATGTAATATAGTTTTTTGGGATATCTCCCCATAACCGTTCATTACTCACAAACGCGTCTATGTTTCCATCTTCTAAAAGAGGTTGAAGCAGTATCCAATTTGGTTCACTATATTTTATCTTTTTACAACCCCGGGCAAACTTTCTAGAATAGATGTACCAAGCAGCAATACTCTTGTATATGTGTATTGGACGCTTACCACGTTCCAAACATACACGCAAAGAGGGTACTACGAACGTGTGAAATTTGGTAAAACCGTCAAAGCATATACGCTCTAGTTCGTCTGCATTTACTTTACTAGAAATACGTTCTTCCACTGTGTCAACGTAGTCATGTATATCGAAAGGTAAGTCAATTTCTATCGAGGGTATAATTTCTTCTTTTTGGAGAGCTTTAAAATGCTGACGATGCGCTTTATCGCTCATGACCTGATCGAAAGTATCGTACCCGGAAAGAACGCCCATATAGGCGAGTGATGTATGCGATCCATTTAAAATTCTTATTTTTGTTTCTTCGTATGGTTCGATGTCTTTTGTGATGGTGACACCTACCTCTTCAAGCTTTGGAATTTCTGATGCAAAATCATCTTCTATGACCCATTGTGTATATTCTTCTGTTTGTACAGCCGTCTCCCCGAAACCTGGAAATAGCTCTTCGAGTTCACATTTAAATTTAAATGTGCTCCTAGGTGTTATGCGATCTACCATGCACGAAGGGAACTTAACATTTTCTTGGATCCATTCAGCGAGCTCGAACTGGTTTGTTTGGTACAAATAGGCCATAAATTGACTTTCTAAAACTCGACCGTTTCTTTGACTATTATCACAAGATAAAATGGTTATGGGAGTATTCCTGTTTCGTAACCCACATGCGAGGTATTCAAAGAGGGGGGATCCTGGGGCATACCCACTTTCAGTAACCGTAACTGTGATAAGGTGAACACTCGGGAGTGTGAGCATATGTTTAGCAACCGTACGGTTTTTTGTCCAGTCTACGTAATCAAGGTGAGAACGTACGAGTCTATACTGACTCGGTGTTTTTAAGATATAATCATCAATTTCACGTATTCCTTCGTTACGTAAGTTCACCGCGACGATACCCCATCGAAGATCTCCGGTTTTTTCCATGTAATCGTCGATATATACCGCCTGATGTGCCCTGTGAAACGCGCCGTAACCTATGTGCACAATACCAGTTTGACAGTTTGACTTGTCATAGGTCGTCTTATACATTACCTGACGTATGATGAGAATTTTTTAATATACATTATCATCGTGTTAATAAAGATGGTTAAGAAAATTAAGCTATGATAATAATATGGAGAATCTAAGATCGCTCATGCAATCTTTGGATTCCGTTTCGGAATTAATTCCGGAAGGCACATACCTTGATATGGCTAATAACTTGAAGAAAGTACACGCACAAATACCGGATGAAAACGACTTCCCTGTAACAGAGCATAGAAATTTGCGAATAGACGTTCCGTTTATGCCAACAGCCCCTGACATCGAAACAGACGAAGATGAGGCACCCGACGCAGATCTCGCAGATCTCGAGGACGAGCCATACGATGAACGATATTACCCCATGAGTTCTCCGATTCCCAATATAGGTGAAAATCTCAGAAACCCAGGACAAGGGTTCTTTGTTTCATTTGATCGTAACCGAGACGGAACTGGGCGCATCATTTCTAATCCCGTGGAAAGGTGTTTAATTCGTCAGGACCTTATACTTATTAACAAGTATGAAAGGGAGTGTTTAAAAAAACTGAGAGAGTTGAAACCCGTCAAAAACATAACTGAACGGATCAAACGTGACGCAATTAAGTCATATGTAAACGCGCGATTTTTAAATATTCAAACGTTTACATTTGAGTGTATGTATAGAACGTATCCACAGTTATTCGCATACGATATGCGACTAAGAATGTTTACACGAGATGGGGAATTAACACGCTTTGGTAAAGAGGTTGAGAGGGATATTTATAAGGAGTACATTGAAACAAAAAATGCTCTCATAGAATTAAAGTCTTTGGATGCTCACATGGAATTAGACTGGCTTCAACGCGCGAAGAGAATTACAACGGATCGACTCACAGAGCTTAACGGTAGGTAGATTTACACCACCAGGAATTTGCACCAGAATACTCAAATATAATATGAATGAGTGCACCACCCAGGAACAATTTAACAAAAAGCGATGTAGTGTTCAGGCTGGGTATTCTATTTAACAGGGACAAAAGGGCCACGTTGAGTATACCTATCACAATAGCCTCGAAAATTACATGTTCGATCGGTCTCAGTTTCATTTATAATCACGGAAGAAAAAAATATCAATACATTATAAAACAATGTCCAAGTTTGCCACCACTATCAAGGGTCTTGCAAAAAATAGGATCATCATTTTCATTGCGGGTATGATCGTTGCCATGCTTATTGGTATGGTACTCCAGAAGACCACAGAATCTTACGAATCTCCCGAGCAGCTCGAGGCTGAGCTGAACGCCCTTCTCCAGGAAATTTCCAAGGCTCCCGAACTTCAGACGATGGAGGGTGATGAACCCAATCCCGAGATTAAGGTTTCGAATGAGCAGTCAGCGGACCTCCAGGCGCTCCCGGATGGTCCTATGCCGAGAGCGGCTGAAGACATGCCTATGCCCGAAGAATCTGATGACGAGGATGAAATGATGGGTGGTTCTGTAGCACCTGCCCCTATTTCTCCTTAAAATTTTGTTGGTTTACTATAAATGGAAAAGACTGAATACACCGATAAACTTGCCGCGGCTAAGGATAAGGTCACTAAAACGATGAAGCAGTCTATCGCGGAGCTGAAAGAATTTATTAAGAAGCGAGATGAGTTTTACTCGCAAAACGTTAAGGATATGGATTTTAAGCAGCTTGAGGCTCTTGGAAAGGAGATGGAGGCTATTATCGGCAGGGCGGCGACTGCTTTAAATGCTAAGGAAGGAGTTGCACTTATAGGAGAACTTGATCGCTCTGTCGCTAAGATGAGGAAGGTGGAGGATGTTCAGGACAAGATTCGGGTTGCCAAAGCTGAAGAGAACAAGTCCAGAATGGCAGATATGATAATTGATGGTCAATAAATAAAAATGCAACTCGCAAATCATATCAAAAATTTCATAATACTGTAATTTTTGATATGATTATTATATCTTATAATATTAAGATGACATCGGCAAATTTGTTAGTAATTGTCTCGACGGTGTTGGTTCTATTGTTACTGTATTATTACTATAGTAAAAAGATGGGAAAACCCATACCAGACAAAATACCGACTTTACCGGTAAAACCAGTGAAATCGGTAAAACTTCCAAAACGATCGCTGGAAATTGTTATAGATAGTACAGATTCTGAATCAAAGAATGTACAGTTAAGTACAGTGAACGAGCTTGAAAAAGTTATAGATGATATAGTTGCCGTTAACATGGCGGATAGAAAAGCTATAAATGAAGAAGCTACCAGACTTGAACAGCGTATTATAGAAGATAAAAAAGTTAAGGTTCAAGAATTAAAAACTGGTGCGGAAAATGTTATTACGGAAAAGAAAGAAGAACTTTCCGCTTTTCAGAAGCGTTTAGCCGAAATGAAGGAAAGGCAGCGATTAAAAAAGTTGGAGAGGGAGAAGGAGCTTCAAAAGCAGCGATCGACTGCCTATGCTATTAATCGTGAGAAGAATCGTATAGAGAACGAAAAGAAACTGGCTGAGTTAAGACTTAAACGACGACAAGCTGCCGATGCGCAGAGGAAAATGAATATAAAAGGTGAAGTGGATCGAATGAATGTGGAATTTGAGAATGAAAGATTGTTGTCAGAAGCTCGAGATAAGATGGCGCAAGATAAGATTAAAGCGGAAGCAGAGGCCGCGGAAATCAAAAATAAGGTGAGTCAGTTAGCTACACAGGCGGCGATGGATGAAGAACAAGCGCGAATTGATTTAGAAAATGCAATTGCTAAGGAGAAAAATCTTAAAACAGAATACGAAAATATTCAGCGGAAGGAACAGGAAAAAATAGACGCGGCCATGGCAGAATTGGAAGATATGTTAGAAGCGGAAAAGACGCGACAGATGTCTGCAGAAGAAGACGATGAGAAGTATCGCGCCAAAGAGAAGGAAAGGTTATTAGCAGCTAACGCTGCCGCTATAGCTGAATTACAAGAGGCAGAAGCTGAACAGGCTAGGATGGATGCAGAAGAACAGGCACTCCGAGATAAAGTTGAAGCTGATGTGAAAGCGCAAGAACAACAACAACAAAATGAGACGGATGCATCACAAAGTGAGTATGATGCACAAGTCGCCGCCGATCAAGCCAATTTAGAGCGAACACAGAGACAATCCGAGGAGACTGGAGATTCGGCGCAAGAAGCAGAACGTCAAAGAGCTCGAGAAACTGAACGTACATCACAACAGAATTATTCGAACATGTCAGAGTCTGAAAGACAAAGAGAATTAGAACAGCAACAGCGGTGGGATAGAATGAGTGCTGACACTGGCGAGGAATGGATGTACAATCAAGCTAGAGCGAATCGCAATTTGGCTCCTGGGGAAGAAGACACATTCGGACTGATACGAGGACCGAACGAAACCGCCGAACAATTTCGGAGGAGGGTACACATGACGCGCACCGGCCATAAATGTTACGATAACCAGACTGATACGATATTGGACTGGGAAAAATGTGAAGAGCGTGAACGTAAGCA
>CALIKS010000027.1 GCA_938017985.1 uncultured archaeon | reverse complement strand
ATCGCATGAAAAAAATTATTCAAGTGAGGATTCACAGGGGAGAGAAATTTTATGTTGCTGAGTGTGTTGACCTGCCGGTTGTCAGCCAGGGTAAAACGCTGGATGAGGCTGTGGAGAACGTAAGGGAAGCGATAAGCCTTCACCTCGAGGGGGAGGATTTAAGCGAATGGGATATTCATCCGGACTATTCCATACCAGTAAGCATAGAGGTCTCCTCCTATGCCGAAGCTTAAAGTATTGAGTGAAAAGACGTAGTCAAAATATTATCAGGATTCGGATTCATAACAGTGTCTCAAAGAGGAAGCCACGTGAAACTAAGAAGAATCCTATCAGACGGATCGAAACAGTCTCTAACTATTCCTCTCCACGAAGAGTTAGATAAGGGAACTTTGAAAGCCATCTACAGGCGCGCGCCTGCTTGCAAGGGTTTCCAATGTCGCTAGAGTAAACCGTCCCCTTCCTGCCTGTTTTCAAAAGCTCCCACGCGTCGCCCCTGCACCTGACCAGGCCCTTATGGTTCTTAGTCTCGATGACGAAGACTCCTTTGGTTGATACTACTGCGTGGTCGATGTTAGCCTTCCCGCCTGGGAGAACAACATCGTTAACCGTTTCAAAACCCTTCAGAGAGCCCGCACCTCCGCAACTTTCTCCTCACCCTCGGCGCCAGCACTCCAAATCCGATACTTAAAGTAAAACACAGCGATACAAGGTGTGAAGAACCATGGAAGAATAAGCATAGTCATCTGAAGCATAGTTAAAGAGTAATCCCTCACGACTTGAAGAAAGAGGACTCCCTCGCAAACTAGGCAAAGAATGATGAAGATAATGATGAGGTTTCTGTATAGGTTTGCCTTAGCCCTTGGCCGAAACACAGGCCTACTCATCCAAACCATTAACCGTAATGCTCTCTTAAACCTTAATTCCCCCTGAGCCTCTAACCCTGCCCAATAGTTTTTCTACAGTGTCTTGGTTCTTCACGCTGTTCAAGCCTGCTCTTACACTAGCGTTGAGATCCTTAACCGAAATCCTACTGGTCTCCCACTTAACCTCGTCGCGCGCGGCGGGCAAGTCACCTTAGAAACCCTATTCCAAGTATTTTTGAGCCTCTTGTTAACTACCCTTCTCTCTGGAGGTCTTCAGGTTCCCCGCGGACCCGGTTGCTATTCAAACGCTCATTCCAGCATGTTTACTAGCTTTCTCCATATATAAAAACTTGAATCAAGGATAGTTGTTAAAGGCAGCTATCGATGAATCTCAATAACATAATCCCAGTAAGGGATATTAGCGAAGAAAATGATGAAAATCGTTGCGTGGATAGAGTTCTCTCTAGAAGTTGGCTCCATAAATTTTATCGACAGGTAGCACGCAGTAGAAAGTTTGGGTATTCATCTTATGGGAGAAATATTCTGACAAAGGGACATTGTGCCTCTTATTAATTCATATTTTACTTCGACCCAAGAGATAACTCAACCACTTAAGGTAGCATAGGATAAAGCTGGATGACATTTTTCATGAAAAGCGCAACTTTTCTTCTTTTACTGCCTGAAAGCCTTCAACAGTTTGAAAATGCTTAGGTTAGAAGCATAGATTGGTACATTTTACCTCAGACTCATAAAGCTCTTCGCTTCTTGGCATGCTGGCATGGTCAAACATGTTTGCTCTGGAGTTTTCTTCTCACGAGTAGCAAAGTCACCGCTATCATTGCTGTAACCCCTATGGCTAGCCATATGGTTTCTGAAACTACTTCAGAAGTTTCTTCCCTGCTTACTGTCAGTCTTCCGGTTAGACCGTTTACATCAACGCGGTATATTCCCTCTTTCTCCGGCTTGTAAAAGAAGCTTACGGTAGTGGATTGGCCTGGGTTCAACGTTACCGTCATAGTATCTACAACCCGGCCGTCAACCCTCAGTGTAAGCTCGTAGGAACATGTTTCTCCACCAATATTCTTAACGATAACCGAGATCGATGCTACTTGGCCAACTTTAATCGCATCGGGGCTTATGTTTAAACCACTAAGCTCAAATTCCGAAGGAGATATTATTTTAGGCTTGTTGATAACCACGAATCCCCAGCAGTCTAAGGAGGGGAGCATTATGCTCACGTATTGTCCTTCGTAGTCGAATTTTAACTGTTCTGTAAGCATTGGAGAGAGAAAAGTAACATTATCTATTTTCCCAACTATAGTTGCATCTATTAAGATCTGCGTCCCGTTTATTTTTTGGAATTCGTCTGTTTTAAGAGAATATTGATAGTTAATAAAGTGTATTGAAACAGTGTCGCCTTTCTTAAGAATATTTACTTCTACGGAAGACGGTAAGCTAGGGGCAATCAATAAAGGTCTCTCTATCAAGTTGTTCAGCAGACTCTCGAATTTATTTAACGTGCTGCTGTACCTTTCTTTCTCTGAGTAATCTTCAATTAGGTTTCTATACCATTCGCAACCTAATAGATCCTCAATCAAGATCACTCGGTTGTGATATTCAAAGACAATCCTGTTTAAACGAGATTGTTCCTCTTGAGTCAGACTGTTATGGTCTTGATCATAGAGAGGGATACCACCTGTGAAGATGACTTTTCCTCCTCTTTTTACGAAATTATCGATTGTTTCAATCTGCATGGCTGAAATATCGCTAACATGAGGAAATATCACGAGCTCGTAGTTCTTCAACCTGTCAAGATAATACGCATCGTCCATTAAATCAGGATGTCCGAAAATGATAATGTCATAGGGAAAATGAAGTCGCTGGAGCATATCGGCTAATCCTATCAACTCGTATCTCTGATCGTCTGGAAAGACACCGAATGCGGGGAAAGTATTCCATAAGAAGCTTGGGATCGAGTAGACTAAAGCGATTTTCGAATAGGGTTTAAACCCTACTAACAGCTTCCTGTAACCCCATATGAAATCTAGAAGTTCCTGAACTTTTTTCGGGACGCTCATGTTCGGCAGAACAACGACTCCTGCAAAGGGTGGAACACCAGGCCACCCAGCTAGATCAAGCTCTTTAATAGCCCCGTTGGCATACGCCTCAGCTATACCTAGGATTGTTAGATTCACCTTCCTGTAATCAAGCTCCTTGTATCCTAAATCACTGTAGAATGCTCCTTGAATCCACACAGGCTTGCTGTTTTGAGCCATCGCATGGCCAAACCGGTATGCCAATGTAAGCCTATTTCTGGGAGGAAAAGTACTTGGAATAACCTCTATCTGAATAAGGTCAAGATAGGGAGAGAGAAGTATCGAGTCTAAGGAGATATCTCGCAGAAAAGTATCATCATACAAAGAGCCTAGCCACTGATTACCGTAGACCGGAACATTCTTCCCATACTTGTTTCTACCATACTCTTTAACTTCCTTGGCAAAATTATTGATGAAACGAATCAATTCCATATGTAGAAACTTCGCGTACTCTCTCAAAATTCTGTCTTGTGGAAAACCCGGGGGAGTTCCAGTGCTAGTAACATTCAATCCTAAACCTGTAGCCAGAGCTGAAAAGCGGCTGTAAAAATACCATTCCGGATGGTGTGGGTTTAGCGAGCGGGCTCTCTCGCCGGAAAGTGTTGCTTCCTCCAGATGCAACTCGTCAAATATTAGACTCTTCCCACTTAAGTCTCCCTTTCCAAGCCAAAGTAATGCGTTACTCAGAAAAACCTTATATGAATCAAAAATACTATCCTGAGTCCTATCTCCATGAATTATCACCCTGCCTTTTCCATATTCCAACCCGACGATAACTGGAAAAGGCCCTCTTTCTTCATTCGAATCCTTAAGAAGATTGTTGTTAGAGTCGATCCAAGAATCCTCATCTGTTTGAGCCAGGACCACCACATTGGGATTTTTAACCACCAGAGCTACTCCCCAGTTCCAGATTAAAGAGTCAATTCCCCTAGTAACCTCGTGTTCATGGTTCACATTGTGAACCTCAAAACTTCCATGGTCCCATAAGTGTCTGGAGGATACTAGGTTTCCACATTTAACGGTTACGCCAAACTCTTTTGAAAGCCAGTTTGCAATATGGCAGCCATCAGGCTCAATCTGCAAAAGCAGGCCGCCTCCTTTTTCAACGTAAGACTTTATTGCTTCCACCTCCACGTTTTGAAAACCCGTTTTCGGTGCAGCGATAACAAGTATGTCGGCATTAATCATGTTTGCATCTATTCTACCTATAACGTAGTTCCTTATGTCGAATTTTTCAACATCACTCACACCCATGCTGGCTAATTCCTCACGTGTGAAACGGCTTGTCAGGTAATTCCTAAACATGTACACGCTCCACTCCGAGAAATCTCCTCCGAACGCGAAAGGCGAGACAGCGATGTTATCAATATCTATAGCATCTAAACCTTTGTCCAATATTTTTTCTGCAGAACTTATGAAATGTTCCTCCCATTGGGGGCAGCTGACTGAAACAGTCATATGCAGACGGTCTGGATGGAAAACCAGAATACCGTTTAAATCGGTTCCACCGGCAACCTGTTGGAAAGGTTTAGTATTACCATAGGGATCAGTGTATGTTGGCTCAGGAATCGGCGGTATTGGAGTGAGAATCATGTAAGACCCTGTTATCACCCCCTTTTTTCTTGCATATGCGATTGTAAGACTGTCAACATAGGGCTCATACCAGTAACGCCACTCCATGAACCCCGTCGCCCTGTCTAAGAATTCTATGTGTAGCTGTTCAACGATCCTATCCCAGAAAAGCTGTTTGTTCCGTTCAATCCAATTGAACGGGTGTACCGCGACTATGGAGAGTTCATCTAAGTTTATTTTCAAATTATTAACGTCTGACACAACTGTTTGAGAGAGAACAAGCTGGAGAATTGTAAGGAGGCTGAGAAGCAGCTTTCTAAGCTTCATGTTCGCTTTCCTTTTTTGGAATTGACTGTTCCCCACCTACCAGGCGGTGAGAATGGCTGGGTTCCCTCCTCTCAATAACATTATTATTGCCAAACCTCTCGTTGTCAAAGATCCCTAATGCTTCATTAGTTAGAAAGCCGTCGTGACCAAACGCAACAACTCGACCACTCCCTAAGCCTGATGCCATGACTACAATAGAAGGGACGGGAGTGGTATCCTCATCCCCAGCGACAATAGGTATTGGTGTCTTGCTTAAAGCCCATAATGGGCCAGGCACTCCCATAGCACAAATCGATGAAACATCTTTTACTAATTGATGTAGATCTTCTAGTTCCCTTTCAGCCATAATTCCTATTCTAAAATGCTCTGCCAAAGAAAAAGATATCACAATGATGAGTAGGATAGTTGAAGCGGTAATTCTCGATGTGTGTATTTTAGGCATTTCCCTATAGAAGAGAATACGATGTTTCATTTAAACCTTCTCTTAATAATTTATGTTTTTCCTCCGGAGAAAAGTTAAAAATTTTTACTCCCGTCAGGGTCGGGTAAGTCCCAGTCAGGATCAACTTTCACTGTGCCTAGTGCTTTCTCAAGCATGATTCTCTGTTCGAAGCCCGCAACTAGTTTAAGTGTGAAGACTGCAGCATTAGGATTAACGAGATAGAATCAATTCCGGTTCTAACTAAGAACTCTGAAATCACTATATTGAGAAATAAGGCACATAGATCCACATCAATGCCATAATACGCAAAAAGCCAAAATTTAAATGGCTGCAGAATATTGTGTGCCATTAATTTTAAATAGTAGATACGAGTAGACTATGGAATATGTTATGCATTAAAAAAAAGCTCTGCATAGTGTGTTGCGCTCTAAGATTATTAATGGAATGGTCATTAATTTTAATGCTTGTTTCTCCATCTCTCTCCATATTAGTTGCCAACTTTTCTAGGGTGCATGGAAGTTTAGATTCTTCGTTAACAATTCAAAACCGTGTCATCTCACAAATATATGATCCAAGAGGCGACGTGCCTGAATCGCATAGTTTTATAGATGTTATTGAGGCAAGGATTTTACAAATAAATCCTGAGCTATTGCAGTTTGAGATGAAATTGAATGCTCCAGTACCTGTTAATCCGGAACGTAATTTAATTTATGTTTGGCTGATCGATATTGATCAGAATAAGGATACTGGGCAGAAGCATCTTTTTGTTGGAAGCGAGTTTAATATAAGATTGGCTTTCTACGATGGCCATTGGCAAGGATATGTAGATGATATATGTCCTCCCTACAGAGGAGGCAGGGTTCCGGTTTTTATTGATAATGATGTCATATCGATAATTGTTGATATAAGCTTTATAGAAAAAGCTCAGCGGTTTAATTGGGAATTTTCAGCTGATGATGGAAGCATGCTGGATATTGCGAGCACTTACGCAACCGCTGAGCTCTCTTCCAGCCTTCCAAAGCCGGGCGAAGTCTCTGAAATCCTGCTTTCTCCCTCTTTTATAATTCTTAGGGATGGTGTTTCAAGAGCATTCGTGTCCGTGACTCTTAAGGATATAACTGGCACTTTATTACATAATTTTTCATCGGTTAAGTTTTTTGTAGACTATCCTTCTATGGTTTCGATTACAGATTTCGGGCTATTGAACGCAGGCCCCGGAAAATTCGGATTTTGCTGGGTAACAGCAAAGGTTAATGGGATTCTCAGCAATCATCATGTCGAAGTAGTAGTTGGCAGTATTAGTATTGTTCCACCTATACTATTATTATCGGTTTCAAGTAATCAAGCAGGAAAACTCACTTTACAAGTTAGAGATGCCTATGGTAATGATGTTATTCCTAATAGTATCAATTTCTATAGCAGTAACCCAAATGTAGCAACAGTTTCTAATGATGGAGTTGTAACTGCAGTGAAAACACCTCAGGCCTTTTGGGAAACACCCTATATAGCTGGTTCTGCTGATGGTATCCAGGCTACTAATGCCGCTGTAATCCGTGTAACTGACAACAGTTTAGGAATTACGCTCCTACCTTTCATAGGGAAACACATTACTTTTTATGTTCCAAAAGAACCTATTCAAGGATTTGATTACCAGAGGATTTTTAGAGAATGGGATGTCCTTAGAATAACAGATCTGGCATATGAAATAATTTATAATGTTACTGATTTTCGCCCGTTTAATGGAGGCATACAGTTCTTAGTTAATGATCCAGGCCATGGAGCAGATGGCACGGTTCCATGTGGTCTTTCTGGTAATCCAATAAGGCTTGGAACTGATGTTGACAAGCCCGTACATGACAGTTGCATGATTGTTGCATGGGATAAGGGTTATCCACAATGGGGTGTGTATTTTCATGAGATGGGACATAATTTTCTTGGAAGTGGAGTAAAGATATGGCAGTTTATGCCTGGGTTACCATCAGATTGGGTGTATTCTGAGGGGTTAGCAACGGCACTGGGAATGTATACTGCGAAGGCTTTGCAGAAGTATTCTTTCCGATTCGGTATCCCGCAGAAGATTTTAGATAATATCATATCTTCTGTATGGCATTTTGGTTCAACACCAGATTTAGATCAGTATCTGAGTAAGGGAGCGCGCTATAGCGATATGACGCCCAGCGTTCTTGACGATATGATAGACGTTATTTGTTCACGCTATGGATATGAGAGTCTATATAGATTTTATTCCCTATTTCTCTCAAGAGACGTACCCTTTAATTTTACTGTAGATTCTGAAACTAAACAGGCTACCCTCTTTGTGGCTGCGCTTAGTGTTGCAGTTAAACATGATCTAAGAACGCAATTTAAGAGCTGGGGCTTTCCGATTGACAATATTTTCTATGAGGAAATAATCGGAGAAGTCACGGAACTGATTAATCAAAGACTCGAGGATAGCCCACCCGTAACAATTCATAACTATGATGGAGTCTGGCATAACAATGATTTTTACATAATTCTTTTGATAGGTGATGACAAAGAAGAGATCGCTGAAATTTACTATAGAATAAATAACGGTCCGATTTTAAGCGTCACTAGGAATGGATCTCCACTGATTTCCTCAGAGGATGCTAATAATACTTTAGAGTATTGGAGCATGGATAGTGTTGGAAATGAGGAATTTCCACATAAGTTCTTGTCTGGAATAAAGTTAGATAAAACGCCACCGCAATCCTCCATCAGTTTTGAAGGCATAATGGGCAGGGACGGGTGGTTTACTTCAAGTGTCAACGTAATATTAACTGCATATGATACTTTATCAGGAGTTAATTCCATGCATTACAGTTTTGATGGGATTACATGGAAGGAATATATTGAGCCGTTCACTATAGATAATGATGGTGTAATTACTGTTTACTTTAAAGCCGTGGATAAAGCGGGCAATGTGGAAAACGCCAGAACCGAAGTTTTAAAGATTGATAAAACTCCGCCGGTAGCGTATGCTGGGCAGGATGTTAGGTTAGTTTTAGATGAAGTCCATACTTTTGATGCAAGTCGGTCTACAGATAATATTGGTATAGCTTGGTATGAATGGGATTTTGGTGACGGTACGACTGGAATCGGTAAAACAGTAACTCATAGTTACTCAAAACCTGGAGCCTACACGGTAACGCTAACTGTAAAAGACATGGCTGGAAACACAGCTAAACATATAATAACGGTCTCAGTATTATCTCGTGGTCCCGACTTAATAGTTCTGGGCATTGTAACTGGAGTAATCACAATTATTATTGTACTATCCTTGCTCCTTATTATGCGAAAACGCTTAAAATGAAATTGGTAAACCATGCTTCGCCTCCGACATCATAGTTAGTTAATCAATAGTGCGCGATAATGGTTAAATTTTTAAATAAGTTTTTCGAATACTAGCACCTTCTCATCCCGCTAAGCATGAATCAGGATGTTTTTAAGCATCAATGTTGCAGAATCGTGCATTAAAAGGATATTGTCCAACTGTATGATGACAAAATTCAAGAATTCCATATTCCATGATAAGATGCGAGGAAAATAGGATGTGCTGGTAATTCAAATTCCAAGAGAATTAGAAAAATACGATGTTCCTAAGAAATCGTATAGTTTATGGAGTTCAATAAAAGCAATTAGCATGCTTTTTTGATAAGAAGGTTCCGAGTGATTAAGCCTTGCTATCTCTTTCTTTGCTTTAATACGATGAAGGAAACTGTTCCTATGATTATAATCCCCACTAAGATCATGTATGTCTTGATCTAAGAGACGGATTTGATGCATTAGAGACGGGCTTCTCTGAAGAATTCGATTTCATCTTCCTTCATCCTCCTTATTGGAACATCATAAAGTATTCGAACGATCCAAGGAATTTAAGCAATGTAAGGACATATGGAAAAGCGCGCGCTAGCTAGAGAGCTTGCTGGACTACTGCTTCAGCATAATAGATTCAACGAAGTTTGCTAACTGGAATAAAGACTTGATTGAATTTCACCTGCTCGTAAGAAAAGCCTTAGGAACAATTTATCCCGCAGCCATAGCTTTTGGCTCAAATTTTGCAACGTCTGCGAGAGCTATAGTTGAAGGAAAAGGGGGCATTAGCTGATGTTGGTACGACAACAACTTAATCCTAAAGCGTATGTTCAAGCAAGGCTATTTACATCAGAGCTTCTTTTTACTGATGAATTTTTGGACACGTCTTTAAGTCAGTAAAGCTTAAATATAATGTTTTACATGTTATACATAATG
>CALIKS010000026.1 GCA_938017985.1 uncultured archaeon | reverse complement strand
CCCTAGGAATAGGCGCAATCCCAAGCTTGGAAGACCATACAGGCTCGATAGGAAAGCGTATAAGAGCATGAGGAGCGCCGTTGAAAGATTCTTCGCATGGCTAACAGCATTCAGGAGAATAACCATAAGATATGAGAGGCTAGCATCAAACTTCCCAGCATTCATACAAATAGCCTGCATAACCATTTATCTAAGGGTTTTGCAATGAGTTCTATGCTATTATATAATCCTGCTTAAATTATCGGTTTTAAACTCGAATCCTATCATAAGGTCGCCTATTTCGACTGCTAAGTCTATTATTGATTTTTCCTTACCCTTAAGCCCTCTCAAATGGGGGTGTTGAGAGTATATTGGAAGGGACACCTCCGTCCTAAAAGATCTTACGGTCGCCTTCTCTAAAGCCTAACAAAAAGCATACTTCATATTAGATTCATGAAAGCCAAACTGAGGAATCAAATCCACAGGTTCTAGGTTCTTCCTTATAGCATCCAACAGTTTATTTATCTCTTCATAGAAATTTTGGTTCATCACGCGAACCTGCAATATCAATTTCACTTAACTTACTTATTGAACTCACCTCTAAATTATTTAAGATTTTCTTTGTAAGGGGGCGTGTCCAATAATTGACTTGTGTCTAGTTGTGCTATATGTCATTTTATGCTTCGGAGATGGGATTGCAGGGTGTATGACTTTGATCTCCTTATGGGTGTCCTTGATCTTATCCTCGAATCTTAGATCTCAGGTCGAGGCTTAGGGGGCGGGAGGGAGGGTAGGAAGCCTAAGAGGGCTCCTGAGCTCTACGTGAAGGCCTTCGTCTTCAAGGAGATGTGTAAGCTCAGCCTCAGGTATGCTGAAGGCTGCTCCTCAACCTACTTTGACGAGAGGATTCCAAAGTCGACCTTGAGCTACTGGGAGGTGAACTATGGCTTCCTCGTCAGGAAGGTCCTCATGTCCCTCCTCGGAGTTCTCTGCCTCCTAAACTACGATTACGCGGTTCTGTACTCGACGAAGTTTACGGATTGGCATAAGGCCCTTTACGAGGCCTTCCCCTGCATAAGGGTAAGCCTTGGGGATGCCTTTTCCCCGTTTACGCGGAGCTTACGACCTCTGAGGCGGAGTTTATGGAGAGCCTTCGATGCGAAGCCAGCCCTGAACAGCCTGGCATTGAAGGGCTACATCCCAATCGTTAAGCCTGGGAAGCTAAGCCCTGGAGGCTACGGGGCCAGGATAAGGGATAGACTCTTCGACGAATCCATATACAGGCTTAGGGGCGTTGGGGAGGGTGTCTTCGGAGCCCTAACCGTCGAGTTTGGGGACAGGATAAAGACGAGGAGGAAGGAATCAGGCAAGACGAGGCTGCTCCTAAGGCTCGCCGTCTACTGCCTAAGGGTGCTGTAACCTTAAGCTTTAAGTGAGCCTTTAATCCCTTAATGTCCTATGAAACCTTTTGAGAGGGATAGGACTCCCAGGCAGATTGTAGGCTATGCCCTATACTTATACCTTTCAGGTAGAAGTTCCTACGCCTAGAAATTTAAGCGAAGATTCATGAGCGAAGACCCATGAGCGAACCCATGAGCGAACCCATGAGCAAAGTCACCCGTGAACAAATGAATAAAGTTGCTTGCAAGCCCGCATGCAAATGCGACCGCAAGAAATCTCTTGGGGGACCGCATAAGCGTGTGGGCGGTTGGGCTGGCATTTCATTTTAACATATCCCTTTAGATTTATTTGAAGTATACTGTGCTTCTTGCTTTTCCGGTTTTCCCATTTTGATTGCTGCGATTGTTACGAAATTAAGTTGGTGGCTAGGCATGTGTAGATTGTGGCGTTGTCAAGGGCTTCCCATGCGAAGTTGTAATAGCCAAGCTGGTTTTAAGTTTGGAAATGAAACCTTCAGCGGTAGCCCTCAGGCATCCTTAGATGATCTTCAAGTGTTCAGGGCCTTCCAGTGATTTTGTCCTTAACTGTTAGAACGTTTGGAGGGTTTGTTCTTCCCTTCAAAATATACATATATAACATGCTAATAAACCTATAAGAGCAGAGCGAAAAGAGAAACCGTGAAAAACAGAGAAGAAACCAATAATAAAGAATTAAACTACAAAGCTTCTCAAAACATTAAATGGAGGCTACCATGGCCATACCCATGCAGCTTTAGTTATTAGCGTTAAGGCTACTCCTACTCCAAGGAAGATACCAACACCTGCAAATAAACCAGCGGAAAAAAATGCCCCTTATAGCTATCCATCTTTCTCTTCCAAAATATTTTGCTAGTACGTGATGGCTTATAAGTGACCCCAAGAACATCATTATACTGCTTGTTGGCAACGTGTAGCAACCCATTATGAATGCGATAGCGTGGAAAGGCATACCTATTTTCTGTAGAGCATTATTAGCAAAGTAAAGGGCGCATGAAAAAAGACCTGAGGATAAAAGTAACACAGGATCAAGCTTTATTTGTCTAGTAGCGAATAATGCGTCGTTAGTCGCATTAATAGGCCAATAAATCATAGATCCGGGATAAGCGCTTGATGGTTCAGAACTTTGATTATAAAGGTGAGCCACTCTTTTATGGAGTTTACTATAATGGCTATGAGCCAATCGCCCTGGTTTTCGCGTTACCGCGAAGTAAAATTATGGCTATGGCCACATTAGGCGGCTTAAGTATGCCTCCTAATCCTCGTCCCTTTCTGATTCTTGTTAACAGTAGTGAAGCGGAACCTGAAGGCCACGCCATTATGGTCCTTGAGGAGAAACCAAGCACATATTATGGAGACGCAATAAAATATGCTCGAGATATTCTTTTAGTTACAAAGGTGCGCTACAGCTCCCTTAAAATGCGTGGTGTTCAAAGTATTAGTGTTGAGGAAAAAATATTAAAGGCTGATGAATATTTCCGGGAAGCTATGAATAATTACGCAAATAAAAACTTCAGTCGAGCGTACACTAAAGCTCTAGTTGCATGGGCTTGGGGTGTAAGAGCCTACAATGAGATCATGACCATTATAGACGACTCTGGCAGAACAAGCTTATTCTTCTTTGTTCTAATTATTTCAGCAACATTGCTTCTTGAGAGACTTATATTTCATTTTTCTGGTAAAAAACAAGTGATAAGCGTGATTTTAATGGGCGCCATCCTTCTCTCATTCTTCAGTATTATTCATCCAGCACTAACAGTCATGACTAATTCAGTGATGGCAATTATGGGATTAATCGCGCTTATTCTCTTCATGTTTACAGCTGGAGTCCTTGCCGATGAAACACAAAAATCTCTTAAAGAAATATCTTATAGGCTTTTAGGTTATCACACAATTGAAACTGGTAGATTTGGCTTAATCACGATGGCTCTTACAGTTTCAATAGAAAATATGCGAAAGAGAAAGTTTAGAACATTGCTTATTCTCTTAAATCTGATAACGGTCTCTTTTGCTTTGACGGCATTGACATCGATTTCGCCATATATTGGCATAAAATACGTACCGCAGGAAGTATCCCCAACATATTCTGGTATACTGATTAAGAACGGCATCAGCGTTCCAACAACTGATATACTTGGGCCACATACAATTGACATCATAAGGGGGATAGTTGGGGAAGCAGCAGCAGTAATGCCGAGAGCATGGTATTACCCATCTTCAATAGGACCTAACATCGGTGTGGTAACGAGACTATCAACAATTGACAGTAAAAATACAACTTATCCAATAAATGCCGCATTAGGTTTGACCTCTCAAGATGCATTTTCACTATTTTCAGACTATCTGGCTCCACCCATGTTACCTCTTATTGGAGAAAATTGGTGTTTAATACCTGATAGCGCTGCAAAAACGTTGAATATTGAAGTTGGAGAGCATATAATACTGCAGGGAATAAAGTTTAGGGTTGCAGGAGTCTATAATCTGTCGCTTATAGACCCATCTTCATTAACTGACTTAAGAGGAGGCACAAGTATAGCGCCAATAGACCCATATTATATAGGTGCATTGGGTATATCTGCAACTCTACCATTAATGTCTGGTCAACAACCTCCACCGCTCTCATGGTCTAGGTTAATTGTAATCCCGTTTGAAAAAGCTCTCAGTTTAGGGGGATACGTGGCGGAAGTGTCAATAAGATTTCCATCGGGCATAAGTGAAGAGCGCATAAGTAAATGGGCAAGCGATTTAGCAAATGCATTAGACATAACAGTATATGTTGGTATTAACGGGCGCTCGTTCATAGCGTCAAAAATTTCGACATTCACCGCTTTCGGCCTCGAGGGAATAGCTATCCTAGTAATCTTAGGCTCATTTAATGTCGTTGCAACTTTGCTAGCTATTCAGAGGGAAAGAATTCGTGATATTTTTGTTTATACAACGGTTGGTTTGTCACCTCTGGGGGCTACTATAATGGCCATTTTAGAGGCTCTAACATATTCAATGCTGGGCGTTATAATAGGATATTTCTTAGGTTTCGTTGGGAATATAGTATTTAGGGAAATTGGCGTGCTTCCCGAAATATTTACATTTAATTACGCATCTATATTTGCCATTATATCTTTATCCCTTTTATTATTGGCAGCTTTACTCTCATCTTATTATCCAGCTCATGCAGCATCAAAGTTAATAACGCCATCATTGGAGAGAAAGTGGAAACCTCCAACAAAGCCAAAAAGCGGTCTATGGGAAATACCATTGCCATTAAGAATAAATCAAATCGAGGAAGTTAGGGGCATAATGCTATTTCTAAAAGAGTATTACCTTGGAACAGGCATTGAAAGACCGAGTTTTAGAGTGGATGATGTTAAAATAAACTTATCAGAGCCTGAAGGACCAAGAATAAAATTGATGGTTTCACTTGCACCATATGAGGCTAATGTAAAAGAGTCGGTTGATATATTTGCACAATGGATTGAAACGGAAAACACCTATTCATTCTTAATTTCGATTCAAAAAAAGAGCGGTGAAGAGAGCATATGGATCAAGGGCTCGTATGATTTCATGGATGATTTGAGAAGACAAATACTTCTTTGGAGGTTCTTATCAGTTGAAGAGAGAACAAAGTATATGACCTGGCTTAGGTAGCCGCATAATTTCACGAGCTCCGGGTCACCCTGCTTCGCCTATCTTTTAGCGTCCCGAGCAGATTCATAAGCGTTTCAACGAGGTTACGTCTAATCTGCTGAGTGTCTATTAAAGCTCATGATCCATAAATCTGACGAATAAAAGCTTTAGTTAGAAACGCTCCTCTTCAGCGGATTTTTCCAGTTATACAATTGCAGTTAGCGCTCATTTCCCCCAAGGGTCGATGGAGAGAAATGACCCTAATCTTTTTGCTGGGGAAAACATGTGCCTCCGGCATGCGAGGTGACAAGGAAGCTTCCATTTATCCCTACTGAAGAAGAGATTGACGCCTTTATCAAGTCTCGGGCGAGGGCTGTGGAGAGACTTCAGAACCCGAGGCTGAAGCGCATAGGCTTCCACACTCTGCGCCGCTGGAAAGCCACGATGGAATACCATAAGACGAAGGACATCCTCCACGTTAAGCAGCTCCTAGGGCATAAAAGGGTTGATAATACCGTACTGTACGTTCAGCTTGAGGAGGCGCTGTTCAGCAAGCCGCAGGATGAGTTCCACTCGGCTGTCGCCAGATCGGTGGATGAGGCTAGGAGGCTAATTGAGGTCGGCTTCGAATACGTCTGCACCTTCGAAGGTGCAATGCTCTTCAGGAAGCGAAAGTAAATATTAATGCGAAAAATTAAATTTTAATACGCTTTATTTATTA
>CALIKS010000025.1 GCA_938017985.1 uncultured archaeon | reverse complement strand
TTTCAATCCTCTTTGTGAGGTTCTCTAAAAATTCATTCATTTTCTTTTTCCCCCTCTTCTTTACTTTCAATCCTCTTTGTGAGGTTCATGTTTATAATTTATGATATTCGAGGTGATGAAAAAAACTTTCAATCCTCTTTGTGAGGTTCCCACCGGTTTTTCAGGGGTTTAGCGCTTTTTTCTTGGTTTTTTCTATGTGTTGTTTCGTTGCTGCGTCACTTGTATCCGTCTATTTAAACATCAGACTCGATATTTAAGGCTAAACTCTCTGGCAAAAGCGCAGATACCCGCATGATGGGCAGGCTGGAATGGGTCGGTAGGGCGGTATAACCTCGCACTCGATAATCTCCCTAATCTTCCTGATGGTCCACAATACGTGACGTTTCACATCACTTGTTAATTCGATCCTAAACTGTTTATTCGACTTGAGATAGACTAGGTAGGCGTGTCTGACAGGCCTTCCTAGGCATCTCTCCACAAGCATAGCGTAGGCAGCTGCTTGATAGATGTGACTCTTCGGAGGGCGCTTAGGGACCGCGGCATACTTGCGTTCAACGACTATAATCTCCTTCCCCTCTATGACTAGATCGACAACTCCTTCAATCCCGAGCTCAGGTGATCTGAGAAACAGCTGATGAGACTTAGCGCCGCTTTCAGTACCTGCAACAAGCCTCTTGCGACGCTTATCCCTGCGCTCCTCTTCCCTTTGAGCTTCTATGCCAGCACGCATAGACTCGGTAAACTTCTCCCTAAAACCGAGGACGTAGTAGAAATATACAATACGAGGACAGTAATGATATTGTTTGATCAGGGAGACGGGAATTAAAGGAGCCTCGTCGTCACTCATATTATAACGTCGCCGCCCTCCTCCACTACATACTCCCTACCAATAACCTCTCTTAAGGCAAGATCAGCATCACAAATAACGAAAATCTGTATATTTCCCTCAGAGTCTCCTAATTTTTTCGCCAACAATTCTATCAAATCTTTTCTCCTACCACTAGGGAGCAAACCGAGAAATGCGCTCTTCTGAATTCTAGATAGGCCGAAGTTCTTACATACATCTGCAACTAGGTAACGAACTCGATCGTCAGCTATATCATAGATGACAAGGGTCTTCACAAGGATCACCTCTCCGAAAAACCCACATAGCCCTCACTTTTACCAATAAGGTAGAGCGCAATCCTGCGAGCTTGGAGGAGAATGTGTGTCTCTATCGGCAACGACCTTTCCCTAAAAGTGACCCTCTGCCTGAGTCTCTCCGTGACGCTCTCTATAATGGCTCGCCTCCCTTCCCTCGAGATCCTTCTCGAAGAATCTAAAGCCCTTTCCCCTATCTCACGTAATACCCTTAACACTGCTCTATCGACAACGGGTTGTCTGAACTCCTCCATCAGATCCATCGCCAAAGCAGGTCTCCTAGACGAATTCACATGGAGGAAGCCCCTAAAAGGATCCAGCCCGCTCATCTCCAAGGCATGGAGACAGCGCGACACCAACAACCCATACCCATAGTTAAGGAGTAGGTTACCGGGATCTGAGGGGTTCTCAAACCTCTTCCTCCTCCCAGGGAAATCTATGTTGTATTCCTGTAGAAGGAGACTGAAACCTGACCAGTACCGCTCGGCAGCCTCAGCCTCCAACCTAATTATCTCCGGCCTGGCGCCATCTAAATAACCATCAACCTTGTTGATTTTCTCAATGTACAGTCTTAAACCTTTTGATATCTCTAAAAGTTTTTCAGCTAGTTGAGGACTAGTCTCCCTCCTGTTATAGGATGCTGAACGAATTAGACTAGATTGATTGTATATCTTCGCAGTAGCAAACGCTTTGGCAAGTATCAGACCTCTGTTGTCCATCAGCGCCGAGATCTGCTCATCAACTGTCCTTAACCCCAATCTAATGAAGGGTTGTAGCCTACCTATCGGCCTACCGTATCCGTCTAAGACAATCAAATTTACTCCATTCCTTAAAAATAGTCTAAGAGCTGCAACGGATAGAGATGCTCCTCTGGTGGCGAGGTAAACAGTGGAGAGCTGAATTATAGGGATCTCGGCAATAACTTTTCCAACCTTCCTCACTTGTATCTTCTCACCCTTTACGCCTATGAAGTAGCCTGGCTCATTGACAATCAATACTCTCAACCTACATCACTGTTACAATACGAGTAATATGGACAGTATCGCGGACATGCAGCTGGTTTTCCAGGATCAGCGCCACGCTCAACCAAGAGCTGGGCCTCATCGCGTATCTCTAAAAACTCGCGTCTCAGCTCATCATCTACTATGAACACATCATGTACAAAGCTTGGCACATCTCCGAGATCAGTGGATACATAGATAATGACTCCTAAATCTATGGGTATGCCCTTTTCTGCCTCAATAGCAAGCGCATAACCGGCTGCTGCGTATCTATGGAATTCCCTTACCTCACCTGTTTTAATATCGACCACGGCGCCGACTGGAGAATAAATATCAACACTGAGCTCCCTACTGAGACCTACAAGACTTCCATCGACCTTCAATTCAGTCACAGGTGGAAAGGCCTCGGAAACCATGGAATCAACATTTATATGCGGGAAACGTGATAAGGCAGAGTTAATAGAATAAGCCGCCTCAATTAGAATATATTTACTCAGCTTGACTGAACCGCGCCTAACCTCCTCTAATTCTTCTTGGGAGATATTTCCGTATCGCCTCAGGGCCTCATCAAATGTTAAGTCAATAAGTGTTTGGACCTTTTCAATTGCTTTCTCGTAAAAATCTGAACCCGAAATTAGGCCCGAGCTGTATATTATTCTTTTCGCCTCTATGAGTATTTTGCTGATGAGAAGGTGGTAAACCATTCCTCTAAACATTTTAAAGCTTTTAGGAGGCTGAATGCTCAAAACACGTCTAAGGAAAATATCCCTCATAGCCGGGCAGTATCGTGATGCTAATTCACTGACTGGTAGTAATAGCTGGCGTGCAGGTTTCACGGGCGGCCTATCATACTCCCAGCCCCTCAAGTCACTTGATATGCCAACGTCGCTTAAAAACGTCCTTAAATTCTCAATCTTTTTCTTTATTATGTTCCAACCTAAGAGCATATCTCATTCCTTTCATACCTTATTACACCTAGACCTGCAGTCCGCTCATCACCGACGTTAAATATCTCGCCGAGCCTCAAAAGAGCGTCTGTAATCATGGCATGATTCTTAGAGAATAGACAGTCATTGGGGATTGCATAGTATACCTTTCCGCAGAAACCGACGCTGGCTCCTCCTCCCCTTAGTAAGACCGTCCTAATACCGCCGGGATAGCCCGAGCATACCAAGCCCCCTGCAAGAAGCCACTCCCTATACTGTGACTCACTGATAGCAAAGAGCTCTTGAAGGTATACCTTCCAAAAGTTCAGTATACTTACCATTAGCCGCTCTGGGATGGGAAGATAGATATTTCGGTGCGGGGCTAAAATAACCTTGCCACTGTTTAACCCCGCTAGTCTTGAGATATCTCTTGGAGGGGCTGTAAACTTAGTCGGCGTCAAAAAATCAACACTAAACTTCCTAACCGGGACAGCCCCTCCCCATATATTGGCTAGTTCTATAACAAGTACCTCTATATCTGTGATTTTGCATCTTATACCATTTAACTCGACAAATTGTTTTTTTAACATACCTCTAGTAATGGCTTTACATAAATCGTCTCCAAGAACGGTCATCGAGAAAGCACCTTGAGTATTAGATGAGAGATATTTAAAAATAGGATTTCCAGAGCCAACTTCAAACACGGGCGTCAAAGAGTATGGAGCTGGTTCACCGGAGTTATGAAGCGCCATCGCTAACTTTTCGTTTTCAGATGCTAGCAAATTATAGAAAAATCCTTGGATAGCGTATCCGCTAAAATCGGAAAAGATAACGCTTGCCTCAGCTTTTATTTTTACAACAAATTTCATGCAAGGTATATCCACACTACTCATTTCAAGTATCTGAGAAGTTTACGGGAGAGGATGACTGCATTTCTAGCCACCATTAAGGTCTCGTATCCGCTTTCGCCTTTACGAGGCGTTTCTTTGAATAGCCAATGCATATATTCTCTATTAGCTGTGTAGATAAGTTCTGTGAGTGGTTTGACCTCATGAATGACTTCATATAGAATCTGTGAAAACCTTATAGCTAGATTCCTTGCATCATTATTTTTCTTCTGCAGATTTAATGCATATTGAACAATCATAGTGAGGGGATCAATGGTAGATTGATCACTCACTAGTCCATACCTCTGAAGTAATTTATTTGTTTCACTTAGGCTTATTTGCATAGCCGCATAGATCGATGCCGGATTATTGCCTCCGGGTTCTTTAACACCGTAAACTGTGACGTCAACCCCACCCACTAGCTGAGCCATTAACAAAATAAGCGCTGTTTCAGGATACAACCCATCGAACCAGAAACTCTTTTTGAATGTGTAATCAATTAAGGATTTTAGACCTGAATTATATCCAACTTGGTAACGATGGTCTATTATAAATCCACTACCCGTAGACGAAATTAGGGGAGTTACTACAATATTTATGGTGTCTTTATCATCTATACGTACCCTTCCTATAGAGCATCCCAAATATCCAGCTAGTGAGAGAACTATAGTTGAAAAACTGAATTGTTTATGTTTTATAAAGTTATACTTAGAATAACCTGCAATTCTATTAAACTCGTAGAACTCTGGCTTGAGAACGTCAATGAGTCTGTTTTTTGTTTTACTCGAAAAAATTGTTGATAGATTATTTTTAACACTCTCAATAAACTCTATAGCATCTACTTCTCTCCTGATCCCTAACTCACTTAACATTTCCTTCAAAACCTTTTTATCATTACCGCTAACGGGAATCCTAACCGGCATCGAGCCCTTTTTGGTTTTTATCTCCGTTTTTTTCTCAAGCCTTTGAGCGACGATGTAAAGCGGATCTTTAAGGGCCTTAATCGGGGAGGGACCGCTTATCAACACCTTGTCCGGAGCGACAGTTATTTTATAGGCGGGGTCCAGATGGTAAAGTAAACCTAAAAGACAGTCTGATGCAAACTTAGGAGGAAGATCTATAGTTAGTTGTTTCATCTACTGCTCACCTCCAAGAGCATGTATTAGTTCATCAATAAAGAATCTTCGATTAGATACTTCTTTATCCTTCTCGTTTCTTCTTGAGTGATAAGCATCGATGTTATCACCGATTACTACTGGAAGCAAAAAAAAGACGTATCCTTTCATGGGAGGCCTTTTATAAGAGTCTTCTTCAGCATTCCTTACAAGTTTAATAACATGCCGTGCCTCGTCAAGACAAATCTTATTGGTCAACGAACGACTAATCAGGACTCTATCTATCCTGCAACGTTCCGATAAGTAGTTAGCTATCTTATCTGAATTGCTCTTTTCAATAAACAACAACTCTGATAAAAATATATTTTTTTGACTAAAATTGAATGATCTATACTTCAGATCAGGGTTTAAAATATCACGTATTTTGTGATAATCTCTCATTGCATGTAAATGATTTAACACGGCTAGTATTGCTAAAATAGATAGATCATCATCTATGTGATCGGACAGAACTCTCGCCAAAATGACAGAGGAAAATAATTCATGAAGATAGAAACTAGTTTCTCCTGGGTCAATTGGGTTGCATTCGGAGTCAAACTTCCTTTGATACTCCTGAATAGCTTTTCCCACATCGTGAAATGCAGCTGCTAGTATGATGTAATTCGCAACTTCTTCCTTGCTAACATCTAGATTTAGCTTTTTTAACCTTTTGGCAACTGTTTCGTGATACCCGGAGCCGATTAGTTTCTCCACATACCTTATTACATTATCTGTGTGAGTTATCAATGACTGTTTAGTAAAGGCACAGGGCTTGCAGCAGATCATACGTGTAAGCCGACCTCCTCATCATAATTTTCAACAACGACGGCCAATATGTCGTAGCGGAAAAATAATTCAGAGACACATTCTCGCTCTAAGGAGCGATTAAAGTTTTTAGTAAAAATTTTAATTTCCATAGAATCGGTTATGTATTCCTTAACCAGTCCCTTAGAAAAAAGACGAGTGAAGAGTAGGTCATCAATTGTGAACATATAATGATTGCGTTTTCCTGGATTGTTTATAAACTCTGCCAAGTAAAGCTGTGGTACTACGGGTATCATCTCAGAGTCTCTTATGAAACCACAGTATGCTCTCCAAACTTGTTTCGATACCTCTGATGAATATGAAGGGAAAGAATCTATCCCTCTTAATTGACTGAACAATTCTCTATCTATTAGCTTAGACGTGTTTAAACCTTCAAAAATATTGAGTAGATCATAAGACAGTTGACTCATTTTTTCAAGATTTGCATAGGTTAAATTAGGGAGCTCTCTTCCATAAATTAGCTCACCCGATTCACTCAAAGGATATACATATAGTTCTCCCTCTCCACCATACCTAGCCACCCTACCGGCTCTCTGTAAGATTGAGTCTGGGGGAGCTACTTCTGTTATTATTATGTCAAAACTCATGTCTACTCCTGCTTCCATTACTTGTGTACTTACTGCTACGCATGTACCTGATTCGATTTCCTTTAACCTTAATTCTTTTTCACTTTCGATAATCTTTGAGTGTATAATTTTGGCTCTAATATTTCCTGATTTTAATTTATTATAAATCTCTATCGCATTATTGACGGTATTTGTAACTATCAGGATTCTCTTTTCATCACCTGAGTTTTGTTTGACTATTCTAAATAGTTCATCTTCAATGATCGTTTTAATCTTGACGGTTCTTTTAATAAAGTTGAGATCTTCTATAGAAGGTGAGATCTTTTCAATACTTATTTCGTCTCCGAATGTTTTTTCCAGCTCGTCAAATATAATGTTCTTTATAACTCGGGGCATCGTAGCTGTTGATAATATAACGGGCACGCCCATCTCTAAGAGACTAATTATGCATGCTAGTGCAGCCGTCAGCATCTTACTTTCACCACCGATAAATGCGTTTGCTCCTGTATACAGATGAAACTCGTCAAAGACTAAGATTGACGAATAAATGCATCCTCGAGGTACTTCGTAGTGGGCGGAGCCGCGAGTTAATAGCATTTTCATCTCAACGGGAGGTATCTTATAAAATGATGAAACAAACGTGTCCAGAGTTGTTATCACAAATCTCTTACAGAGCATTGGACTTCCAGGCGAGCTCATTTGTTGTAGACCCACATCTCCCTTATTCACGGGGAGTCCCGATGACTGAAGTTTTGGTATATATTCATCACTCATTCGCTTATACATGTGAGATCCTATCGAGCGCATTGGTAATACATGTATAACTCTTTGGGCAAGATCCATTCTACCGAGTTTTATCGCTAGATAGATTGTTAATGATAATGTACTCTTACCGTATCCTGTAGGAGCCTCTAAGAGTATAAGAGAACGACCATTCTGAACACTTTCATCCAAAACAGAAAGCGATTTCTTTAAGAGTGGCCTCGGTGTTTTGCTAGGATAAAGTATCTCACAGACGTTTTGGTAAATCTCACTCAAAGACTGCAAGTCCATCATCCCCAATCTTGTAGGCCTCGGCATCGCTGACTAATCGTATTTTCATCAAGCAGCTGATTATTGGATCTCTTGACCCTGGAACGATATATTCTTCCCCATCTGGCTCCACTCCCCAAAGGTAGTCTATTTTCCAGAATCGTTCGATGTACGTCCCTTCAAGCGCATAGGGTGCGGGGTCGACACTGAGTACATCAGTCACTAATCTCTTCGGATGATAATATCTCGTTTTATACTCGCGGTCTATCTTTACCGTTTTCTCAAGTGAGACGTCTTCAATAGATACAATACTTTCCTTTGAACCAATGTTCGTAACCGAGTAAGCAGCTTCTATAATGATAGTCTCCCAATCTTTACCAAGAATCTCCTCTGCATAATCCTCTCTCACTAGTAAGCCAAAGTTGATAAGTCCTGAAGGCATGTATACTTTTCCAGAAGGCACTATATTGTATCTGAGTGCTGGATCCATGCGTCGATTAGGCTTTTGAAATTTAAATATCTGATATCTCACTATATCTTCCCAGTACTTCCCCAACCGCGGCCCATCTTCTGATTCCATTATATAAGCGGAGGCTGAGCGAAAAATCTTCTTGAATAATTCTGTAGGTGAAGCTAATACATCACTTTCACCTGTTAAGTGCACAACCTCGCCAAAACCTTTCATCATGGCGAGCCGGCGTGTCACAGCTCCTATTATTGTAGTTGGCGGAGGGATGGAAAAAGCGTGTTGAGTTTTAGATACCATTGGTGTTTTAATGCTGAAGCCCCAACAGAGTCTAGCTTTAATACAAAGCGCCATCATGATTAATCTAACTTCATAATCTTTTCAATCTCTCCAATAACAGATTCAAATATCTCTTCTATTGAGTTACACTTAGTTGCACCGTCGGGGCATGATATACCCTCTCTATCAACATACCAGAGCTGACCGTTATCTTTAAGGAGTTTAGAATACTTCCTCAATCGATCCCAGCTTCGCTGGGCATAATCACAGTAGTTGCCTGGCGTAACGGTGAAGCTATGTTTTGTTAAACTTAGTACGCAAGATCTTAGCTCTGAATTAGGCAAAAATCTTGAGTGTTTTCCTCCGAATGTCATATTTGAGAGGAGTCTACTCAATGCTAGGATCGCGGCTTTCTTACGTCTAGGCGATTCTTGTGATAATCTATCCTCCTGTTCACTCTTGTTTCCAAATGTTATTGATGGTTTTCCTATATTCTCTATGTCCAAGTTAATGGTTAGTGTGTATAGTGCAGACGCTATTTCTACGTTATAGATAGCCTGTCCTAGTCTTGCTCCCGCTTGCGAAGCTCCTCCTTTCTGTGGTTTCGAGACTAAGTATCTAACATGGAACTGTGCCTCAACTGCTGTTGCGTCAATAACTTCACCTAGTGAAGGCACCATGTATCCAACTTGGAATCTCGATGTCCTTTTCACTGAAAAATCTCCCGTATACAAGAAGCCGCCCACATCTGCAACTATATCCTTCAGAAGAACATCAACCTCGAATCGTCTCATATCATTATAATCTTTAGGCGGTTTTATTCCTTCATCCTTTAAGTAATCGTCCTCTGAGAACTTAATGAACTCGTTTCTTGACGAATACAGTCCAATAGGGAGATTCAGACTTTTTGCCACTTCAACGAGCTCTGCCTGATAGCCGTGCCCAATGGATTCTCCGGATATAGCTGGCACATATTTTACTGTGTAACCCTCTTTTAACGGAATGATTATAGGAACACTCCGATGCCTTGATAGGTTTCCTACCGTCTCTACTGAGTTAAGAGCCTCGCTATTTAACAAAAGTCGTGCTGAAAGACTTATGAACATACTATTCACCCTCCATCTCTGATCTAAGTTTTGCATCCACAAGAATAGCAGAGGCTAAGGCGCCTATCTTACGTGCTAACGAAGTATCTCCATGCACATCGTCTAAGAACCTTCTCACAACCTCATTGTTCGGCAAATGTCCATAGATAGTAAGCTCGCCACCCTCGGTTCTGACTTTTACTTTCGACCGCTCCTTCTGGTTCTCCTGTGACTTAACCACTTCAATCTTTTTTTCCGTGGACTGGGAGAGCTCACCATCGATTATCCTTAATGCATCTTTCACAGACCTTATTGCGGGTTCTGGGTTGAGGGCATTGGCCATTCTATCTATCAGGGATGGAGATTCTGTCAGAGCAGACGCTGCTGCCAGCAGTACCGCAATATCTCTATATTGTTTAGTCTTGTCTATACTTGATAAATGAGATCCTGAGTTCACGCAGGATATATGAACACCGCTGGATATAAACATTATTTCATTGGATAGAAAATTATTTCAAAATTTTGAAACAAAAGATATTTGTTTACGCTAACGCGAAACAATTTTTAGAGAAATGATCATAGCTTTCACGTTTGGCTTCGATGAGCGGTTTGCGATTAGGGCACTTGTAAGACACCAGGTCGGTGGTGAGGATAAGGTTGTTGTGATAACTCCAAAGGACCGTCTCGATCAGCGTGCAGAGAATGCATTAAACTCTCTTAGTGATTTTGTTAAGAAGTACCTCTCAGGTCCAGGCGTTGTTGTGGTAGACGTTGAGGTCTCAGACTTTACTAAAGCCATTATAGAGCTAGTAAGGGTCTACCGATCTTGGACTACCCGGCCAATAATACTTAACTTAAGCGGCGGCATGAGGGCGCTAATATTGGAGTCGATCGTAGCCGCAATTATGAGCGGGATAGATATGAAGATAGAGGTCGAAGGGGAGGACGGATCATTCGTGACAGATTTTGATGTATCTGTAGTGAATCTTGCAGAGATAGATCTACTTGAGAGGACGATATTGAAGGTGATATCGCAGGTCGAGACCAGTATTACTAAATTAGCAAAGATCACCGAATTATCTAGATCTACTGTATGGAGAAAAGTAAGAAGACTTACAAGGCTTAATCTGGTCGAATTATCGGACAGAGTTTCTCCTGGGGAAAAGTCTAAGCTGAAGATAACGAATAAAGGGAGACTCATTCTAAGCATATATGACGAAGAACACAATCAGTCTTAGACCCTTACCATCTACTCTAAGAATATATTCACAGTCTAGATGAGAAAGCAACGATACTCATGAAGTATCTCAAGAGATCAGGATTACTATCGACGCAACTAACTGTAGCTTTCTTTAATTTCCCTCATGCATATCCACGTTTATTTTAACAACTAGGCGCTTAGCGGGGGGTGGATTTGAACCACCGATCTCCGGGTTATGAGCCCGGCGGGTTATCCTGGCTACCCTACCCCGCTCTGATTAATTATTTCTTGCTTAGAATTTAAACTTAAACATGCTGGTTATTTATATTTGCTTTTCTTGTTTTCGATTATCTTTTAAGGAGATCCTTATTCATTAAGACTTATCGGTTAGCCGTCTAAGCTGCCTTGAAAGTCTAACCATCATTAAGAACATGAAGAGCATGACGAAGAGAATGGCAATGTTCGTAAACACTATTAATCTATACATGTAGTCACTCTCCTGCGTGAGACCTTGGGCTGTTATATCTATCCTAGAAGCTGGTAGATTCACAATACAAGTAGAATAAACTTTCATGTAGTTTCTCGAAGTATCAATGGATTGCGGGCTAAGCTTCTTGGAGCTAACGACTAAATATAGATTCTCACCAGTCACGACTGGAAAATCATGTACTAGCACGTTGACATCGTTTACGAAGAACCTGATTAATGCTCTTCCATCTATCTCTGAGTAAACAGCTTTCAAGTTGATGGACTCCTCCTTACCAATAGTCAGGTCGGCCAGCCTAAACTCCTTGAAAAACTCGTAGAGACGTGGGGACTGTAGATATCCATAGAGCGAGGCTGTGTCCTGGCGAACAACGAATCCAAACTCGTCGCCAGTAAACACCTTCGTATCATCAGTCACAAAGATAGTGAATTCGTCCCTGGGATTCGTAGATTTAGAGCCGATATGAATGCTAAGCCTCGCGGAGAGCGCGAATGCCTTACCAACCTTTATCGACGTCAGAGATACTGCATCTTGATACATGTTTGAAGCTTTGCCACCATTAAAAAGATAATGGTCGCCCATGTATGCGGGAAGACTGCCGTTCGTGTTATACCACTTGAAGCCTTGGTCATAGGCAGTGGACATATCAATGCAAAGGTCCCTAGTCTCTTCTCCTACAGCGAAGGGTAAGAAAAAATAAGAGAGAATGGTAGATAAGAGAACTAGTACTGCTAAATATTTGTCGCCCAATTCATCTACACCGATCCTTACTTATAACCTCGAAGTTCCTAGCAGGTCTTAGGAACGCATACCATGGAGCGATGCTTTCAAGTATCATTCCACCGATAATTATAAATGTCCTACTAATCCTTGAGCCCATGTCCTCACCATAATTCCTTAGGTATGGCTTATTCAATGCATAGCCATTGCCATAGTATCTATAAAGCGAGAACCAAGTGAAGCCCGCCAAGGCACCGGCACCAACGAAGAGACCGCCAGTCGGAATAATAATGTTTAGGACAAATGCTATCAAGGATGGAAATGCTGAGAGCCAACTCATGACGCCGTAAAGAGCCGCCAAACGGTACCTCAGCTTGATATCTCTTCTCAAAATTATCTCCATTGCGCCCTGGGCCCACCTTCTCCTCTGCTTTAGCAAATCACTAGCATTTAGCGGCGGTTTTTCATATGCAAATCCCTTCAGGATAGTCTTCTTAGGTCTATATTCTTGCCAGAGCTTTAATCCGAAGAGCCAGTCCTCCGTCTTTATCTTCCCGAAGTCCCAGCCAATTCTTCGCTCAACATCGGCCCTAACAAGTAAGTGGGAACCATGATGCCCAAACGAGAGTAACCCCCTCGTCCTAGTGGTCAACAGTATTCTAAGATCGTCATACGTCCTTGCTGGCTCCTGCATCGTAGAGACACCTGAACCCCAACCATCAGCATATATTATCATTCCAGCTGCGTAGACATCGCTTGGAGAGGCTGAAGAGACGAAATCCATAACGCCAAGAATCGTGTCCTCACCTATCATCGTCTCGTCGTCTTGATGATAAATCCACGTATCTTTTGTCGAGAGTCCCTCCCGCTCCATGATATCCGACACATACGTCAACGCTCTCGCCTTGTACTGCGTCCCTTTCTCTGTCTTGTAGTCACTTGGCACGACGATAATCCTGCAACCCATTGATTGGAGTTTCTCATAGCTAGCCCTCTTCTCAACGTAGTCCTTCTCCTCACAGATAACCCACAAAGAAATGTCCGGCGTATCTACGAATTTCTTCCTTACAATTTCGCGCCAATAAATCACTGAGGATACGGACTTAGCAACCGTCCCTAGATTTTTCCCATTTGTCGGCAGCATAAATATTAATTTCTTACCTCTCAGTGCCGTTGCTCTTTCTCCTAGTTTCTCCTTATCTATCATAAAGTCACTCTTCTTGAACGATAATAGGCCCGCGTTTTGCAGCATTACGTGCGGAGCGCTTAGAATCCAGCTAAACTTAGTACCATTGACGAGACCACCGAGGAGGGTTCTGACAGCCGGGCCCTCCGGTAGCAAGACTCCGAAAATAATTGAGAAACCGGCGAGATCAATGAAGTGATCAGCCTTTCTATTAAACAGTGCTGAAATAGTTTCATTATACTTTTCAGCAGTATATTCATTGTATGTTGGCGCCGTATCCTCATTTACTATCTCTATGAAAAATGAGTTGTGGCTATCATACTCTTTATTATTAATAATTGAGAATATTCCAGCAACACTTAGTAAAGAGAGATTGAGGTAGAAGAGTGAACTAACGAAAAAGTTGCTCGTCAAAATTGATATGAAGAGCTTCATCTGCGTGACCATAAGTCCCCAAACCCACGATAACGAAGACAGGATAGTACTGCTAAAAATTTGAAGCATCACCACATGAATAATGATAGTTATCCATATCAGGGTCCTTAGATACACTTGTCTATAAGAGCTATCAGTTGGCAAAAACTTCACTAAAACCTCATTAAAAACTAATCAGCTGGTTTGGCACATTTTGCCATGGTGTCTTGAAGAGGCTCCATAGTTATGAATGGTTCATTTTCCACAACCCAAGCATCGTGGCTTACCGTGATCTCATAAAGACTTCCAGGCTGTAGACTCATTAACTCGACCCTTCCGCTTACGATACCTCTCACCTCATCTGGTGATTCTATCCACTTGTTCTTTATGCTCATGCTAAACTATTTGTTTGCACCCACCTATTAAGGATGTTTGACCGCCTGATTTTTATGTAGCTTAACATGCTTTAATACCCGACATATACTGTAAACACATGTTTTGTAGACGGAAAGGAATCAGATAAAGTCATTGATTCGTCTGTCGTCATGACATAAGCGTGATTGATAAAATCTATGATTGAATTTATCTATAACGGAATAGTTAGATGACTGGTTTTACGAGAGATGATAGACATAACCTATTCATGAAATGCTGGTAGCTTTTCCCGACCTTCATGACCGTTTAGATGAACTCTTCGACTCGGATGATAGATTATGCTATCACATTAGGTGCCTGGAATACATTTTTGGAGGGCTATGGGATGCGCCCACGAAAAAGAGATGTCCATAGGAGCTATAAGCCTCATGATATTCATGGATAAGAATATTTTTGAGGGATGGAAGAACTATGATGAACCTACTGCTATGGGTTAGGCAAGAAAGTGTAACATCCGTGTATGATATATCCTAGCCCCTGAAGAAACTTTGAGAACAGCGCCTTTTTTGTTCATTGAGTCTAATACCTCGCAGAGAATACGCGACATTTTTATCAATGTTCCAGTAATTACTGCTGCTGTTTATACAGTTACATATTCTATTTCTGAATATCAAAAATAGGTAAATGCTTCTAGGACGTGTATTTGTCCTTATTCTACTTCATTATCTTTATTCTCCTTCTATCTATTGTCAATACGGCCATCACTATTGCAATGGCTCCGAAGATTATCATTCTAACGTTTAGATCTATCGCGAGCATGCTTAGTCCAGAGTCAAGCCACCTAATGATCAATACTCCTAGCAGTGTTCTATGCACTCCACCAACTCCGCCCGTAAGTGCTGTCCCCCCGACTACTATGCTGGCGAATAGCGGTATCGTATCCAGAACACCAACCTGCATATGGGCTCCTTGGATTTGGGAGGCGTAGAGGATTCCTGAGAGGCCCGCAAACAGCGAGCAGATCATGAAGACCAGAATCCTAACTCTGACGACGTTTATTCCCGCTAGATTTGCACCGACGAGATTTCCACCAATTGCATAGACCGCCCTACCAAATGGCGTGGCCATAGTTAAGAAGATAGAAATTAGCCATACAGCCATGCTCCAGTAAAATATTGACGGCAATCCAACAATCATGGAAGTCGAGAGGGCTCTGAATGATAACTCGGTTATCATACGCGTATATCCCCCAGAGATTATCTGTGCCAGTCCCTCCGCCACCATTGACGTCGCAAGGGTAGCCATAAATGATGGAATCCTAAATCTCGCGAGGAGGAGACCATTCACATATCCGAAAACCAAGGCGACAGCTAAGCTCACGGGTATGGAGAGGAAGCCGATAGATGGAAATAGCACTGCGAATATCATGGCAGAAAGCTTTAGAACGATTGGTACAGAAAAATCGAATGAACCCATAAGAATAACGAGTGTGAGGCCGCATGCTGTCTCCACGCAATCGAACAGCTAGGCTTGAAGCAAGACCGATACTGTTGTTATCATAGGCGACGGTCCCATGGGCCTTCTGAACCTTCAGGTCGTGAGAAGAATTGGATCGAGGGTAATTGTGGTCGGGCATCATGAAGAGAGGCTCGAAATGGCAAGAAGACTAGGGGCGCACCTAGTCATAAACTCTCTTGAGACAGATCCTTACGAGGTCGTCATGAGGGGCACGGATGGTTACGGAGCTGACGCATTCATCCTCGCAATAAATAACATGGACGCCATGTCGAGCGCGCTGAAAATCGTCTCTAGGGGCGGCCGCATCAACGTCTTCGCCGGCGCCCACCCCGAGTATGAGATGTCCATCAATCCTAACAAGATTCATTACAATGAAATAACAATGATGGGAAGCACAGATGGGCTAAGAAGGCACTACTATGAGGCTTTAAGACTGATTGAGAGTGGAGACCTCAGACCGTCTCTCATAATTACCCACGCGTATCCACTCGAAAAAATAGGCGAGGCCATGAACACAGCGCAGAAAAGAACTACGATAAAAATAATCGTTAAGCCCTAAATTCAGAGTAAATCTGACACCTGAGATTCTGTGCCTCTTATACTAAATCTTCTAAAATGCAGGACAGATTTGACGGCGTTTTTATATAGGTAATGAGGTTGAACCAATAAGTCTTAAAGGAAAAGAAGCTAACATGATTGTAGATTTTTTATTAGTCTTTTAAGGCAATGTTTGTAGCTCTGCTTATCTCTTAATTCCGTAGCTTCCGCTGACTGGGTCTTGGAATATGGATATTCGGGGTGGATAGTACGTGAAAAGAATGAAAAGGATAGCCAAAAAAGAAATGGCAAAAATAGAAATCTTGACATAGGTTTTTGATGTTTCTCTCCAATTTAGTAGTTTATAGCTTATTAATTGTCCGACTACTACTGCGGCAACAAAGATAGAGATATCCAATAACAGACTCTCCTCCATGAACGCTGTGTAGGTATAATATGCAGTGAGGATGACCAATGGCATCGCGTAAATGCCCATGGCTTTTGCTTGGAAGAAGCTGCGCGTCCTATTTTTCAGATATCTATACTCGATGATTGCATATGTTACTGCTGGCCAGTAGCTAAGCTTTAGATGTTCCCAAACGCTTTCATTAACCGCTGAAAATGCACCAACCAAAAGGTTGTAGCCAGACAATTCGAAGGTGAAGTGCAGTAGGCTTCCAAGAATAACTATAAACAAGATACCAATCAACTCGAAGGTAAGTATGGATTTTTCCTTAGGTCGATTCATTATATACTAATTACTTAGTATAAGCTCTAGAATATAAACGGATTTCAACTTCTCACAAGTTTAAGAACAATTGGTCTTTTCTTTAATTAATGAATGTAAAAATAACTAAAATTTTATATTATTATGGTAATATAGAAAGAGGAATGAGAAATGGCCAGTTTGATAGTGAGTAGTTCTAGCTTGTTAAAGTCTATGAATGTTTTAGCTTTTGCTCTTACCGTAGTGATAAACGCTCTTGCGGGTGGAACTAGGCTTCTAGGTGGTAAGTTGACTGCTGAGATTTCTGATGCCTATCCAACTCTCATTACTCCCGCAGGTTATGTTTTTTCGATCTGGGGAGTTATTTACATTTTGCTGGGAGTCTTCGTTGTCTATCAGTTACTGCCCAGCCAGAGAGAGAAGAATTATCACGAGAAGATTAGCTGGCTTTTTGTCTTAACTTGTTTACTGAACATTACTTGGCTCTTTCTCTGGCAGTATGAGTACCTCACTATTTCCGTCGTCATTATGTTCATGCTCTTGGCGACATTGATTACGATATATCTTCGTCTCAACATAGGTAAGTCGGCTGCTCCTCTAAGCGATAGGCTGGCCGTCCACTTGCCGTTCAGCGTATATTTGGGCTGGATAACCATCGCCTCCATTGCGAACGTCGCCGTTATGCTGGTTTCTGTAAGATGGGACGGATTTGGAATAAGTCCCGAGACATGGGCCATAATGATCATAGTTATAGCACTGCTGGTTACGCTTCTTGTGGTAGCTACAAGAAGAGACTTGGCTTACGGCCTAGTTATCATCTGGGCATTGCTGGGAATTGCTGCGAAGCAAAGCATGTATCAAAACATTGTTACCATAGCTGAGATTAGCGCCGTGTTAATAGTGATTGGCCTATCTACATCAATTCTGGCCGCTAGGCTAAGACGATGAATTTATCGTCACGCTGGATGGTGCCGAGAAAGCATTACTATGAGACATCAAGATTAATTGAAAGTAAAGTCTTAAGGTCGTCTCTCATAATTATCCACTCGAAAAATAGACGAATAAGTGAAGATGATGCAGATAAGAAAGCCATACAAAATAATCATAAAACCATAGGAGTTGACGTTTAATTTATTCTGAGAAATTCTCGACTGTTAAACTAGATGTTTAGGTTTTAGTCTGTCTGCAAGCATTCTGTATTGTCATTTCTCTGAGAATTGTTGAGGGTCTCGACAAAATATGGGTAGTCTGTCTAGGTAGAGGAGCTCTCTCGAGTACCATGGGCCTTCCAGCCAAATGGCGGCCCTGCAGACAGTTATTCCGCCTGCCCTTACTACGAGCCTCTCCAAAGCGTTGATTGTTCCCCCCGTCGAAACGACGTCGTCCAGTATGCAGACTCTCTTTCCAATCAATTTCTCTGCGGACTCCCTCGTCAGTACTAGAATCTGCTTGTCCCTAGTCGTTATGGATGAGCACTCCTCTACTAGGTAGTCCATCATGTAGGCCTTTATGGACTTCCTAGCCACTATCATCTCTCTGTGTCCCAGCCGCTTCGCCACTTCGTATGCAAGCGCCAAAGCTTTGGCCTCAGCCGTGAGGACTACTTGCGGGTCATATTCTCTAATCCTATCGGCGAGCATGACTGCCGCGGCTTCTATGAACTCCACATCTCCGAGAATTACCTCTCCATCTGACGCTATCCATACATCTTCCGAGACCCTTACGATTGGGAGCTCCCTAGTTATGCTTCCAAGCCTCACCGTGTAGCTCTTCTGGCCACTGTACCTGATTATGGTGCTCAACATGCTACAACGCCCTAACGACGTAGTGTAGGACCCCTAGGATTATCGCAGCTGAGAGACCCAAGGATGCGAGCTTGTCATGTGTAGTTAATGGTCGGAGCCTTTTCCCATAGGTTGACGGTGGCCGGAGCTTCATCGCCAGGACTAATCTGTCAGCGTTCTCTATGCTCCTGAGAAGGAGAGGCATGAGTAGATAGACGTGATTCTTAATTCTTCTGACGAGTGATCCCCGGTCTAGCTCCAGGGCCTTCGTCGCCAATGCTTCTTTCACGGCCTTGTATTCCTCGGAGACGACGTAGAGGTGCTTGAAGGATAGGGCGATCACCATGCCCGCATTCTTTGGGACTCTCAACCATCTCATGACTGACATTATCTCTCCAGGCTTTATCGAGATGACAAAGCAGAGTGATAGCAGCAGTATGAAGAAGAGCCTCGCCGCGATGAATGCTGATAGACCTATGCTGAAGCCACTCTGCCTATGAAATAGTGACCACTCGCCCAGAAAGGTCCAGAGCACGAAGGCGAAGAGGACTGGCGGCCCTATCAGCTTTAACCATCTAAGCATGGAGCCCTTAAAGCCGGTAGTTAGCGTAAAGACCATGAGCGATGATATCAGCAGAGTGATGCCATACAAGTCATTACAGATGAAGGCTAAGGATACTCCCACTATGAAGGAAAATACCTTGACCCTAGGGTCAAAGGCTATGCGCTGCTCTGTAAGCATGTCTTCTCACTCAGCATTGAAGGTGGCTCAAGGTCCCACTCGGAGAGCATATCCAAGTCCTCCAAGATAGGCAACGGCTCGCCGACATAGACGACGCTGCCATCTTTTAGAATCACGATTCTGTCAGATGTCTGCAGAGCAAAATCTGTGTCGTGTGTAACTATCACGACAGTCTTTCCATGAGACTTTAGTCCTTGTATTATTGATGCTAGCTGTGATAGTGTCTCTTCATCCTGCCCAGTCGTCGGCTCATCCATTATCACTATCTCTGGGTCCATCGCTATCACGGAGGCGATAGACAATCTCATCTTCTCACCCACACTTAGCAAGTAAGTGTTTTCATGCCTCTTGCTTGAAAGGCCCAGCATCTCTAATGCATTCTCCACGTGTTCATACCCCATGCCCAAGTTCTTTGGTCCAAAGGTAGCCTCGTCCCAAACGGACTCGAAGACTATGTATTTCTCAGATTCTTGGAAGACGGTACCCACATGTCTAGCGAGCCTCGATGGGCTTGAATTCCTTGTGTCTAAACCGGAAACAACTACCCTCCCCTTTGTGGGCCTCAGGAGCCCATTCATCAGCTTCATCATCGTCGTCTTACCTGAGCCGTTCGGCCCCATTACCGAGACCACCTCGCCCCTCCTTACTTCGAGATTCACATCTCTCAAAACATAGTCCCTAGAATATCTGAACCAGACCGCATCGAAGGATGCTGCGGGCCCATCATTTTTTGGCTGGTTACTTCGAAGTGGAAAAGCTGTCCTGATGCTGTGAGTGTTAGGGCTGCCTTGTCTTCCCGGTAGTTCGATTACCTCGTCTATCACGTTTTCCAAGCCCCTCATCTTTTTACCTAGGAGAAGTATTCCCTTGCCTTTATCCCTCAGTATCTCGATGGTCTCTGCGAGTGTTTTCTTTCCCTTCCAGTCGAGGTTCGCGACTGGGTCATCCATCACTAGGTACCTTACATCCCTCAGCAGGGTGGAGGCAATGACCAGCCTGTGCTTAAGGCCTCCCGAGAGCTCGTGTACAAAGTACTTCACGTAGGCGTCCAGCCCGAAGGATGCTAAAATTTGCTTGACCATTTCATCATCGCAGTTATCCGCGCTTAGCTCTATGTCCTCCTCGACGGTGAGGCCGAATATCTGGAGTTCATAGTTTTGAAGGACGAAGCCGACATGCCTAGTTATCTCCTCGATACTCCTACCGAGCATCTCCTCGCCGTCTATCTTAATGCTGCCCCTAACAGTTCCAGGTATCCTATGAGGAATTATGCCCGAGATGCAGTATGTAAGCGTCGTCTTACCTGAGCCGCTTGGCCCGACCACGGCCAGCACCTTGCCAGCCTCCAAGCTAAAGGATACGTCGTTCAACACGGATTTTTGCCCGTAGCTGCAGCTAAGGCCCGTGACCTCTAACGACTTCATAGCCTCCATCTAAGAAGGTTTCTCCTCAGTAGTGAAGGTACGACTGCAGCCATGACTATCGGCGTGCCTATCAGTATTGGTGGCAGATCGCTGAGCGCCAGCATTATCACGGCCGGAACAAATGGAGCTACGCCGACGAGGTCGAAGCCAACAGCAACTATCGGCACCATGACTACTCCTGAGATGAGACTGATTATTGCCGCCTTTATCCTACCCCTGTTACTCAAGGCGTCCTCGGGCCTGCAGAAGAGTCCAGGAATAAGCCCAGTCAAGCCGACCCCAATCAGGTCAAAGACAGGTGTCGCAGGGTTGAAGTAGCCACCTATGATTGCCCATAGGGTGTTGCCGAGCGCCCCAGAGACAAAACCTATGACCGGGCCGAACATCACGCCAAAAAGGCATGGGAGAAATGCTAGGACCCTCCAGTGTATGGCTCCGGGTATAAGTGGTATGGGAGCCGTCAAGAGGAAACCCACACCCGTAATCGCAGACGTAACCGCCATATACGCAATGCCCGTTAGGGCATCAGGCCTAATCCTTTTAACTACAGCAATGCTCTCAGGTTTCTCAGCACGTTCAGACATAAGATCAGCACCTTGACCCCTCGACTTCCCTTTGTTTATTTAAAGGTTGCTGACATCATCATAAATTTTTTACATAAACATGCATCAAAAAAACGACGAAGAAACGAAGCGCAAGAAATGTCTGTATCAATGGCTAAGTAAGGATACCGCGCGGCATTTTTTATACGTATTTGGCAAGCATCATCTCGCCGAATACAATAGAGAAAACATAAAAATGCAGGTATATAGAAATTAAGAATAAGGTTTTATGTAATGAGACAAGGAAAGTTTGATAATAGAAATTTGCTGTTATTCTTCTTCATTGCTTTTGCATGGTCTTGGTTTTTTTGGCTACTCAAATTGTTAGGTTTTAACCTTTACGTAGCTCCTTTTGGGCCATTCGTCGCTGCGTTTTTACTTACTTATATCTATGAGGACACCGAAGGGATTAAGAGATTGCTGAGGAAAGGGTTTGACCCTAGAATTAAAAAAATTTGGTATATTCCCACCATTTTGCTTTGGCCTGTTATTGCAGGCCTATCATTTTTATTAGCATCATTCAGCGAAGGAGTTGCTCCTAAACTCGAAATATTGTTCCAACCATGGCTGATTCTTTGGAATTTTATCTACATATTTTTTCTTGGAGGGCCCCTTCAAGAGGAATTCGGATGGAGAGGTTATGCGCTTACGCAACTCCAAGCACGCTACTCCGCTCTTTTATCCAGCATCGTGTTAGGAGTATTATGGGCTGTTTGGCATCTACGCTTGAACCTAATGTATTTTACAGGTCCCCAGTACCAAGTCGGAATTACGAGGCTTTCTAGTACAGTTATCTTGTTTGTCTTTGTGTCAATACTTTTCAGCTGGATATACAATAACACTGGAGGCAGCATCTCAGCTACTCTAATCTTCCACACAATGCTTAACCTTTCAACTTATGTTGTCTTTCCAGTCTTTGAAACAGAAACTGGCCTTGCCTACTACTTCTTCTCGATAATCGTTGTTGCCACAATTATCTTAGCGGTCTTCGGAGCAAAAAGAATGGTTCGAGATAAGAGCAGGATTAACTACGAAAACAAATAGGCGATAATTTTGAACAAGTTCGTTGTTTATTATTTCAGCTTGGCTCTGCTAATCGGCGGTTTAGCCTATACTCCCTGGGTATTAGCTTCATACAGCATGTTTCCTTTTCCGTCTGATCTAATATTTGTTTTTGTAATCTTTGGCGGAGTTTCTCCAGCAATTGCAGCTCTTGTGATAACCAAACTTGAATTTGGTAAGGATGGCGTGAAATATTTGTTCGGCCAATTTGGTCGTAAGGGCTTTCCAAAATTCTGGTTTTTGATGGCTGTCCTTGTTCCTTTGACTCTCGCAGCCTGTGCAGTCTTGCTGTGGTCTATGGCTGGAGGAAAATATCATGTGGATTTGATGAGGTTAATCAAGTTTCCACCGCTCCTAATTACGAGTTTCTTGATGAATATGTGGGAGGAAACAGGATGGAGAGGCTACGCTCTACCCGCACTACAGAAGAAACACAATGCACTTATTTCAAGCCTAATTGTCGGAATATTTTGGGCGTTGTGGCATTGGCCACACTTTGCAGTCAAAGAGAGCCAAATGGCGATTAACTATCATAATTTTCTCGTTCGCTATTTTCACAATTCTATACTCAATCTCCTACACATGGCTTTACAACTCAACTAAAGGAAGTTTATCCATCACATCGCTATACCATGCATCCACAAACGCATCAAACACTCTACTCTTCGTTGAAGCCAATATTGCCCACTCTATATTTCCTTTTTATTTTCTGATAATCATCATCTTCACCCTTATCATCATTTTTGCAAAGTATTCAAACATGAAAACCAAAGTGATGCTCAAAATTCCTATAAAATAATAAAGATTGACAAAAAATTCTTAGAGGCGCTGTTCTAAACGCGTAAATGTAAACAATTCTTTGGCTGATGCGGGGGGTGGGATTTCGGTATTAATTTACTAGTAAATTATTTCTTAATGATGCAATTTTT
>CALIKS010000024.1 GCA_938017985.1 uncultured archaeon | reverse complement strand
CCATGCCTCTTAAGAAAATGTGGTGGTGAAGTTCTAGCCTACTGTGAACTTTGCTTTCCCCCATTTTTTATTGACGACTTTGCTTATACAAAGCTTATACAGAGCAAAATGCCTGTTAGCATTGGGTCTCAAGGCGAACTTGATGGTGGAAATACTCTCCCTTTCGCTGTTCCAGCATGGAAAACAATTCTCCACGAACAATTATTGGACACGCACCCAAGCGCCATAAATTTAAAATGAGCGTTTTATTTTTATCTAAATTCTGTAGGAGCGAACTAATATGGGCTCTTGGAACTTAATGTATTTAGATAAAAATGAAATCGATAAAATACATGGCGCATCGCTGGAAATATTGTCAAAAGTAGGGATCAGAATAGAGCATACTGAAATCTTTAAGAAGATGAAAGAACATGGTGCTGAGGAGACCAAAGATCGACGCTTATTGTTAGATGGCGGATTGGTGGAAGAAGCCATTAAGAAAAGCAGCAAAAAATATGTAATATACGCTAGGGATTCAAGATATAACCTTGAAGTTGGAGGTGGAAATCTCCGGTTTCTATCTAGCGGTGGGCAAGCGTGGATAGTAGATCCTATCCGTAAGGAGAGAAGAAAACCAACTGTAAACGATCTTTATAATGCCATAATTATTGGAGATGCCTTAGAAAACATCAATATTGTTGGGGCCATGGTTATTCCACAAGAAATACCACCTCAAGTTAGAAGCATTTATATATATTCAGAGCTGGTAAAGAGCAGCTCCAAAGTTGTCTTTTCCTGGATTGAGAACCCAAAAGAAGCTGCATTTGTCCTAAAAATATTCGAAGCCATATCAGGCGGAGAGAATGAACATAGAAAAAAACCAATGATATGGTACTTCTGCGAACCCATAAGTCCGCTCAAATTTAGATACGAATCACTAGAGATTCTTAAGCTATTCTGCAGTAAAGGTTTACCGGTAACCTTTGGACCAATGGTTCAAGCTGGATCAACTGGTCCTATAACTCTAGCCGGCACACTTGCGTTAGAAAATGCTGAAATACTTGCAGGTGTGACAATATCTCAAATTCTTTCACCAGGAATCCCAGTTGAGTATGGTGGGATACCCCATATATCGGATATGAGAAACCTAAATATCTCCTTCGGCTCGCCGGAGCAGATAATAATGGCTGTTGCAATGATACAAATCGGGAAGTCATATGGTTTTCCCGTGCATGTGAATACCGGGCTTACGGATTCAAATGTCCCTGACGCGCAGGCAGGTATAGAAAAATGCGCATCCATGTTAGCTTCTGCCTTAGCTGGTGCAGAACTATTTGGTCACCTTGGCATATCTGGCGCAGATCAGGGCGCATCCTTAGAGGAATTAATTATTGATAATGAGATAGCGGGTTACGTTAGAAGAGTTATTAAAGGATTCGAGGTTAATGAGGAAACTTTAGCTTTAGATCTTATAAGGGATAGATGCGAAATTGGGAGCTTTATTGGAACAAAACATACTTTAAGGCACATGCGAAAAGAACAATGGTTCCCACAACTGTTAAATAGGGATATTTGGGAGAACTGGATTTCCAAAGGATCAAAGAATCTTCTTGCGAAAGCCGTTGAAACGAAGGAAAGAATCTTAAAAGAGCATGAAATTAAGAGGCTAGATCAGCAATTGGAGAGAGAGATTGATAAAATAGTAAAAAATGCATTTGAAACATTGCTTTAGACTCTCTTTGAACTTATGGTGATTGATAAGTGGATAGTAGAGAACGTGTAATGCGCGCCATTGAATTTGAGTGCCCGGATAGAATACCGGTTTCATATGAAGGCATATATGAGGCTGCATTTGAAAAATATGGACATTTCTTAAACAGAATTTTGGAGAGATATCCAAGCGACTTCGCTAATAGCGGCTTTTCACCAGTAGGTGTTTACCGCTCTGAAATTTCTAATGGGGATTCGCATATAAAGAAGTTTATGGATGAATGGGGATGCATCTGGGCTAAAATCCATGAAGGGTTAGAGGGTCAGTGCATAGGCCATCCGTTGAGTGATTGGAGGTTTTTAGAGACTTACGAGTTTCCTGAACCGCCTTACTTCAAGAAAATATCGGAGAGAGACCCGTCAAAATACGTTGTGAGCTGGGCTCCAACACTTTTTGAGAGGATGCAACAATTAAGGGGGTTTCAAAATCTTTTAGCAGACCTAACTAGAAAGCGGAAAGAGGTATGTGCGCTAATTAATAGAATACTTGAGTATAACCTTGAGTTCATTCGTAGGTTAATTGAAACGGATGTTGATGCGGTGAGCTTCGCCGATGATTGGGGCACACAAAATGGCCTAATGATAAATCCGGAAATCTGGAAGAATCTTTTTAAACCTGCCTATGAGAAAATGTTTAAGGAGGTACATAAATCTGGAAAACATGTCTTCTTTCACAGCGATGGAAACATCAATGCAATTATCTCTGATCTGATCTCTTGCGGTATGGATGCCTTTTACCCTCAATTTGGCGTGATGAAAATTGAGGATTGGGAGAGAATATGTGGAGGGAAAGTTTGTATAATCGCAAGCATTGATGTGCAACATGTTTTCCCTTGGGGAAAGCCTGAAGAAGTAAAGCAATACGCTAAAAAGATGATAGAGACTCTTGGTAGCTATGACGGCGGCCTCATCTTTGCGCCTGAAATAGCATGGGGAATACCGCCAGTTAATATTGAGGTAGCATTTGAAACTTTTTGGAGGTATGGTAGGTATCCGCAGCCTTTCACGCGCAATCAACTCTAACTGCCTTCTAATAGGAAAGTAATGCGATGATGTGACGAAAATTCACCCAGATGACACTTAAGCCATGTTAAGAGAGTATTTCCGCCTCTTCAGCCGATCGTAAATGGTAGATGAAGGATAGCTTAATCCGGAAAAATAGTTCAGAAACATCAAAATTTAAATAATTATTGGACACGTCCTGGCCTAGATCCCGATACTGTCAAGTTATTGGTGTTGCTGGTGGTCCTTTAGGGTTTGATGCGGCCTTATGAAGTTGTACCATAGGGTGAAGAGGCTTATGAAGGTTCTATGAACCCATTCAACGTCGAGCTTGTTTGTACCTGATGAAGATCACCTCCAAAAGGCGACCCCTCAAAGCTCCCTAAACACATAACTTGACAGTATCTAGATCCCCGTTACGAGAATATGCTCCGTTAGTATGGAAGGAACCATATGGATTTAGCTAATAACAGTATGGAAACGAAGAAAACCGTTATTGTTCCTTCTCCGAGGATCACGCCGCCGGCTACTAACCCTTTGTATTCATTCCACAAGGCTTTGCCAAACTTTTTCTCAATTATTTTCCCAATGATTCCTCCAATAAGCATGCTGACAGCCATCGGCATGGGTGTTGCAAGTCCAGCGGCTCCACTAACGATTAAGCCAGACATCCTAAATCTGTCTGCAATCAAAAGAACAATGCTTGTTACAACCGCTCCTAAAACAAGCCAATCTTGGCGAAAGATATCTGGCGACGCTGTGTAGAATAAACTCTGGTATATCGCATTTATCTTCCAGCTTACCTCGATCCCGGGATAGAATGCTGAAGGAATCGGCGCGATCGACCAAAAACGAGCGACCCATACAAAGCCCATTAACAGAGCCAATGGGACGAAAGCCGACGTAGCCTTAACATAGCTCCAAGGATGTAAGTCCGTCAAGTCCGCTATCTTAAACCCTCCAACCCAATCTGACATATACCCAAGGTAAGTAGGAATAAACCAAACATCGCCCGAGGCGCCGGTCGCTATAAACATCAATTCTCTCGGATAAGGAATGCTGAAGGAAACGGCGGTTCCTAATGTTCGGCCCATAACTAATGCGGCAATAAGTGATAGGAAACTGTTAATTAGGATCAAGAAGAGAAGGTTAGCTGTTGGAACAAGATAATATCCAATTAACGAGATACCGACGGTGGCCAGGATGTAAGGCAGTAACATCTTCCATAATGGGTAGTATACTCCATCCACCAAAGGTCGACGTGATATCCTGAACGCGTTCAGTATCAAGTGTGGATGGCGAATGAAGGGAACGATGCCGACCGCTAAGGCTACCCCTATAAGAGGAGATGCCCAAGCGTAAAGCGTGGATCTTGTGTAAGAATCGATTATGTTCATTCCGAAAGCCCATTCTTTTGCAAATTGGGTCACCATGATCCTACATAGAATATGATTTCCAAAGAATTGAGTGATGAGGGATCCAGCAAAGATACCGATAACCAGATTGAAGGGAATAAGGAAACCGGTTGCAAAAATGGCGACATCAGTCGCAATCCCCAACGATGCGCCGGGAAGAATCAAATGCACAAACCTATTATAATCAGTCCACGGAATTGGAATGGGTCTATATTCAACACCTAAGACAATTAGTGAGACCAATGGCAGTCCATATAGGACTGTGCCGTAAAGTACGCCAAGCACGGCGCAAGCACAGAAAGTTTGGAACCTTCTTGTCTCCCTTAGTGAAAGAGTTCTGCATGCCTCCGCTATCGGGATCAAGGTTGGGTATGGAAGTTTTTCAACTTCGATATAAAGCTGCCTTGCGAGCAGTCCAATTGCGAGATCGGCAATGTATACTAAACCATACCATATCAGAACTATCGAAAGCGGGAGCATCCACTCGTGGGAGAAGAATGTTCGTTGGATCCAGACTTCGGAGGAGGGAGGGGCGTAAAAATTAGGAATGCGATCTGCAATGCCTAGTGATTGTGCGATATCTGAATTTCTGTAATAAATGGGATATAGGAGACCAATGAGAGTTACGGAACCAGAGGAGTATCCTGTGAATATCACGTACATGGATGAAAGCCAGGATCCTAGAAATATTAATGCCGCCTCTTGTTGAGTAAGAGGCTTGCCCGTAAGTCTGGCCAGTTCTACGAAAAGTATCAGTGTTGCCCATTGCACGAATGCTCCTAACATGGTTCCAGTTGTGGTTCCAGTTGCCAAGGTCATGTATAAGGCTGCTGGTTGGAAAACTACAATAGTATACAAGAGTCCTATAACGGATCTCCACGTTATTCCGGTTTTCAAACGAGACATGATCTCACACCTAATTCTCATTCGCCAAAGTATCTTCTTCCTTGCTTCATATATTTTTCCTTTGCCTCCTTCTTGAGACCACCCCAAAGAAGCAACTGCTTTCTTAGGACATCTGCAAATCTAGGACAGAATGTAATCCAGTCCGTCATCGTTCCTGACTTTCTTGTTAAGCGAACTAGGAAATTCCACCTTGTCGTTTCCACATCTTTTTGAGCGATGAGGTGGGCATCGTTCTTTATTCCTAAATCATATGGTGAGATTGCTACTTCCTCCATTATCAGAATCTTTAACTGTTTTTCCAGGTCGCCTTTCATATCAAAGTAATATCTCTTTGCAAAAAAATGGTCTGATTGCTCGTCTATGTGGTCTTTGACAGCTTCATAAACGAAAGAAAGAATGCCGGAAACCTCTTCGTCTCTTTCGCACGTAAAAGGAAGAGGTATTTCCCATACATCCCCCGCAGGACCAGTTCTGGGCTTCCATTTCCGTTCCGCTGAAGGTGTTACCATTTTAGCTCCTCTCAGAGATGGATACAGGCTCGAGATGATCGTTACAAACATACTTAGGGCAATAGCGTTGACAACCGTCCATGAAGCATAGTTTAGCCCAATTATGGGAGCCGAAAAAAGCCTAGTTATTCGCATTACCGTGACGGAGCCAATAAAGCCTAAGATGCCACCTATCAGTGCAATTGATATCGCCTCATAGATAAATATAAGAGAGACCTCTAAAGGATTCAAGCCAACAAGGGCGAAAGTTTCTATATCTCTCTTCCGTTCGTACACAGACGCCAACGAGATGTTAAAAATTGTCAAGAATGCGAGTACAAGAGGAACAATCGTTTGCTCTGCACCCCAAAGAGAGTAGACATTTCCCTCCGAGATAAATAGCACTTTTCCATTTATCCCGATATACGTGGGAAGTCTGAATCGTTCAAAAAGGTCTTTTGATAGAGCCTCTATTTGATCCGTGTTCCTCACCCCAATAGCAGCACTTTTGATCATGGTTTCCACTCCGCGACCGCCCGTTCCTCCTAGGCTTAATGCGAGGTCATATGGAACTATCAGAGTTTCTCTCATCGATATGTGAATGTTATTGTTTGGATTTTGAAACCTGAACTCTAGCGGCGTCATCGACTCTCCATCAAGGTCTGTAAACGAGTCAAATGATCTGTCGTCCAATATGCCTACTACTGTTAGAGGCATGTCCCAGAGACCTATTGTAGCGGGCAAACTATTGATACCCAATTTGATGGCGGTCGTGTTACTAATGATACATGCATATCTATCGGTCCTAATGAACCATCGTCCCATTATCAGGTACCTATCGACTCCTGATACCTCGGACTCTTGGGGGGTAAGGCCGATTATACCATAAACATCATATCTTGCAGAGCCAGCGAACAAACCGATTGCTCTTACATAAGCTTGCTGACCATATAGTCCATATAGATTTCCTTCATGAACCCTCCAGGCTCTTGGAGCAATCGTAATATTTTTTCCATACAACGCCTGAATTTGTTCAATTACCCTTTCACCCAAACCGGTTCTAAACGGGTCGCCGCCCACTCCTCCCCATCTCGGGTACTTTATCATTATGCCATCGTAAGGTGCACCATCCTGGCTGATAATCGTAGTCTTAGTTATGGATATAGGTGAGAAGGATACCAGGGGTATTATGCCAGACAGTACAATAACTAGCGAGAAGAGAACTAGGGATGTTCTCATCTTCCTTCTTCTAAAGTACCTAATTGATGCGTCAAAGCTTATCAGTAAAGATTTACCATATTCGGATTTGAAAAAATGTTCTCCGAGGATCTTCTTTCGTAAACCTTCCATTAAGCCAAAGAAGGCATTGAAAATTATTCCTAGAATAGGCAAAACTAAGATAATTATCACCGAGACCAGAACAACCATAAGCGCGTCTACAGCTAGTTCGAAGCCAGGATGCAAAAAGAAAAGCCCGATAACAAACACAGCGAATATGATGATTAACGCAAATAGTCTTTTTATTCCTCTTTGATTGAAAAGAACACGTTCCAAAACAAAGACGAACGGAACAAGCATCAGAGAAAAGAAAGGTATCGTGTATACAGCGCTTTCCATGGTTGAACGAACGTCAACGTAAACGTCTCTTTCTAGACTTAGTGCTTTGGCTGCTAAAGCATAGCTTGTGGCATAGTCCATTTGTTCTAAGCTCATCTTGGCTTTTTCGAGAAGCAAGGCTGCTTCATCGTGTTTCTCTAAAGCAGACATTAGGAGAATTGCTGATCGGGCAAGAGTCTTAAGCCTTGCATCATTTAGTTCATACATTTCTTTTGCGCTCTTGAAAGGGGTAAAAGTTAGAACTCTATTCTCTCCATATTCTCTGACAGAGACCCCTTTAAGGAGTTGGTAAGGCATCTTTCCTCTGTTCAGCATAACCTCAATTGGAACATTGGGTTGCGAGAAGATCATTAATAAGGAAAGACCCGTTCCTGAATAGTCGTATTGTTCAGTAAAACCGTAATGGTCAGGAGGACTATGAGAACGGAGATCATTTATGACCAGATTTGTCGGGACCAGCGGCCTGTTGCTGAGATATGGGTCATCTAGATCGAAGATAAGAGCGCTTCCGCATTTGAAGAGCGTCAGATACCCCAAGTCCACATATCGGGGAAGGCTGAGTGAATATAGGCCTGGTTGCATTTCTTCAAAATGGCGGAACGCATATCGACCTCTGTCAGGCGCGTAGATTATGTTTCCCGTCTCAGGATCTATTACATAACCTTCAATATAAGCCCGGGCACCTTGACTGATTCCATGAATCTCAACATAACCATTTTCGTCTGCAACGTAAACAGAGTAGATTGGAAGGTTGATTATATTGAACCAGTTCGATACTTTGAACGCTAAGTAGGCGTTGGGAATTGGTCGGTACCATCCATCCTTGTATTCAGCTAATTTAACCTTGACATCAATCCATTTTCCCAACTGTCCATAGGACGGAGACCATGGTGACAGAATATCTGGAACAATGTTCTCCGTGTTTACGAACGTATAAAACGCTGGGAATAGAAAGTCAAGTTGTTCCCTTAGATTTTCAAGGTTTATCTTTTCAATGGTGTCTTGCCAAGTTCCCCAGTCTGGACGTCCGGTGTAAGCGGTAACCCAGCTAAGAGCGGGTGTCGAAACTCTGATGAAAGGTCCATGATCCAAAGGTGGGAAGAAGCTTCCCATGTTGCTTCCATACCCGGTTCCTGCGGTAGTTACCATGCCGATGATCATAGAAGATTTATCGACTTTGAAGGGCTTCCCCAGGGTTTCCTCAATACTCCGATGGATACTGTCCTCAAACCTAATAAACCTTGAAATATCCACAAATCCCATCATTCCTCCCTCATCACCATAATAGCTTGTAATTGCCAGATATTTCGTGTAAGTGTTTAGATCGATGTTGAGGACAGCGACAACATTTTTGCCAAACCCTTCGTAATCTTTGAGCAGTTTCTGCTCTACGAAATGTCGTGACCCCATCAAGCCGAGATATGTTCCAGCGAAAGCAACAAACACAACCGAATAGCGCGGAGGATTATTTTTGAAAAATCTAGCCATCTCTAATAGGACGGCTGGACTAACCGAGTCTTGAGCTCCAGGATTCAGAGAGGGAACGAATGAAAAAGAGTCATAGCGGCTTGTTATCAGAAAATATCTTTCTGGATAAAGAGTGCCTTTTACGTAACCAATCACATTCATCCCAATTCTCGTCTCCCAGCGCATATTCGCGTCTACTTTCACCAGTACATCCCCTTGTTGAAGGAGCCTTAAGAGATAGGATGCGTCCTCTTCCTTAATCAAAAGTCTGGGAAAGTTGAAAGGTATCGTTAGAATTTTCATTGCAAGCTCTTGCCTAACTGTTTGAGACTGAATAAATATCACAGCTTTAGCTCCGAATTTTGCTGCATTGACCCAATGGTATTGAGAATTTATATCCATCAAGACGATACTGCCATTTATCGGCTTACCCGTCATCTCATCCAGCGAGCCACCACCAACATAAACTAGCTTACCTTCTATCCCGCCGGGAGGAGTTTTTCCTGGTGCAATCAAGTTTGGCCAAAAGCTGTACAGTTTTACCAGATCTGTTGTGGGCGATAAAACCGTCAGGGAAGCGCCGTAATCTACTGGAACTGTGATGTTGAACTCATCATAACTAACGTTAAGCAATCCGTACTCGTTGAACTTGCTTTGTATATATCGAGCAGCTTCATTAGCTCCAGGATATCCTGTCACGAGACTGCCGAGATTTGAAAAATAAGAGACGTGATTTCTTATATTATCTAGATCTATTTGTGATATTACCCATTTATAATCACCGCTGTAAGTAGTTTGATCTGACGCTTTAACAGAGAAAAATGTGGAGGACAACGACAAAATAAGCAGCATTAGGAGTTTGATGCGGTAGTTCATCGTGGATTATTCTCACCTCATTTAAGTTATGCTATTCCCGCAATTGCTCTATAGGCTGTTGCGTAACCTGTGATGAGGAAGAGAATTCCCGCAGCTACAACTGTGCCGACGGCAAATGGTTGAACTTTCTCTCTGAATAACCTTACTCCTCCAACCCTGATTACCAAGTATTTGACTATTAATGCCACCAGTAAAGGAGTGAACCAATGAGGATCCGTATAGGCTAACACAACGGCTAAACTTATGGGATTTATCGGCCATCGTGGGTACTTCGCGGATAGATAATACAGCACCGCACCAATTATGAATCCTACAGCCACTGCAGCTGTGCTGCCGATTGTTGGGCCTTTCCAGGCATCCGGAATCGCGTATCTATTTACTTCCGAGTATGTACATGTAATTGGCCAAGAGGAAGGACCGACAGACGGCCAGCCGGTCAGATTGAAACGTGCTGCTGTTGCTTGAAGACCGAAGGTATAAGCAAATTGAATTATTAATACAAAAGTTAGAATTACGCTGACGGGTATTGCAAGCCAATATGCTTTGAAAATGTATTTCGGATGAAGGCCAACTTCGTTTGCCATCTTATACGATTCAAGGAGGCTGTAGATGCCCATCGATGGGCCGAGATGAGCATTTGAGTTATATCCATACGGCTCCTCAAAAGGACCAAAGATCAGCGCACGGCTGTAGCCTACCGGATCATCCTTTCCGTACCATGGGCTGTACGTCTCAGTAAGATACCAATGTCCCCAGACCTGAGTTGTCCAAATCGTCATCCCATCGTTATAGAAGTTCATTGCGCGTCCAAAATCCGCATAGCCTCTCGCGACAGATATTCCACCGATCAGAATCAAATTTAAGAATCCGTAAAATATTGTGAAGGGAACAACCGCCTTTGCCAAAACCGGTCCACCTGCCCAAGCAGTCATAGCCAGCCATATGACAAATAAGATTGCCAATACGATCCATGTTAGACGCAAAGGTATGGGCTCGTTTTTCTCAAATTCCTCCGGGGGCTTCTTCCATATGGAAGAAATGATCGGAAGGATGCTTTTCCGAAACCTGAAGAGAGGAATAAAGAGCACCGCGAGCATGACGCCGAGGCCTGGAAGGCCATACATGCCACCGAAGTCCTCAACCCATCTCGCACTAACAGGTCCCCAAGAGCCCCATCCTCCTGGCGTCCAGACCCATGCATGCCATTTAAGTCCGCCTTCATAGACATCCCAAAGCCCTGCAGTAGTCCATATAACAGGGAATATCCAAAATGCGATGAACCAACAGAGCACGAACGATAGTAGCATCCTTACTGGAATGAAAAGCCCCATGCCTATCCAGTGAAGTTCGAAGTTGAAAACCAAGGGAATGAAGTAAGGCACGATTCCTAAAGGGCTCAAGTCAGGGCCTAAAACATTCGCTACCATCACTGGGAAGACGAACGGATCTAATCCAGGCAGCCAGAGCGGGCTCAGCTCAATCACAGCAGCAAAAACGCCCAAGTATAGCCATTTGTTAGTCAGTAAGTCTGGTCGCTCTTCACCTTTATAAGCCGAGTCGATCATATGAACAACTGGAAGTACATTTGGGAATGGCAAAGATTCAACTTCTATCCATTGCCTCCGCAGTAAATTTGCGATCAACGCCATGAAGCCATACATTGAAACTATAACCCATACAGTATTGAATATTATGAAACCCATCCATCCACTCCAAGGAACCAAAGCGTTGCCATGGTAAAGGCCTTTCCATAGTACCATGTCATCAAAGTCAGGGCCGTATATAGCGTTGACCGGTCTCACTGCCTCCAGCCATTTCTCATCACCTATTGCCATACCTGAGGCGGGTCCAGTAAAAAGCCCTATGACCCCGAACCATGATGGGATGAGCCAAGTCGCCCACACCATACTGATTGCGACAGTTAACTCCCATTTGTTCAGGAAATTGCGTCCACGAAGCATTGCTGCCACGATGGATATAAAGTAAGGCCACATGAACATGAACAAAGGATCACGAAGATACATTTGCATCCACAGATCGTCGATAGGCCAAGTCCACAATTGCCCAGCATCCGTGAATATGGCAATGAAAGCAGTGTTAATAGTCACAATAATTACAGCGATCAACCCGACAATGTACGCACGAGGTCTCACTATCAGAGCTGAAACTTCGTTTTCCCCTACAATATTTTTATCTTTAATCATACAAATTCCCTCTCATTATTTTATCTTTAAAATATATTACTTTATTTAAAATTCTTTATTTAAAATTTTTGCTTTGTGAAGGCGTGTCCAATAATTGTTCGTGGAGAATTGTTTTCCATGCTGGAACAGTGAAAGGGAGAGTATTTCCGCCTCTTCAGCCGATCGTAAATGGTAAATGAAGGATAGCTTAATCCGGAAAAACAGTTCAGAAACATCAAAATTTAAATAATTATTGGACACGCCCTCACAAAGCAAAAATATTATAAATGATACAAGCCATATATTCCCTTCTTGGCGATGTTAATGGCTCCAGTTAAGATTTCCTTAATAGGTGCTGGAAGCGCAGCTTTCGGTACTGAAACACTATATGACATAGCCTCCTCTGATGAGTTCAAAAAATCTACAATAGTTTTAGTAGATATCGACGTAGAGAAGCTCAAGATCATGCATAAGGTTGCCGAAAGATTCAGTGAAGCGTTTAATGCCGACCTTGAAATAGAGAGTTATGCCGACACGAAAGAGGGCCTTGAGGGCTCTGACTTTGTATTCATATCTGTTGAAAAAGAGAGGATGAAGCGTTGGTGGTTGGATTATACGATACCATTTAAGTATGGGGTTAAGCAGGCTATGGGAGAATGCGGAGGACCCGGAGGACTAGCTCATACATTACGTCAAGTACCGCTAATAATTGAGATTTGTAGAGATATTGAGGATGCGTGTCCGGAGTCATTTATAATCAATTACTCTAATCCTGAGTCAAGGGTAACATACGCGATTAAGAAATATACAAAGCTAAACGCCATAGGTTTGTGTCATGGAATCTATGGTCGAATGAGCTTCATATCTATGATATTAGGCAAAGAGGTTGAGGCGTTCGCCGCCGGCATTAATCACTTTACATGGATACTTAAGTTATGGTACAAAGAGAATGGTAAAGATGCTTATCCGGATCTTAAGAGAATATTGCGGGATGTTTCTGAGTTTAAAATTAAACCTGAAGATCTTAATCAACTGCCGGAATCTCAAAGGAGAGCTATTGTAAGCGAACCCTTATCCAGAGAACTATGCTTGACATTCGGATATTACCCGTCACCAAGCGATAATCATGCGGCTGAGTTCCTAGCATGCGGCTGGAATATGCTTGAACCTTACGAGAAAGGAGATGAATGGCTTAAAAGCTACGAGGTCATGATGAAGGAAGCGTCTGAAACCACAAAGAAAATAGCCCTAGGGGAAATGCCAGCTAAGACTTATAAGCCGCCAGCTTTTAGAGGAAAAGGCGTTGAGATTATGAAGGCTTTAATAACCAATAGAAAATACTTTGAATATGCTGTAAATATAGAAAATGATGAGGTTATTTCCAATTTACCGCAAGACGCAATTGTAGAAGTACCAGCTAAAGTTGATGGTAGCGGGATTCAACCAATTTATGTAGGACAACTACCATCTGAAGTAGCGGCTTTGATTTACCCGCAAACCATAATACAAAAGTTATCTGTGGAAGCAGGTTATGAAGGATCCTATGAAAAAGCACTTGAAGCCCTACTTATCGATCCAGTGGTGAGCATAAGAATAGAGGAGGCTAAAAAACTCTTGGATGAACTTATAGGGGTTCACTCTGAGCTGCTACCGCAATTTAAGAAATGATAATAGAGACTTACTTAAAATGCCGAAGAGAAATGCGCTCATTTTCCCCTGTTTGTTAAAGAAGATTCTTTTCTGCCTCTCTATAAATTTCTCCCAATTTTCTTCTTTTTGGTTCCTCAAGCTCATATTTATGTTCTCTGATTTTCTCTTTACATATTTTCTTGGCTTTCTCGATGATGTTAGGAGAGGGCCTATGCGTATGGAACAATGAATAGTCAAGTAATTCTGGAATCCAATATATACGTCTGTAATCAGATAAAGTTGTTTTATCTGTTAAATATTGCCCTTTTTTAGCGCATCTTAACACGGTGTTTACTGAAACCTCCATTTCCTTTTCTGTGAACTTTAATCCGTTAGCAAGCCTTGTTAAGTAGCGAGCTAGTTCACAATCTATTATTAACTGAACTGGACTGAAGATTTCATCTATACTAAGTAAACCTGCATGAATAAAGGTTCCAGAACCAGTTAGCGCCCCCACGGTAGCTGAGGATGCTTTTTCAATCTGCGCTTCCACATCAACATTTTTTGCTACGGTCCTAAATGATCTGACGTTATAAAATGGATTTCCATAAAACATGTTTATGGCCGCGCCAAAAAGATCCATGAGAGTTTGTTCGGGGGAACCGAAAACTATATTTCCATGTCTTATGTCGCAATGATAAGCCCCTATACTAAAACTTGCAGATATATCTGGGTATGCCTCATGAAGAATAGCGTACCCGCCCAAAGATTCGCAAATACCTTGAATAAATGCGCCGACTGGATAAACCGGAGCTGTAAATCCGGCAAGGGGCATGGAGCTTACGCTAAACCACTTGCATTCTTTCATTTCTAAGAAGGGTAAAGCTCTATCTAGAGAAATGCCCTCAAGTCTTAGTGGGCTTATTACATAAATGTCAGCTCCGAAAGATTGATCCATAACCTCCGCCATCCTCTTTATGTAGACCGCCTCCTCGTAGCTCTCAAAGGGAGCTGGACCGGCTGAGCGACTAAAAGTATAACCTATTAAGCATTGCGCGATCCTGCGTAAACGTGGATGCGCATCCACAGGCGCTCCTGGCGCTCCTCCTCTAACACCATAATCGTAGAGAGAATCCATGAGCTTTGTTGCATCAATAAGCTTACTTGTTGTTAAAGGCTCAACACAATCAGTATCAACATCAATTATCCAGGAGCAACCAGGATAACCAGGCGAAATAAAGGGCTTTTCATCTTCCTCAAGATGTTTATGCCCATGTTTTTGCCTATTTTCCGTAACTAGGTCTTCAATAATGTCGCTTCTAATCTTTACCCATTCTTCCTCAACCTTAAACCCTTCATGGCTCTCAATTCTTTTTAAAAGAGTCTTATTTGTAATTTTAATCCCATTCTCCCAAAGAATCTTTAGCGCTTTTTCGTGCATAGATTCTAAAAGCCATTTTGGAACAAGGTTTTCAGTATTGAGCCTAGGTTTAAAGATGAAATCCATAATGGGAGAAAAAAGGAGAGAAAAAGATAAATCTTATGGTGATTTCAATGGACGTGGCGACTTAAGGTTCACCTCCTAGGTGATTGTAGTGATATGTGAACATGCCGCAGATTAGGTTCCAGCATTCTACGCTCCTCCTCCATCTCATGCCTTCGTTATGTTTTGGGTTTACTGTTATGTTGTTGAAGAATGCTCTTGTCCTCTGCTTTAGTGATGAGAATGCTGACTCCGCAAGGCTTCTTCCGCCGAAGGCTTGATGGTGATAGACCAGTCCAAGGTGGATTAACGCTTGCTTCAGCCATGGAGCCTTATTAACTATAAACTCTGGCCTTCCATAGCATAACTTTAGAACCTGCCTAAAGAATGATTCCGCTGCAAGCATGCTTCTGGAGGGGTAGACCCTCATACACACTATCTCGTTCCTATCAACGTCTACGGCTGAGAAAACATAGTATTCTAAGCCATTAGCCTTAACGCATGTCTCATCAACCGCAACAAAGCGCCTAGGCTTAACATCAACGGAGAGGCTTAGGCAACCCTTCAACTTAACAACCCACCTCCAAACAGCAGTCTTAGAAACGCTCCTAAACTCAGATAACGCTCTGGCGGTCCTCATAAGGCTTGACAATCGAACATAGAATGCTAGACCAAGAACCTTACGCCCAAAAAGGGAAACCCATTCAACAAGACGCCTAACGCCAAACATAAGGTAGATTGTCAGGAACGCTATAAAGAATGTGTTAAGCAGAGCACAAAGCTAGAGTAATTAACAGGGTAACAGTAAATTTTGATGTTGCATTAAAAGATGGCATCCAGCATTTTAATCAATCGGATGCCAAAACTTTCACAACTCATAATTTTTTGTTAGAAAGTTTTTCACCTTGCCTTTATATTTATTTACGCATTTTTCAATAAAAGCTGAATAGTTACCAGGCATCTCGTTCAAGAAAATCTGAATGTTGCGAATTAATCTCGCCTCGGAGGGAGGTATATCATGCCTTCTTTTTTGATAATTATTCAAGATTATTTTTAATGCCTCTTGAGCCGCTTCCTTAGACCTTAAGTAATAATCTTCCGCATATCTAACTATTGCTTTACCAATCCTCCATGCACCTTCAGGGGAAAGAACAAAAACCTGTGGGTCAAATGGGTTCGCTGCAACCAGAAGGTCCCTTAAGATAGGCCCAAATCCGCTTTTTAATGCCTCATTCATCAGCAGTACATCATATCCTAATATTTCAACAAAGACTTGTGGTGCCGAACCTCCATAGAGCATGATATTCTCTACTTGTTCATTAGACCATAAATCACATGCTGCTGCAGCAACATTTCCAACAAGACTGCTATGCGCTGGGGCGCTTGTCTTACCTTCCATTGACATTGGTCGGCCAGTTATAGCCTTTATAATTATGTTTTCGTATCCGCAATCTTTGCCCGGTCCCTCAGCACCTTGCTCAAAGGCTACAAGTGACCTAGCGGCGCCAATAGCCCTCACAACTGCAGCAAGGGTATGCGAAATAATGCTTGTTCTTGCTCCTCCGGCAAGCACCATTGCAGTATTGCTATGTGCGCAGTCTGTGTCTCCGCCAGCTATAACTTTATGATTCCTAGCTATACGGGTAATTTCGTGCCATAAAAATTCCATATCGAGGCTTCCAAGTATTCCCACCGAGAATAAAATGCCTTCTATATCTTGCCTGATAATCGAGTAATTAAAGACTTCTTTTCCACCAATCGACTCTATAGATAAAATATCAGCTCCATTCTCGGCAGCTTTATCAAACGACTCAAATATAAGTTCCACTTCCTTCGCGCCTCTCATATCTCCCCCAAGCTCTCTTATATCGGCAACGGTTACCCTAAGAGCAGACTTCAAACCGAATTCTTCAAAGAATCTCTCCATAATAGATTTTTGTATGTTCGTTATTTCACCACTTAAAGATGGATCTTTAGTGATGACGAAGGTTTGCTCAGTCTCTAACTGTATGCTCTTTAGGCCTAAATTAACAGTGCGCTTTAATACGCCCTCTGTTATCTCTCGATACTCTTTCCTTAGAGTCTCTAAATCCCTATCGCTCCCCCTTTTCGGGAAATACTTAATTTCCGGAATAACTTCGCCCCTTCCAACCTCAAGGTTAAATCCATATCTTAGAGGATATTTACTCACTCCAAAGATAAGATCGTTCCAAGATTTTACCTCTAGAGAGTGGAATATGGGCATAATACATCACTACTATGAAATCCTTAAATAGTTATGGTGCATAATATAATTTTCGGATACACAATGGCTATCTGTCCATTAAACATTAAAAATTGTATAATATCAAAGCACTTCTTTCAAGTTAAGGATTTATTCTCATATCCCAGCTTCTTCTGCTTAGAATGCGACAGGCTCATGAAGGTCTTTACAAGTGCGCAAGAAACAGAACAAGACCATTCTTAAAGCTCTGTTAATAAGCGTCTCGTATTGAAATGATGTTATATTCTTTTTCTTGATAAATATCGAAAGGCTGATAACGCTGCCTTGCAATTTGGGGTTTATGGGTATGTTTGCCTCCACATTCATTGACGATAGCCTGCCCCTTATTGCTTCAGTATCATACGCTGAGTCAGCGTAAAGCTCCTTCGGAGGCTTCTCTAAGCCATCCAATAACTCATCGAACCGCTTCGAATCATGCTCATCTCCAGCACCCAAAGCTATGCTTAAGGGCATGGAGCCTTCATCCACGCATGCATGTATCTTTGAGCCCTTCCTATGCTTGAAGCCATCATAGCCTATCATTTCTCCCCCCTTTTTAGCCTCCACAGT
>CALIKS010000023.1 GCA_938017985.1 uncultured archaeon | reverse complement strand
AGTTTCAACTTTACTCTCTACTATAGTTCTGTCTCCAGAAGTACTAAGAATAGTTACTTTTTTATACCCGTCTAGCTCTTCAATTCTTTTAGAGATTTCGTTTTTTGAATCGTCAAGTTCAGGATTAATAGTTCGGGAACTTGGGTATAAATCTACAGTCTCATAAACCCTACCCTCAGCTATATTTTTTGTGAATGTGGAGATGTTCCCTTCTCCTTTTGCGTAAACTCTGGTTATCGCGGGGTACCTATCGAATCTGTGATTCCTTTCAGATATTTCAACATAACCCACTGGAGTGTTTGCAGAATCCCAAGAGTCACCAAGTTGAGTCAGAGTAAGTAGACTTAAAGCCCCATTGTTTTTGCTCTCCTCTCTTGAATCAACTATTCCAGACTCGTCTAAACTAGATTCTATTGTGAGTTTCTGATAACCATCCAATATCTCTACTTTTCTAGATAGCTCATTAGTATCTTTTTCAGAGCTAATCTTTGGACTGGGTGGGTGTAGACTGACAACCTCAGATACCGTAGTTAAGCCCACGGTACTTGACCTTTCAGAAATTATACCATTTCCTCTAGCAAACTCAGAGGTGTATATATCAAACTCTCCTTGAGTATTTTCCTTCTCAGATATTAAAACAAAATTACCTAAACCCGTTGGATCTCCTTCGGGGTATAAAAAATCTACTATGTTGTTGGAGCTGGGAGAAGACCCATAAGCTACCACTCTAGCTATTTCTAGTTTATGTTCAGGAGACTCTCCATATTTATAGTCTACTGTTACTTCTACTACCCCGCTGTTACCATTAAGAGTTATCCCCTTGATTGTGTGTAACTCATAACCGTCAGATTCACTAACTCCCTCAAAAGTTTTTCTTGTGAAATTAGGTATTTCAGAATCGGGAACTGATCCATCTTCACCAGTTAAAAATTTAATTGTGGTTACGCTTATAGTGTTAGGCTCTTTACCTTTAACCTCTTCGTCCTTAGATATAAGCCCATAGCCCTTAGCATAAACAGCAGTCTTAACAGTCTTACCTAGTTGACCAAAATTATCATCACCAGGCCCCTCTTTTAAAGACACTTCAAACCAAGGGCCCTCGTTAGGTCCCTCATCTTCTGGGGGAGGTAATATATTATCTATGGACCTTAAAGTCCTAATCTCTAATTTATGATTCGGGTACTGTCCGTACTTATAGTTTATAGATTCAGATAGAACACCGTCTTGAAAATAAACCTCTATAAACTGCGTATATACATCAGTTTCTGTAGACTGTACCGTACCTAAGAAACATACACTCCCTTCAATATCCAAGGAATCTATCCCAACCCTACCTTGTTTGTAGTGCTCGGTGTATGGGTTTTTTACAATAAAAGTCTTTTTAACGGTAAGCCGGTCACTAGCTCCTCTAGTTATTTCTATTTCTCCTATCTGTACAGGATCTTCTTGATCTAGCTCTTGATATACTCGGGTTAGTACAGCTTCGTTTACTGTAGATCCAGGATCAATGGATTGGGATACTAGATAAGCTCCAGTTACCTCACTATTAGTAAGACCTCCGTTAGAAAGATCTTGTTGAATGGCATCGTGATACTCTACATCAGGGGTGCCGTATGGAAGAAAAACTTCTTGTTCAACACGTCCTTCAGTTACAACCTCTCCCTGGACAATATATGTCCTTGTGATTTTTCTTAAACCACTAGAGTCCCTTTCAATTTTGGGACGACCGGTTATTCTTAAAAATTCTGACATGTTACCAACCAAATCTTTTTTTCAATCTAATTGGCTTTTTCTTCTGGTTACTACCTAAAGATTTAAGCCTCAGCTTAGCGTTTTCAGCTACTTTAAATATAGCCTCTTTATTGTCCCCATTATATCTAGGGTCTGACATTGCAAGAGTAGCTGAAGCTATAGGAAATAAAATATCCCAAACAACATTACCAGGTAATCTGGCAATATCTTCATCGTGAGTAAGCTCTAAAGGTAAGATATTCGCCCTTATCCTGATAGACTGCTTCTGAGGAGGTAGGGGGTACAAGCAAAACCTATTTCTGATAGCTTTTTTAGAAACGTCTGAATTTTCTTCAATCTCTGAGTAGACTTGTAAGTCTGAGTTATCCACATAATACCATAAAGGCCTATCTACATGAAAGTCTTTACCCTTGTGAGCGATACTTGGTACATTCCCATAATGCTGAGAAGGGTATGGTAAGAAGTCAGCAGAGTAAGAAGCTCTCATTGTAATCTCTTGCTCTTTGTCATGCATGGGTGAAAGTTTACCCCACCCAATTATCTCAGGACTGTCACAGACATCTATAACCTCTCTATCTAGCTCGTAAGCAGAAAAGTATATAGTAGCAGGGTAACGCCCAGAGCCCTCTGGCCAAGGGGCTAAGATCTTAATCTCATTATCTTCGATCTGAGCTATAGTATAAAATTCTTTATTTACTTCGATGTAGGACCCGCAAAAATTACTGGGAACTGGATCATCAAGGAATATACCACGAGAACCTTCAATAAATTCACCATGAGTCTGCAATTTTTCTGGTATTTCAATACCGTAATTAGCTACTGCCCATGACGGTCTTCTACCGTCTATAGGGCTATAGCATTCCCTATAGGCTTGGTTAATGTATATCCCTACCCTCTGTTGGTCCAGGGGGCTTAAATCTTCTACTCCCTCAGCACCGTACAGAGTAGATAGCTGATCTTTTAAGTTTTTGAAGGAGGGAGACACTCCGTATGTAAGGTTCTCTGCCATAAAGAGAGATTACACCTTATTCGGAGATAGCTCCAACGGTTGTAAAATATTAGCTACATCCTTTATTGTATGCAGTTAATAATCTTTTTAGAGACCTTTCTTTATCTTGCGGTAATGTCTCTATACCTAAATTATTGCATAGATCTTTCAAACCTTCTAGGTCGAGTTCTTCAAAAGAAACTTTATCTTTTGAACCCAAATCAAGGCTTTCAAAAACAGGCTCAAAATAATATGCAAAACGATTGTTCTGTGTTTTGAATATTTCTTCTGCTTCTTTATCGTCTTTCGTTTCGTAAATATAACCTTCACCAGGTTTTTTAGAAAAAGCGAACCTTCTACCAGAAGTTCCTCTGACGTGAATCATTTTGCTTCCAACAGTCCCTGAGGACTTTCCGATCATTCTTATTTTCATATGTTATATATTATGGGTTATAAAAAAGGGGAGCCCCCGATACTCAGAGGCTCCCCAGAAGAAACGCTAGTCCCTAACTACTAAGCGACAGCCAGACCGGGGATCTGACGTACCATCTTAATAAGTTGAAGACCTGGAAGACGACCATTGGTGTCTTGATATGCGCGCCATCCACGGATGCCTTGCATACCAATAGCATTCAAATGAGCGTCGTTTCCACTGTTTGCGAAGTCGTCATAGTGGAAGATTTGCTCAGCGTCTACTGCACCTTTAGCGTAGTAGAGAGCATTCTTAGCCATCATGACTCCGTAACAGATAGGAGTACCATTACTGTCTGCAGGAACGATCAAGTCGCCTTGTCCGAAATCTGAAGTAGCAGCGTTAGCACCAATACCGTTAGAAGCAGCACCGAAAGCAGTGCCCTGAGCAGTAATACCAGTAAGCTTACTAATACTGTTAGCAGTGTACTTGAAGTGTTTTACTTTTCCACGGTTTGCTCCACTCATGCCGATAGCAAGGAAGTTACCGTTTAAGGTAGCTGAAGTATCATCCCACTGAGTGTCACCACTGATAAGGTCAAGGTTTGCACCACTCCAGTTAGCGAACCAGTCAGCTCCGTCAGCTCCAAGAGACGCTGTAGCACCAGTGATTGCAAGAGAATCACCAGCTTGCAAATAGTAAACGGGAGCTAAAGGGCTTCCTTGACGACCATTTGCAGTGTCGATGATGTTGTTGTGAGAATATACAAGAATGTTATCCCACATTGCATACTCACCACTGTACAACTTATTGTCGCCAGAACGGGAGTCAGCATAGTAGATAGCATTCAAGTAGTCTTGGTCACCACGAAGAGGACGAAGTCCTGCGTCGGGAGCGAAGAACAAGTAACCGGGGATCTCATGTCCACTCTTTCCGTCAGTGCGGATTTGAGTAGGCTCACCTCCAGTAGCGATAAGGCGTTGCTTGAGGTGCTCAAGAAGGTCGGTTGAGAGACCGTCTTCAGAATAACTCAATGCACCACCCTTGGAGCCATAGTCTTCAAGAGCGTTGTCAGCTCCTTTAAGTAAACAGGTTTGACGAGCAACGTATAAGGAGTCGTCTTGCTCTTTACGTGCATACCACTCGGACATAACTTCCGAAGAAAGTTGGTCAAGGGTCTTACCAGTAAAACGCATAAGTTTAAGAACTTGAGTCCAGGAGACAGCGTGACGGATGAGGTCAACTTCAACTGGGAAGGTTCCGAACTTAAGAGTTTCGGTGCTGTTCTTGAGGATTGCTTCCCCGAGTACACCTTGTCCACGGATAGGAGCTACAGTAGTGAAAACAACTTTGTCGGATCCACCAGCAGAAAGGTCGCGTTTTTCGATAATCGGTTTACCGCTTCCTTCTCCCCCGATGAAGTCCTTTAGTACGTTTTTTTCCCGAGCGTCGCGTTTTACGAGTTCGGACCAGATTTGTGTGCGGAGCTCGCTAGAGCCTTGATTACCTACAATAGAGGCATAAGACGCTGGTGCTCCCGTTGTTGAGTTTACCAAGTCGACATTAGTAGCGCCTGTAAACGAGGTTGGGATTTGTTTAGCCATTTTAAAAAATGATTAGAATTAGTTAGTAAAAGACACTAACTCACTGTAGATATCGGCGACCGTCCGACTTCCCTAGTAATTGATAAAGTTGATCGTTAGAAAGTTCAGAAATGTCACTGACAGGTGCGTTAGCGTTTGCCGGTTGTGCCGTATTCCCAGAAGTAAGGACCTTTGATTGATTACCTACAGAAGGAGCTACCTGTCTGGAAGCATCTTGAACAACTTGTTGTTGCATCAAGGGTTGCTTGCCTTTCATTTGAGCAAATTCTCTAGCCATCATCTCAGGCCATTTAGGAGACTGAAAAATTGGCGAATAGTCAGGATTGCTGGAAGCTGTCTGAATAAAGTTATCAAATTCTTTTCTATATAAAGAATTATTATCACCTAACTCAGGATAAGCTGTAACAGCTCTCTCACGACTCTCCGAAGACTTTTGTCTTTGGGTTGTTTCGAACTCTGCCTTTTCGCGATCTCGCTGAATCTCTGCTCTAGTTTCAATTCTTTGAATCTCTAGCTCCTTTTGCATTATCTCTCTTTGTAAAGACAGTGCTTGCACGGTATCTAGATTTTCTGAAGCCTCTGAAACCTTTTCAGTTAGTTCAGTAATCTCCCCACGGATAGATTCAATCTTCTCTGAAGTTTCCTGTTGGATATTTCTGGGAGGTTCCTCAGAAGATACGGATTGGGTCGGTTGTGAAGGTTCTCCATAGATGATCCTGGCAGCTTCTTGAAAAGTCCCCTCAAACCCTTCGCTTCGATATAAATCGATAACTTGTTGATCGAGGTTATTTTTAGGCCGGATTCTCCTTTTGGCTAACCTTTCTTCTTCCGACTCTTGACCTACTTCAGGTTCAATTGAGTCACCCGTTTCCTGAGGAAGGTTCTCCCCCTCGGGTTGGGTCTCGAGGTTCTCTTGAGCTTGAGGCTCTTGAGGCTCGGTTTGCGCGGCTAAGAAGTCTCGGAGGTCGTTAGTTGACGCGTCTTCGACTGACTGATTCTGTTGAGGGGATTGAACCACCTCGGTTGTTTGTTCCATGCTCTATGTATAACAGAGTATACTGTTAGCATCTAACGGTTGTATTTTTTTTAGTATCCTTTTTTCTGTCCAGTAACTTGACCAGGTTTCTTTGGCTTCTTGGCCATTAAGCATCGGCCTGCAGCCTTACAACCGTTAGGGTTCATACATTTCCCAGTGGGGGAACCACAAGTATTTTTGTTATTTTTTTTACTCATTTGTTTGTACGTACGGTTAAAATTAATTCATCAAGTTTCTTATAGATCTCGGAGAGGTTCCGATCTATACGCTTTATGTGATTGTAAAGCTCTTGGTTCTCTTGACCTTGTTTGGCTAAATCAACTCTAAGGGTGTCTATCTTAGACTCATTGTCCTGAACACGTCCTATGATGTATTTCATAATAAATCCAAAAAGAGCTAGGACTACTCCTAGAAGAACATCAATGATTGCGGTTTCGTTCATCGTCCGGCGGCTTGACCAAAATAAAAAGAAGAGAGAGCTAGAAATACAGTTCTATTTTCTTTGATAAGTAAGTATCCGTCAACTTGCTCGTACCTTATATTATCCTTGCCTCCAATTAAGCCAAATAACCAACTTCTGGAAGCTTCATTTATTTCTACGAAAGTAGGTACATGAAAGAAAGATGCAAGGAAAGGGAATCCAACTACTGCAAGAATCACACTTACTACCAAGAAACGTCTGACCCAGAGCCCACCGGGACCTGCCCGTTGAGCTGCTGAGTCAGCACTGTTGCTTGAAGCCTGTTGAGCTTCGACCAAACGCCTCATGGTATCGTCCTTAGCTTTTCGGCCTTCGGCCATAAATCTAAAGATGAACCCTAAAGCTGACGAGGCTCCCATTACTAGGAGATCCGTCATTACTATAGACTATGGGGCGATAGTAATGGACGAAGGAGCGGATTTAATAGCGGATTTACCGATATTATTTTCTGCTTCAACTCCATAGAAGTAAGTACCTGCGTTATCCTCTGTGTAAGTGATAACGAAGCTTTGACCGGTAGTGGATGGGTCAGTGGTTGGAAGAGTAGTTCCAGTAGCATCATTGTTAGCGTCAATAGCTCCTGAAGACACTTCCCAAGCGGAAGTTCCTGTATTCCAAGCTACCTCACAAACTGCTTCACCGGTTACTCCAGTTACACTACCACCGTCAACCGAGCGATACACGGTGAACTTTTCTTCGTTGTTTGAATTATCTGTAAAAGATATTTGTACTGTTGCCATAATAAATAAAGGTTGGGTTACCCTATTAAAATAACATATAGATACCGATTAAAAGCTACGGTTGTATTAATTATATTTGAATCAATGCTACGCGGAAGCCTAGCGTACTTCGCCTGCTGTCTGGAAGGATGGTAGCTCGATTGGCCGCACGTATGTCAAGTCGAGTATCGTCATAATCACCCCCTCGACGCATACGATACGTACCAGTTGAGGGCCCATCAGGATCGATCGTGTTGTAAGTACCTGTAGTGGTGTAACCATATAAATAATTTGAACACAATTCGTTCACATTTCCATGCATATCATAAAAGCCCCAGCGGTTAGGTGGGTATTGACCAACATCAGTTGTATGTGGGAATGAATCGCCTGAGTAATTGGCTAAATTATAATTATAATGATCTCCCCAAGAATAAACAGTGTTTGTGCCTGCTCGACAGGCATATTCCCACTGGGCTTCCGTGGGAAGACCATATGCCCAACCTTCAGGAAGATTACCCGCTTGTTGACTATTTAATCGGGCTATGAATTTTTGTACATCATCAAACGATACCTGCTCCACCGGACGGTCTGGGTTATTGATAAAATAGCTCGGTCTATTATTTAAACCATCGCTATTTCCTAACATTATAGCTTGATATTGAGCCTGCGTCACTTCGTATTTTCCTAAATAAAAGCCTTTGGTCAGAGTGACCTCATGCTGATGCTCATCCCCTGCTCTTCCTACTTCCGTATCAGGGCTACCCATTAAAAAGGTGCCCGGAGCACAATATATCATTTCTAAATTTTTTGTACCTCCGTACACATAAAACGGATAATCGCTGAAAGTTTCGGTACGTCCTGAAGTACCTTCAGGGAAATTACCATCAACAATTGACACTTCATTTGGAGCAGCTATGGGGAAGGTGTTCAGATGTATCTGGTCAGCGTTATCGGTGTCGAAGGTGAAATACATTTTACCATCCTCTAGCTTGTCGAAATACAAAGCACCTCCTTCTGGAGAAGTCCAAGTTGGATAGAGCCAGAATTCTGTGGATGTTCCAGGATAATTAAAAGGCTCCAGCCTATAATCTGGAGTCGCAGGGGATGTAACAATTTGACCATTAAAGGATCTCCAAAGAACTTTTTCCCCATGTATAAACGGTATGGTGTTACTTCTGGCGCAAGTAGCCCTACTATTGCCGACGTTAATATATGAATATCCATTTATTGCGCTGATATTCTCACATCCTGTAGGAACCCCTGAACTGGAAGTAGCATTAGCCCCTATAACTGCCCCGCTCAAAACTCCAATTAATTGTAAGCTAGTAGTGCCCTGACTGAAAACATCCATATCGATGGTTGCGGGACCTGTCGAATTTGGCACAGGAACTAAGTGGTTTATTTCAGCCCAATCTTCAGCGGTAGGCCAATCAGAAGCAGATACATCACTGATTGAGTTTGGACTATGGGAAACTAATACATCACTCGAAATATTGGCTGGCATAATTCCAGCGCTAACACTTGATAGAGTGTTTGGAGTGTTAGCCACCTTATCCCATATATCCCCACGTTCATCAGGGTGTATGAAAATTAACTGACCTTCAGAGGTTACAACAATTCCATCCTTGGAAATAGCTTTCCGCCCGTCATTATGTACATCTCCTACTAAATAATACTCACCTGCTTCTAGTCCTGTTGAAGAGTTAGAGGAGTCAGGGGTAATATTACATCTTATATAGTCCCAATCTTCAAGAGGTGATGATTGTACGTTGTATGTATCTAATTCAACTTTTCTTACAGTATCTTCAGGATCTGTATAAAAATAATCATAAGAGTCAGCTTCACCGTCTCCGTCTGAATCTATATCAGCAACTGAATTACCGTTAATCCGTACATAAATATTACCAAAACTAGATATATATGCCTTGAAACATGCACCAAAAGTGGAAGCGTAGTTTCTCATAATGAAGCTAACATCAAGTTCCAGTGTATAGAAACATCCGAAACCAGTACCATCTTCAGGATAGCCAAGAGTGTAAGATTCAATTGTAGGAGTGTCGTAGAAGACATTTGTAGGCACATCGAACCTAACAGTATTATAATCGTCACCATAAGTAAGTGCATCCCAAGTCGTGAAGGGTCTTATACTAGCTAATTTAATTTTTCCTCTTATTTTAACGTGATCGATAATTTCCTCACCATAATACACGTTCGTTGTAGGTCTAAAAACTCCTGAAAATTTTACATCACCTATATCCCACGCATATGTGGGATATATAGGCCCCCCACTGTAAAACTGAATAGTTCCATATCTAGGGTCTGGGGTTTTAAAAGTTGCATACTCCAATATAGCTTGTTCGTGAAGATAAGTAGGTTCTGCAAACCTTATCCCATAACTCCCCTCCTTCATACCAGGAGAGATTAAAGGTTCTCTAAAATTAGAAGTAACACCGTCCCTATCTTCGTGTGCTTCCATTGACAAAATGAATGGAGGTATCGCGTAGTCACCCCAAGGCTGATAATCGGCTTGGTAATATAAGTTGTCGCAATATACTTCAGCAAAGGAGGTAATATCTGTAAATTCAAGGTTTAATGAAGCTACTTCTTGAACTTCTAAAGGTGCTGTTAAGCACTCTACAGTGCTTACAGGGTTTGGTGATGTCTCTACGGATATTTCATTAACTTGAGGAACCTGATATAACATACCGTCTGGTTCATCGAATCTGTAGGGGTGGGTATCTGGTAGTAAATGATTTAGAGAATACTTATGAGCTATGTAACCAACATCCTCTATTAATTGTTCAGAAATTGTATAACCTGAACCCGCTGTATTTGTATAACTACCCTTAGATATTACAAAATCTCCTATCTCAACATTTGGACCGAACTCGATATGATTCATAGCGACCCTTACATTGGTGTGTGAAGTTCCATAAGGATATGCATCCTCTGGTGAAGCGGTCCATACAGTAGACCCGTTTACAGATAAAGAACCTGCTCCTGTCATAGTAAAGTTACTACCATTAAAAGTAGTTACTGCCCCAGGAGTAATTTGAATAATATTCCACCCTTCATCTAGGAAGATACCATTTGCTAATAAAGCGAGAGTAGAACCTTCTTCCCATGAATCAAGAATATTAAGTCTATACTCACCGTCCTCCATTCTAAATAAACGGTAAGAATAGCTGTTAAAACCGCCCCCGTCCCTACAATAAAATATATCGTCCACAGTGCCTGTGACTGTGTGTTTAAACAGAATAGTAATGCAGGCTCTAAATCGATAATTAGTATTAACTCCCCGTTCAAGACCTGTGATTCCATTAATCCGAGTAGTGCTTATACCATTTTCGTAAGTATCAGGACCTGTTATAAAGGTTTTCCTACCATTAAGATATCCATACTCTGAGTGATTAATACTCGCTGTACTACTGAGACTGCTGTGAGAGTATCTTATAGGTCTAGTAATATTTTGCTCAGGTACAAAATGATAAAGAGCGTCTAGCCCGAAAGTTTCATTTAAATCGCCTTCTTTTAAAGGATTAAGCTCAATCTCTACCGATACAACTTCTGAGGGTAACGTAACAGATGATATAACACTCACAGAGGATGGAGTTGATTCGATAGAAGTCTCAATAGGCTGTTCTGGAAAAGCCCCTGCATCTACTGATTCAACTTCACTAGGACCTACTGAAGTTGATATAACGCTAACAGGTAAAGGATCTGTTTCGTTAGAGACTTCAATTGGATACTTAGGGAAAGTGTGTAGAGTAGCGATTTCTAATGAAGTAATATTGTCTGAATCGGCTGTCTTTGATAAAAGATTATCAACTTCTACATAAGTATTGTCGGTTCTTACAATTGCATGAGAGCCACCGTCTCCCAAAATCATGTATTTCACATTTCCAAAAGTACCCCCGGTATAAGGTATTGTATCTGTAAGAGAGTCAGTCCTGAAAGTAATACCTTGATCGGTGTGAACAGCTATAATAACATTATTAATGCTTTTATCTATATATCTTACATTTGAATACCCTGTAGCAGCTTCTTGATAGTGCCAATTACCCCAGGGGTCTTTGATGTAATCTGAAAATCTATAGTGAGTAGAATTATTTAAATAAGTATAAGTTATGTTCGTACCTCCTAGAAAAGTGTCATGGAATATTTCCGAAATGTTCCCTCTAAATTGATGTAATTGAGAGTAATCATTATGTGAAGGCCCTATGACACCTCCATTAACATAGATATAGTTATCGTTTTTTAAGATATAAATCCTATTAGAGGCTTTTATAACAGCCTCCTTAACATTGGATGTTACTGTTACCACTGAATATTGCCAGCTACGAGTTCCAGTATTTAGTACATTATAAAAGTTATTACCCGCACCTATTAAGGTTCCATCATTCTTTAATGCAAGAACAGTATCATACCCACTGTAGTAAACATCTTTTATGTTTTCTTGAACTTTTATAGGGGTAGGTTGATCAGACTGATTGCCAGATAGAAGCCTACCATAAATACCTCTACCCCAACCCCAAAGCTCTGAGTTTTCTTTTAAGAAGAGATAAGAATCCTGGGTAGTGAGTCTATCTACCATATATACTGACTTAACCCCGTCCAATATTTTGGTCCAACTAGTATACTCAGTGCCCCATATCGTTTTACCTAATGCATAAGCGTCTCCTTCTGAATCCACATAAATTCTAAATTTACCGTTATCATTAGTGCAAAATATTGCAGGTCTTCCTCGAGTTCTATCCTTTAATGGATTAGATGCTAAGGTTACTAAATCGTTATCTATATCATGAAGTACAGCTTGTCGGTATTCATATGTAATATAACCAGGGTGGATGTCTAGAGCTGTGGAAGGAGTAACCTCTGAGTTAACTGAATCTACATCATAAGGAATATATCCTGAACTAACCTCTGATGGGACTACTGGGCTTCTATCTACCTCGACAGTGGAAACTGAATTGCTCGAATACTCAACTACAGGTACTGAGGTATCATTGGTAGTGTAAGAAACAGAAATAACACTAGCTGATGCAGGAGTGTAAGACACACTTACTTCATCAACTTCTGATATACTGGAAGAAAGAGCTTCTACCAATTGAACGTCTTTAGGTTGAGATCCCGCAATTATACTTTCTTCTAAAACGGAGTTGGGCGTGTATTCTACTAAGACTTCAGTAGGCTGAGCCATTTTTAACTCAGTAGAAACTGTGTCCGGCTCGTTAGGAGCTACAAGAAGGGACGTGGATACAATATCAACCTCTGGAGGAGCTTCATAGAAAACTCTCACATTTACTCGTGAAACATTCCAGATCTGAGCTTCTGTCGCACTAAAAACTTCAGGCCTTATCGGAGAACTCTGTATATTGATCTCAGAAATTTGATCAGGCAGTTGAACACCTCCAAAAGCAGATACTTCTGATACTTCTAGAGGTTTTGCTATATAAGAAAATTCAGAAACT
>CALIKS010000022.1 GCA_938017985.1 uncultured archaeon | reverse complement strand
TGAGTAATCTTGTTCAGTTTGAGCCACCTGTCCGGTCAAAGTGAGCCACTCTACCGTTCTTGAGTGAGCCATCATTCCGGATAAAGTGAGCCATTAACATATACTTGTCAATAATGTATCTATGCATCAATTTTTTGGTGTAAATACATTATAAAGGTGGTCATTATTATGACTGATTATCGAGAAATCCTAAGGCTAAAAAGCTTGGGATTTAGTGAACGGAACATTGCACTAAGCTGCCCATGTTCCAGGAACACCGTATCTAAGGTTCTAAAGAGAGCTGGGGAACTTAATATTTCCTGGCCAATCCCTAATGAACAGACTAATGCGATGCTAGAAGGTCTGCTATACCCGAAGGATGGCAAAGTTATCAATAATAAGAAGATGCCAAGCCTCGATCACATCCATAAGGAGCTACTGAAAAACGGAGTCAGCAAAAAGCTCTTATGGACAGAATACATTGAAGAGTGTCGCCTATGCGGCGAGGAGCCGCTCATGTATTCCCAATTCTGCTATTATATTCAGCAAGATGAACAGAAACGACGTGCAACCATGCACATAGGCCGTAAACCAGGTGAACAGGTTGAAGTAGATTGGGCCGGTGACCCTGCACATATCATTGATCCTGACACTGGTGAAATCATCAATGCATACCTATTCGTAGGAGTTATGACTTACAGTCAGTATGCTTATGTTGAAGCTTTCATTAATGAAAAACAGAAGGCATGGATAACTGCCCACGTTCATATGTATGAGTACTTCGGTGGCGTAGCCAAGATACTTGTTCCGGACAACTGCAAGACTGTAGTGGTACATAACGGGGGTTGGTTCAATCAGCAATTAAATACCGTTTATCACGAGATGGCTGAACACTATGGCACTGCCATCATCCCCGCTAGGGTTAGAAGACCGAAAGATAAGCCAAATGCAGAGGGTTCCGTTGGAAATATATCTACATGGATTACAGCTGCATTGCGAAATGAGCAGTTCTTTTCACTGGCTGAATTAAATTGTGCCATCTGGGAGAAACTGAAAGCCTTTAATGCCCGGCTTTTCCAAAAGAAAGAGGGCAGCCGGTTAAGTCTCTTCCGCGACGAAGAACTGCCATTACTGGCACCATTACCTGCTACCCGTTACGAACTAGCGGAATGGAAACAAGCCACCGTTCAATTTAATTATCACATATCCATAAACGGAATGCTATACTCAATCCCTTACGAATACATAAAACGTAAGGTTGATGTTAGGATAACAGATAAAACGATAGAAGTTTTCTATAATCATAACCGAATAGCCTCTCATCTCCGTCTCTACGGAAGAAAGGGTCAGTACAGCACAATAGTGGAGCACATGCCGGAAGACCACCAGAAATTTTTAGAGTGGAACGGTGACCGTTTCCGAAAATGGGCTGAGCAAATTGGAATCAATGTGTATCAGGTAATAGATGCAATACTTACCTCCAGCCGTGTGGAACAGCAGAGTTACAGAAGCTGTATGGGGCTTCTAAAGCTTGTTGACAAATATTCAGCGAATCGTCTAGAAGCCGCCTGTAAGAAGGCTCTTTCCTATACAGCATCCCCCAGTTATAAGAGTATTAAAAATATACTCATAGCCGGTCAGGTCAAATCACCGGTTGAAGCAGAAGAATTGGAGACTACACACAATAACCACGGCATAACTAGAGGTGCCGGCTATTATGGGAGGTAAACATCTATGATAAATCAAAGTACCATTGATAAACTAATTGAAATGAAATTGACTGCTATGTCAGATGCATTCCGTAACCAGCTCACCGACAACAAGATGAAGGAAGTTCCCTTCGAAGATCGCTTTGGTATGTTGGTTGACATTGAATATAACAGCCGAAAGAACAGCCGATTAAGGAGATTAATCAAGAATGCTGAATTTGACCAGCAAGATGCCAGCATCATGGACATTGACTATACATCCGGACGCAAGCTTAATAAAGAGCTAATCACAAGGCTTGCAACTTGTGATTATATAGCAGAATATCGAAACATCTTTATTACTGGTGCAACCGGAAGCGGTAAAACATATATGGCTTGCGCCTTCGGCATGGAGGCCTGCAAGCAACACTATCCTGCAAAGTACGTAAGACTTCCTGACCTTCTGCTTGACCTTGAACTAGCAAGAAATAGTGGCATCTACAAAAGAGTAATGGCCAAGTATGCTAATCCATTGCTGCTGATTATCGATGAATGGCTTCTCTTAAAGCCTAGTGAAAATGAGCGCAAGGACATTTTCGAACTACTGCATCGCCGTAGGAAAAAATCCTCCACTGTCTTCTGCTCCCAGTACAAATCAGAAGGCTGGTACGAGCAGCTTGGCGGCAACGATGGTCCACTGGCAGATGCCATACTAGATCGTATCGTTCATGATGCATATAAAATCAATATCGATAGCATTGATCCGTCCAAAGATATTTCAATGCGTGAGGTATATGGGTTAGATAAAAAGCTTAGTGAATAACTAAAAATTAAGGGGTGGCTCAGTAGTTCCGGACAGGTGGCTCACGCCACATCGGAACTGCGGCTCCGCCTCTCAAGAATATTCAA
>CALIKS010000021.1 GCA_938017985.1 uncultured archaeon | reverse complement strand
ACATTAGGGTTTGAGGATGCCGAAGCAAGCCTCATGCAGAGTGCAGCAGAGGCACAACAGCGAGCATCAGAGTACAACCCGTCTATTAGTAGGGCATCCGATGTAAGGTGGGATAACCCAGCTGAGGTTGCTAGATTTTTAGCGGGTGGATTCGGTGAGGCATTACCATCTACGGTAGAGGCTGCCGGATCATTCGCATTGGGAGCAGGGGCAGGAGGTTTAGCTGGTCGGGCTGTAGTTAAGAGTAGGTTACGGGAAACTCTTGAGAATGTAATCAAACGAAAGAGTGCAAGTGAGACAGCGGATCAAGCAATCAAGCGTACATTTAGTACCGCTGGTATGCAGTTAGGCTTAGGCACTAGCTCGATAGGATTGGGCACAGGTGAGATATATACCGAGCTATATCCATATACTCAGCTCGACCCATCTAATAAGGACTATGTATCTCCAGATAAAGCCAAGAGTTTATCCATAGGATTTGGTACATTAGCTGGTTCTTTAGACCTGTTTTCTGCGGGTCTGCAGTTAAATAAAATTATTGGTATCGGCGAGGAGGCTTCATCTCAGTACCTTAAGCGATTACTATATAACTTGCCCGAAGGTGTATTTGTTGAGGGTGCCACCGAGGCCGCCCAGGAGTTCATAAACATTGCAGCCGATAAGTATGCAAGGGGTCGTGAACTCACTTTTGCTGGTGAGGAACTTGAGCAGATGTTTGATGCTGGTGTACTTGGTGCATTAGGTGGTGTTCAGTTTAGTGCAGCAGGTGCAATTCGATTCGGGGACAGTAAGGATAAGTCAGGAGATGACCTGAAGTCCGATAATGAAACCGAATTAGAACAAGACCAAACCTTACCTCAGGACTTTGCTATGGCAGATGAGATTGATTCTGCCCTTGAGGAAATTGATGCCAAGGAAGAGGAAGTTAAGTTCAAGCCAGGTGATCCTGTTGCCGTATTTCGGGAAGGTAGAAAGATTAGTGGAACCATTTCCACTATTGATGACAATACTGCTATTGTTGAAACTAAATCTAAGGTCGGCGATAAAGAAGTAACAAGTAGGGTTGAGGTAGATCTTGATACTGAAGGTCTTTTTAATGACGCATTTGTTCCTGAGGAGGAAGATTTACCAGAGGTTGAGGAAGTGGAGGAGGTGAGCATTGAAGATGATGAACCTGCAGTAGTAACCGAAGATTTTACGCACAATGAAAAAACCACAAAGGTAGAGCCTCAAGAAAGGAAAACTCTTGAGAAGGCGATTAAAGCGTACGAATCATCAGCTTCCAAAAACAACGGAATCTCAAGTAAGTCAGCTAGCCCCAAAAAAGATTTTACAGAAATCACAGGGGTCAATAGTCAAAGCAAGCAGGGGCAAAAGCTACTTACTCAGCTTAAGGAACTTAATGTTCTCGATGCAAATGGTAATTACAGCGTACCTACCGCAAGGGATGTAAAGATTGAAGAAGATAACGCGAAGGAGCAAGTAAGACGAAATAAGAAAAAGGTAGAAAGATTATTTGGTCAAGTAAGCGAAGACGGCAGAAAAGTAAAAGTTCCCGATCCTGTCGGGCAAAAAGTAAAACTAAACAACAGCTCGGAGCCATACACCATTACATCCTACGATGCAGACACAGGAGTAATGAAAGCCGAGCAGGTAAATGTAAAAGGTGGAAATATAACTACTCGCCCGATTGAGATTGATGCAACAGGTGCGTACGACTTTCAAACTGGTAAGCGAATAGGCAATGTAACCAAGTTTACAAAAAGAGGTAAGATTGGCGGGGTAAAGCAAATCTATAGTGGGTTCCAGGCAGGCGAGGATTCTAATATACTATTCAGTGAGGAGGCTCCCGAGGGAGGATACATTGGGGGCCTTGGTGGTATATTTACCACAGAAGGTCAAAAGACAGTACTTCTGCAAAACCCATTAGTGATCGACATGAAGGGTGGTCAGGTAACAGAAGAGGATAACCAGATTGCTCAAAGAAATTTAGCTACAGATAATGACGGAGTTGTCTTTGAGAATGTCGGCCCCACAAGAAGGTCAATTATCGTAACAAAGAACCAAGATGGTATATATGAAACCGAGGACAATGCGATCCGTGAGGAGATGTCCAATCTTGGTTACACCGCTAATGAGATCGAGGAAGTATTTCGACCAATAAGTGAGATCACGGGGGATGATCCTATACGCCCATTGATTGGAACGATTGTCGGCAACCATCAATATGAGCAGTCATCTAGGTTCGTGGGTAGTAATATCCCTCGCGAGAAAGTAATGGAGGATGTTCCCGAGCAAACCAAGAAGTCTCAAGGTGGAGCTATTGATGATAAGTACTTTGATGGTGATCAGTTCAATGTAATTAGATGGGCATTTGATCATAAGCGTCCCCTTTTCACGGGAAAGGCAGTTACTACATTTTCCCAGGTTCAATCCAATAATCTTGGTACCACAGAAATATTTGATTTTGATCCTGACGCTGAGTATGAGTACGAGCAAAGGAGTGGTCAGTATCAAAAGATAGATGCTTCTACCCAAAAAGAATTTGAAGATGCTTTATTTAATAAGAGGCCAAAGGGAGTAAAGCGTATATTTAAAAACAGAAGACAGGCAACTGGTGGGTATTATGAGTTTAGGTCTGAGGAATATGGTAAGGTTTTTACCATAGGAGATCGAGAGTTTACTAAACCAATACCGGAAGAAAAGAACGCATACCTTCCGCTGCTTGAAAAGTCACTTGAGTCAGAAGAGGTTACTATTCTTTCAGTAGACAATAAAATTTCCCCATCGATGACCAAGGGGGACGAGGGGAAGGTGCTTGTTATTTTACGGGCTGACAAAACAAGGAACGGACTGGAAGAAGGAAACATTAGAGTTACTCAGCTTGATGATAAGGGAAATCGGGTGTTTGATTCTGTAAAAAGGAATAAAGACAATTCAATTCCTGCAAATAGAAATAGTGTGGTCGCAGACATGGAGGACTACACTATGATCGGGCAAATCAAATTATTTACTCCTCACTCAGATCGAATTGATTTGATGTACAATAATATAGGTGAGTTTACCGCTGATCCCGAGGTTCAAGCAGTAGCTGCCTATAATAGAACTGAAGATAAATTTGTTCCAAAACTAAGCGTTCCTAAGGTTTCGGGAGGTAGGGGTAAAAGACTTAAAGAGTCTTTTTCTGCTATACAGCAAATAGAAAGACTGAAAACGGAGAAACCCAAGAATTACAAAAAGCGAATAAATGAATTGAGTCAGATTCTTGCGGAACTGCAGGTTGAAAAAATCATTATTAGGGACACGAGTACTGGAGCCATTGAGTCTTTACTTAATTTATTAAATACCAAATTTAGCGTTCAGAACGGACTCATAGAGGCAGACCTAAAGGATGTGCTTTCTATATATAATGAACTTGAACCCGAGCTTCAGAAAAGAATTACAGACATTTTAAATAAAGGAGAGGGCTCAACAGAGGTTACATTCTTCACTGATTTACTGGAGAATACTGACGTATCAGATAAAGAGGTAAAAGAAGAAATAAGAAGCCTTGGTAAAAGCGCAAAGTTTCAGGAGGTAGAAACAGAAAAGCTTTATTTCGCGCTAAGAAATTCACCGAATGTTGGGAAAGTCATAGAAACATACAGTGAGATATACCGGAGATTGATGGGTTACCAAAATCAAACAGCAGCATATATTCGAACTGTTGGAACTGAGGACTTAATGCGCAATGTAGAGCAGATCAGAGCTGACCTTGGCCTTGATTCAATTAAATCTGGATTGGAAAAATACTCCTTAGATCTTCTAGGTAATGTAACCAGGAGTGAGGAGATGCAGCAACTCAAGAAGATTATCAGAACAGAATCGATTACTGCATACCAAGAGCTTGTTCAGGAGGGCGTACTTATTCCTTCACCAACCGAGCAAAGGACATATATTGAATGGACTAAATTTGCACCAGGATCCCCTGAGTTTAAGGATTGGGTGGAGTTCTCAAAAAAGAATCCACTAAGGAAGGAAAAAAGCTACAGTATACCCGCAATCAATTCCCGCCCAGCCGAGAAATTCATTAATGCAATAGCTAAGAAATTTGAAGCGGTAATAAATTATGCCAATGAAGCACAGGATTTAGCCGATAAGCGAGATCAACAAATGGCAAGGGCTGATATACTTCAAGCAATTAAACAGGGTGACTCAGACAACCTTCAATTCAGGTCGTTATTCTTGGATTATTTCAAGCATTTCACAGAAGCTCGTAAGCCTATTTCAAAAATAGATGCGCAAGACATGTTTGAGATCGTCGATGATGCGAATACTTTCGAGTCAATTCTTGGGCGGGATTTTAAGGATCAGATAAGTAGATTAATTTCTGAAATTACAAACTCAGATGAACTAATCGGTTTCGTTAAGGATTATAGTGACGTTATGGTCGGGACTGGATTCTCCCAGATAAGAAAACAGATAATGGAAAGCCTAGCAAAGGCATACGGAATTCCATTGGGAGACCAGAAGATATGGAAGGTAGGCCCAAGCAAGCAAAGTAGAAGTAAAAAAAGAAAAGGAACGGACGATAAGTTAATTATTGCTGAAACTAAAATTAAGGCACTTGACCAGTACAGGATGGATAAGGGTCTTGATATGTTTGATACAAATGTAAAGGCAACTCCAATGACTCGTATGTCCTCAATATACGGGGATTACAACACCAAGTTGTTTGTAAATAATTTAGCGAGCATGTTTAATAATGGCCCGCTCATTTACACAGCTGAGTCAAATCAAACATTACCTAATGTTCGCACTATGCCTAAGGGGTTTGTAGACATTACGACCGGGCGTGAAATGGAGCACCCAACCACTCCATTGAATGAAGAAGATATTGAAAGGGATCGCTCAAGGAGAAGAAGACAGATCGGTGCAGTTGCACTTCCCGAAGAAAACCCACTCCAATTACTAGGTATGGATGAGTCGCTCGGTGAGGCAAGAGCGGCAATCGGTAGGTTTACTCAGTCTACTCCTGAGTACAGAGGTAACCAGTTCCCTGCATCTAGCGCAATAGATAGGGTCTTAAAGATGGGCAACGTAGGCAAGGCTACAAAATTTTGGGCTCAAGCATTACAAAGAAACCCAAGTCTCATCAATGGTATGTCTGTTCAGTTTGTACCATGGACTGAATTCAGAAACTATGCTGCCGTTAGCGAAGATCAGGTATCTACTGCTGTCTACATACCATCACAGAACAAAATCTTAGTATCAGATATATTCTACGACAATCCAAGTATCACATCTGACGAACAGCTTGCGGGTATTATCGTGCATGAAATGATTCACTCGCCCACCAAGCTAGCCATGGACATTGGGTTTGCACAGGCAAATGGCATGGAGATTCCTGGTAAGATTGAGTCAACAAGCGCTGAAGTGCTTGGGGGTATATACACCAATCTAAATGATGTAGTGCTTCCAGAGTTACGCGAAAAACTAAGTAACTCAGATTATGTACATGGATTGTCATCAGTTGATGAGTTCTGGTCAGAGGTTGCATCTAATCCAAAGTTTCGCAAAGCATTAGCAGGAGCTAGATTTTCAGCGCAGACCCGCAAGAAACTAGGGATAAGCAAGTCATGGATCGCAAACGCATGGGATTATATCAAAGCAATCCTCGCACGAATCTTTGGTCTTGAAACAAATACCGAGTCGCTCAAGTGGGCGAACGAGCAACTAGATGAGATACTTAAGGTAGCACAAACCCTTACCCCTATACGCCACTCAATAAATGCAATCAATGCGAGAGGGGTTGGTACCCTGCACATGCTCGGTGGCCAAGGGGCAATCAAGGCAATGGGAGAAGAGTTTGCATTTGAGTGGTTTGATGGCACAAAGCGCGTCCTAATTAATCCAAAGGACATGCAGATAAAAAGGAACATCTCATGGAATAAGGAAGGAATCTTTGAGGATGGAGAAAAAATCTCCGACGACACACAGATGATTAAGTTATCTGAATTAGTGGAATGGGATCAATTATTCTTCGCTTATCCAGGTCTTGAGAATATAGATGTAACTATTGACCCTAATTACAGGGCTGAAGGTTCATATATAAAAGAGGTTGCATCTATTCAGTTGGGTCTGGGTGGCTTTGTAGAAAGGGACTTATCCGAAAAAGATACCGTTTCTACACTTATCCATGAGATGCAACATGCGATAGATACAATAGATGGAAACCCCGGAGGGTTTAGCATAAGTTCTTTTAAGTTAAACTTACCTTGGTTGAAGAAGTCGAAGCTATGGCAAGACTTTATGATGGGTATGGCAGATGAGGGATCAGTCGCGTCAATACATAATTGGATGTTAATCGCTCATCAGAATATTGATACTTTAAAGGAGTTAGTTCCCAATGATCAAACGGGAGTAATTCAAGATACCATAGATAACCTTGAGAAGGTAGGCTCCATACTTTCGCCTTACGAAATATATAAGAGCAAGTCGGGAGAAGTTACTGCATTTGCATCTGAGAATATATACGAGGCAATGAACGAGCGGCTAGAACAAGAGCTAGCTGATTACAGGGAAGCAATTAAAGATGGGAAAACTGCCCGCCATCCAGCACTAAATTTTGGGGGCATGATGGCTAACAATGCGTGGAGGTTTAATTATACAAACTTTCATGTTATTGAGTCTGCGTTAAAAAGAGCAGGCAAGAATGATTTAGCTGAATTATTTAGTCCGCAGGCAACCCGTGACTTTGAAACACTAGGGATGTACGATAAGGCAATCCCAACACCTGACGCTTCCGAGCGTGTATTTCAAGAAGGAGATGTAGCTGCTATTAATGAGGTGGTTACATTGTTATCAAAAGCTTACAATAACTTAGCCGCTAAAGGCATGGTCACAGAAAGTCCAGAAGACTTTATAAACAAGTATGCACCCGGCAAGATTGGTAACGAGAAGTACTATAAAAGAATAAGCCAAGGTATCGAGAACCCACAATCTATAAGGATTGGAGATCAGGGCAGGAATCAAGTGACAAGAACCCATGCCACCAATGAGGCCATTGACCTTATATCCATGATGCTCAGAGGCAGGAAGCAAAAAGTCCCTGGCATCTTAGATAGGCTGGACTACGCAGAAAGTCAGATCAGGGACACAGATCAGCAGATCGAAGAATTCAATGAGATGTTTAAGGATGTTCAGAAGCGAGGACTAGCTAGCCCAGAGGACATCGCAAAGACTGTTACTATTAGCATGAAAAAGCTAACTAGGGAGCAGATTGAAGACATTGCAAAACTGGTGAAGAAGCCAATCCGCAAGACCGCAATGGATCTTGATGGCGTAACATCTAGGGATGTCGGAAAGATTCTAAGCAAGGTAACAGATATTGATACATTTGATGACTTTAATCCTCAGGAGATGAATGATGCCATTGAGAATCTTAATGACCCTAAGTTCTCGAAAGACACACCCGAAAGCAAGTACCTGAGGATGGCTATAGTTAAAGTTCTTCAAACGCAAAAGGACTCAAGCTTATTCCTGTATAGAATGTCTACCGACAAACTAGGGGAGGGTGCTGAGCGAACCAAGCTACTTAGGGATATAAATAAAATATTTACTGCCACCAGAGCCGACCTCACATCAGATGAATTTTCATATGAGTCATCCCTCGAGAAAAGACTTAATGGGTTAAAGAAAAAGAGGCTAAAGCTCTTAGACTTAGTAGACTTCCAGACCCTTCTTCAGAAGGAGAAGGTAATGCTCAAGGAGTTGCATAACTCAATTAACCCTAGGTATAAACGCCTTCGTGCAGCCATGGGTGAGCTTGAGCCTACCAATGTTGGGGATGGTGAGCCTATCTTGGTAATGCGACTAAATCGTGACGCTGATGGCAAGCCTACCGGGGGGTACACGAAGAAGACCATGGTTATCAGCTTAGATAAGAATGGGGCAATTGATAACCCAGACTTCGACAAGGCTATATCTGAGACACTCATGTTTAGTCGTGATCCTGTAAATGTCCAGAAGTACGGAGACCAGCCATGGTTTAGGAATATGGCAAGGAACGCACAGGTTGCACTTATGGATCCAACGGGCGGGCTCAAGGATAAATATTTTACTCAAAGAAAAAATTGGCATCTTGGCTCCCTTGAGTCAGTTGGTCAGGCAATGAGTAGGTTTGGCCCTGCTGGTAAAAAGATTGCCGGACTTATAACACAGGTAATTGGACAGACCCGTGACCTACAAAGTAAGGTTAAGGCATATTCCATATCAGCGAACCGTGCGTTTGTTAGGGTGTCCAAGGAGCTAGGTTTAGATGGCCCGAGCCTATACACAGAAGTGTGGCAAGATATGGCATTTTGGTTCGACAATCATCCCGAGTACTACGGACAGGAGGAAGAAGCCTTTTCGCAGATGTGGAAGTGGATGCGGGAGGAAAGACCAATGCACCTCGAAAATGTCAAAGACATGAATCGTGCGCGTGATGCAGTTCGGTTTTGGGTACAGAAGGAAATAGAAGCCAAGAACTATATGCGTTATGTAAACGAGGAGATTCTTGGTAATCGTATTCGTGATGACGAGGTTACGGTTCAGTCAGAACTAGACGGGTCACAGGTTGACTTTTACAGAAGACCAATCGATCTAGGTTTTTCAACATGGAGTAGAACATTAAACAATCATGCGATCTCATCGGTTGTTTTAATGATGAGAAATAAACTCAAGGAAGACTCTAATTCTGACAGAAATCGAATAAAGCTATTGGAGAATCTTGCCAATAGCGCAGCTGAGAATGATCTCGAAACTGTTACCGAGATGTACAACTTATTGTACGGTGATCCTCAGGTTATAAAAGAGTTTGTGGAGCCCTTCCTTCTTGGTGGGGTTCGCAGGTCTGCCTTTAGTGGCCCAGATAATGCCCCTGTCGGAAACTCCCAATTTGCATTAGCATGGAAAGAATCAGGGGGAGATATGATGACCTTCCTCGATAATATATTTGATAACTACTCAGATATTGACGGGCTTGATGCAGAGCAGATCGAGAAATCAAAGTTTGAGTGGTATGCAAGTTTTGCAAAGCAACTAAATGCTAGGTACAAAAGGCTGGTACGAGCGGACAATCAAGTAGCAAACGAGGCTCACAATGTCATGAAGGCAAGTGAGGCAATTAAGAATACACCCCGATCACTTGACTCAAGGCAGATTGAATCCAAGCTACCTAAGAAGTTCTTCTACTACGATATTCATGACGAAGTAAGCACCCAAATACGACTGGCTATGATGGTTGCCACCTCTGTGTTTGGAAGAAACGGGATGAAGGTAAATGATGTAGGGCAGGGCTTTTACGATAAAATGGGTGGTCGCGCCTCCACATTTAATAATGTAATGACTTTAGCCACCAGGGGTGTTCATGACGCACCTCAGATGTTTTACTCTAACGCAGTAAAGCGTGATGCGTATAAAATACTTGAGCGGGATTATGGTGAGAAGGATGGGAAGTTGGCATTTGAAAGATTGTATAGTGATGCAGTAACCTATCGTGAGTTCGGTAAAGTGTTTGACCAACTTGGTCAATACTACGGCAAGGGTAATATATCCGGTGCTTATGGTGACGCTAATGTTTTGCTTGAGCTACTAGGAACTCAGTCATTAATGGTTCTTGATAACCCCAAGTCTTCATTTTGGCAGACATTGGCATTAGGTGAGTTCCCCATGGCATTCCGCGGACTAAACAGAATGTCAGGTAAGGCTACTGGTTCTGCCCTTGCAAATATGTTCAACCAATCCTTCGGTGGAATCATTGAAGCATTTGGTTACAATCTACCAAAGACAAGCAGGATTGCTCGATCCCTAAATAGTACACACTTCCGCACTGAAGAAATGAACCTGAGCCTACAGGAGCTACTTACACAGGTTGGGCCAAATGGAGAAATGGTAAGTGGCACAAAAATGAATTCCTTCAAAAAGGGCATAAGGAATGTTAAAAATGCCATCGCTCATAGTCGCAGACTAAATCCTGATGGAACCAGGCAATCCTTTGATGCGTTTACTTTGTTTACTGGATTGTTCCCGTGGGCGAATGGTATAATCAACCACTCCGTAGGTGTAGGTACTGCCATGGCATACGAGGCAGAAATACTTAGGATCGCAAAGTTCATAGAGGAAAAGGGATTGGACATTATGGAGCCAATCGAATTCACCGCAGAGCAGTTAGGGATGAATAACTCCAAGACAGCTGAGATGGTAATTGGTGAGCGTGACGGGTGGAACAATATGAATAATATGCTACTTGAGAACGGCACCTCAAGTATGTCCCGACTTGCTTACGACTTTCTACAAAGGAAACAAATCAACCCAGACGCACCAGTATTAGAGCATAATACCGTGCTAATGATGAATCAGGTTGGTATGTCCAATGTGTCTGGTGAAGGATTTAACGCTAAGATACCAGCTTTATACAATAATGGATTAATGCGTTACGCAGGCATTTTCCTCGGGTGGCCGATCTGGAAGATGGCACAGACAAATCGTTTTATAGGTAGGGAAGCAGGAGATGAACTAGGTACATATATGGCATTTCTTAAGTACCTAGGCTTAGTATCTGCGGTGTATATGCCACTTGGATTATCGGCTGCGTTCTTAGTTGATTGGTATGATGAGGAGATTGTAGGCAAGCCAAACAACCTGCCCCCTCTTACCCCGTGGGCAATGATGCCGGTATTCGGCCCATTATTCGCAATGAGCAATGAAGAGTCCACAATCTATGCAGTAACCTCTAGGCTGGCACGGGCTGGTAATGTGTATGGTATGGGATTTGAGGTCGCAAATAGTATGTTTGCAACAGGGGATCCATTTGGTGCAGCAAAAGAATTTTCATTAGACAGTAGGTTGTTTATGTTTAATACATTCCGTAATGTGCGGGATGCCTTAGGTACATGGTACCACCAGGGCGAGGCAGACTACGGCAATGTTATCCGTCCAATGCTCTACGGACTTGGGTTGGGTTCAGTAATTCAACAAATGGATGTAGTATCCAACCTTATGGACTTGGATATAGAGGAGCGTAGGGTAGCTGACTACCTCACCGCAAAGAACCTTATCAAGAAGTCCGCATGGGTGATGGGTCTACCATTAACACCTCCCGCCAAAGGATACGGAAAGCCATCTCCTGTTTCCGTAAACCTGCGCCAGATGGAGAGGGCAGCCTATGCGAATGATAAGGCAGAATTTTTCAGACAATACCAAGAAGCAATTTCAGCGGCTAAGGTATACATAGAAGAAAATAAACTTAACACTACTCCAGAGGATTACATTCACGAACGATTTAGGCAAAGAAACATAAGGTATGGCATAACCAAAGGTAGGATATCCGACCAAGACTGGAAAAGAATTCTTGAGATACAAGATGAGGATGATCGAGTTATGTTAGAAAATTACATAGATTTACACGAATTTTACCTAAATCAAATAGGCACATCTAGGAAAACATCATCCCTTCCAAGTATGTCTCAGCTGAGAAGAATGGCATTACTCGGAGTTCCAATACGATATTAAAATGCCAGTAAAAAAACTACCTCCCGGAACTACTCAAGTTATTGAAAAAAGTAGAAATGTTCACTTTATAAAGCATCAACTAAAATCAACTCAGGAGAAGGATTCATTCTGGGTATTACTTAGTTTTGACCGACACCATGACAATCCAAAGTCTGACAACAGGATGGAGAAGCGCCACCTTGAGTTAGCAAGGAAGCGTAATGCGGTAATTATAGATGGAGGTGATCTGTTTTGTGCTATGCAAGGCAAGTATGACCCACGATCCGATAAGCGAGACTTAAAGCCTGAGCATCAAAAGGGTGATTACTTGGATGCGTTAGTTAAGACTGCAGCCGACTTCTATGGCCCGTATGCAGACTTATTTGCCGTTATGGCGCCAGGCAATCATGAAACCGCTATATCCAAGAGGCATGAGACCAACCTAACAGAAAGGCTGGTTACTATGTTAAATGATCGACATGGATCTAAGATTAAAGTTGGTGGGTTTAGTGGATGGATAAAGTTTCAGATATTAGTCTTCGGAGAATGTATGACCACTAATCTTTGGTACCACCATGGGTACGGCGGGGACGCTCCCGTAACTAAGGGAGTTATACAAACCAATAGACAATCAGTATACCTTCCTGATGCACATATCGTAGCTACTGGTCACACTCACAATGAGTGGCAGTTCCCTATACCTCGTATTAGGTTAACTAATCATGGAAAGGTATACCATGATGAGCAACTTCACTTGAAGGTTCCGTCTTATAAAGAAGAGTATGTCGATGGGTACGGTGGATGGCATATCGAGAGGGGAGGGCCTCCTAAACCTACTGGTGCTGTGTGGCTTAGGTTCAGTGGGAGAAAGACAACAAAGGATGGATCGACTACATGCACTCCGATTGTTGAGGCATTAAGGGCAAAATAGTTTGCCAATGTGTTACACGAAATTGTAAGTTACTATATGCATAAACATATCATTTGTAACCATGATCTCGGACTTTACATTGTTATTTATAGCGAGAGTCCAGAAATTGACCTTATAGAGGCCATGGACGAAATGATCAAAAGACAGCTATGCCATGCCTAAGAAAGGATACAGGAAACCAGGGGCTAAGAAAAGAAGCGTTTATCAACGCAAGTATAATAGCAAGCCCGAACAAATAAAAAATAGGTCTAACCGGAATAAGGCTAGGCGTAAAATTAAATGCCCCAAGGGCAAGGATGTTCACCACAAGGATGGCAATCCAAGAAATAATAGTAGATCAAATTTGACCTGCTCCTCGGTAAATAAAAATAGGAGCAAGAATAGGCACAAGACAAGATGAGCGTAGACGAAGAAGAGGATGCAAAAAGAAAATGCACCCATGAGGTTAAGGCTCTATTCCATAGATGGGAGGAGGAGTCTGACCTTGATTCTAATGAAATACTTGAGTGCGTAAGTGAGGCAGTAGACGAATATTACGAGGAGGAGGAAGTTGAATTTGAATCTGAGATTGACTTGGGTGATGAGGAATGACTACTCCATTTACTCAGATAAATTTAAGCGAGAAGTAAATCTCGCCCATCGAAAGTTTTTTATAAAAAGGGGAATGGATCCTGATGATCTTCCTCCTTATATTAGATCCTGGAGCCTTGGTGATCGTATATCTCAGTCGTGCGCTCAGAGGAATGTCCAACCCAAACCGCAATCTCCTCCAAAGTCTTTCCTGCTTCGCGACATCTTGAAACAAATGAGTGACGAAGGCAGTGAAAAGATTTCCCACTAATCCCGATTCGCCCGAGCATCCTTCCGTAATATACGGATAGTTTTGCTCGCTTAGTTGGGTCTTTATCGACCATCATTTGCTCTGGAAACACATAGGTTTCGCTAGTCCTTTCCTTGGATAACTTTTCAAGCATCCGCAGAACTGCGCCTCGTCCAACAAGTGGATGGGTGAGTGGTATACAGATTCGAGTGTCAGTCTTTTTGGTATGCACAATTAAAGTCTTACTTTCAAAATCAACAGAGTCCCACTCAAGTCTTGCAATGTCAGAAAGCCTCATGCCTGTCCACCAAGCTAATGCCGTTGCCTCCATAAAGAAATGATCACCTTGTGCAATAATCTGATTGTACTCCTCCTTAGTAAAGGGCTTCCTTGGTACTTTCTCCTTTTGCTTGTGAGTTAGCTTACCTTTATCGACTGCAACTAGCTTGGTGGGGTTAGTGATAGTGTAACCCTTAGCGATTGCGAACTGATACAAAGAACGCAAGGCAGAGTGTCGCTGTTCGCGACTCCCTGCCTTTGTATCTCCGCTCTGGTTGATGTAATTCGCCACCATCTCCTTGGTTACCCCATGAAGATGTGCGACCCCCGCAAATTCTATAAACGCACGAATCAATGATTCTTGTGTATAAATTGTATTCCCTGATTGAGCTAAGTCAGACTTATATCTTTTCCACTCAATGATTAAATCGGATAGCTTGATCTTCCTATCTGCAACGATCATGGAAATTGCTTCTCGTTGCAACGCACCCGCGCGGGCTGCCATCTCAAGCTCTTGTATTTTTGCATCCTTGCACAACTGCTTAGCTGTGCTTAGATTCTTAGTTTCAAGCGACTTTCTTTTACGCTTTCCACCGGCAGACATGAAGGATACATAGTATATCCCTGTCTTTTCTTTATAAATTTTCACTTGTTACACCTACTAAAGTGTAACACTATGTGTCAAATCATTTCACAATAGGGCAGGTTTTTGGTCATCATACGGATTTGCTGCCCGTACTCGCATTATCCCTTCTCGCTGTGTCCGAAGACACCTTCAGGTGCATGCCCAAAGTGAAAAGCCATACACCCTTCTACTAAAGGTTAAGAAAGCGAGTCTCAATGAACCCTATGTGAATGAATATGATACAATAAATATCGTGTAACTTTTATGCTAAAGCAAGTGTGGTCTGCACATTGTTATGTACGATCTTATTTCCGAATTCTTTTGCTGATTTAATTCTGTCTGTACGCTTACGCACCACGCCGTTAAGTCTATTGGTGAAGTCGTATGCGAATGAGTCTGCTGAGTAGATACGATCCTTGATCCTGTCGGACTTGAGTCCTGTGGTCTTGTAACCAAACAGGTGTATTCTTGATTTCTTAAATCCAAATGCACCCATTGACCCATATAATTGATCCAGTATCCGAGATACCACTTCTGGGTTTTTATTACGCTTGCAGGTTGACCCTATGCCTATCCATTGATCTGCATTAAGCAATGTGCCTTTGTACGGATGCCATGATGGTTTATTGAGGAATGGGTTATGCCATAAGCTTCCGCACCTTTGATACTTTAAGTCAGAAAGCATAAGGGTATATAACTTTAAGTGGTCATCATAATCCTCTACCTCCCATCCTTGAAGCACAGGCATGACAGGAACCTTAAGACCTTGCTTCTCGGCTTCATCCATTATCTGTATGTACCT
>CALIKS010000020.1 GCA_938017985.1 uncultured archaeon | reverse complement strand
GGAACAATACCGAACTTCATAAATTTAAAAGTCATAACTGTAAATTATATATATTTAATCTTTGCAGCGGCATTGCTTTGTCCTATTCTTCGATTATTTTGTCCATTGGCTTCATGACTTTTGGTATGAGGTTAATTATGTCTGTGGGTAGTATGTGTAGTCCAAGCTCTTGATATGCGACATCTCCGCATTTTCCGTTTATGTATGCTGATGCGGCTGCGCATTTTACTGGGCTTTCTATGCGTGTGAGTAGCCCGGCTGTGATGCCTGTTAGTACATCTCCAGTGCCTCCTACCGTCATTGCTGCGTTTCCAGTAGTGTTGATGTATGATTCATGTCCGTCAGTGATTATGTCTACTGGCCCTTTAAGCAGAATTGTTATGCCATATTCTTCTGCTTTTTTCGCGGATAGTTCTACTCTCTCGTCTAGGTTGGTGGATGGTTGCTGGCCGAAGAGCCGTTTGAACTCGCCGGCGTGTGGTGTCAGAATAACTCTTTTCTCCCTTATAACCTGAAGGACTGATGGAATTAAGGCGGAGGCGTCAAGCACTAATCCGACGTTGAGGCTCAACAATTCTTTTATTAATTCATGTAGGGCTTCCTCCCTCGCTATCGCGAGCCCTGGACCAATAGCTGCTGCATGTACTTGTGGCAACTTCTTCAATAACTTGTTTACTGATCTTTTTGTTAATTTGTAGTCTGGTAGCGGTATGACTATGAGTGCTGGGCTCATTGCTCTTATGGAGTCTACGAGTGGTTCAGGCACTGCTAAATAAACTAGGTCTACGCCAGATCGGTAGGCCGCCATGGCTACGAGGAAGGGAGCTCCATGATACATCCAGCTACCGCCGACTGCAAGTACGACTCCATTCTCGCCCTTTCTAGAATTTTTCCGCCTAGGAGGAATAATCGACCTCACAGTCTCTTCATCTAATAGTTTATAGCTCCTCAAACCGATTCAATGCCTGATATTCATGTTAATAATGTTTTACTCAGAAGAAAAAATAAAAAAGAGACGCCGCGAATGTCTTAATTATTCGGAGACCATGTGTTTATTTCTTCGGTGCGATGACGATGTCTATTGTGCTGACACTTCTTGGTCTGCCGTCTGTCCCTACACGCCCCTCCTCTGTGCCTATGGATATTTTTTCAATATTAGCATTCTGGTAAAATCTGCGTCTTACGACTTCTACTATGTCGACAGCTTTGCTTATCGCTCTTCCTCTCGCTTTGATTACTACTCTTCTTCCCTCCATAAGAGGCATCGTTGTAGCTAGGACGTAATTCATCGTCGGTTTCTTACCAACAAGGACTATTGCATCATCAGCCATTCATATTTCACCTGCAATCACTATTTCAACTCCAGCATGATAAAAACTTTCCTTCAATTTACAAGTCATTATTAACTATATGATGAAGTACGATTCGCATGAAGTTTAAAAATTGCTCTGAAACAAATGCTTCTCCGCTTAATTCTTAGGGTAATCAGTTATGAGGAGGCTGAGTTAGTTCTAACCGTTAGGAGAATGATGAGTAGACCACGAGCTAAAATCATAAGTCTATCAAAACGATTAATTTGATTTTGTTACATTCTTTTGTAGTTATTAGTGTCTAAGCATTAACTATGAAATAAGTATTTAAACTGCTCCAAGAAAATAGATTTGAGTGAGAATCATACTTATAGGTGAAAGATTTGAGCACACAGTCATTATCAACCAAATATATCATAGAGGCAAAAATAGAAATTGACGGCGTAGTCGATAAAAACGACGTCATTGGTGCAACCTTCGGACAAACAGAAGGAATATTCAGTTCTGACCTAGATCTCAGGGAGCTCCAGAAGACTGGTAGAATAGGCAGGATTGAAGTGCAGGTTCATACTCAGGGAGGAAAAACCATTGGTAAAATAATAATTCCGAGCAGCATGGACAGGTTCTATACAGCACTCATAGCCGCGATGGTGGAGAGTCTGGACAAAGTAGGTCCATACTCAGCAAAAGTCACCATAGAGAAGATAGAGGACGTGAGGATAGAGAAGAGGAAGAAAATAGTTGAGCGGGCTCGCACCATCTTATACGAGTGGGAAAAACAGAAAGTACCCATGGAGACAGAAGTTATCAAAGAGCTCGAGGAGTCAGTGCTAAAGGCCAAGCTCATAGAGCTCGGTCCTGATAAATTACCCGCGGGTCCGGATGCTGAGACTGCTGATGAAGTAATACTTACAGAGGGTAGAGCTGACGTAATCAATCTGTTAAGGTATGGTTACAGAAACGTCATAGCAGTGGGCGGTGTTAAAGTCCCAGCATCGCTGCAAAGGATTCTTAGTAAGAAGAGTAAAGTCATTGCTTTTCTTGACGGTGATAGAGGAGGCGATATGATTCTAAGAGAGCTCAGCCAAAACTTCAAGGTTGACCTAGTAGCAAGAGCGCCTTATGGAAAAGAAGTTGAGGAGCTTACGGCAAGAGAGATTAGTGAGGCCCTTGAGTCTGCAATACCACTCGAAGAGGCTATCAAAAAAGTAAAGATACCTGTCACACCTGCCGTGGAGAGTAAACAGCTCCTAGGAGAGGCATTGGAAAAAATAAGTCCTTTAATAGAACAGATAGAAGGCAACCTAATTGGAGTCGTTCTTGATAAGGAATTCAACGAGATCTTCAGAGCCCCTGTAAGCGAACTTGCGCAAAAACTGTCTGAGACAAATCAATTTAAATATGTCGTATTTGATGGTGTCATCACTCAGAGACTCATAGACATTGCTGGTAACAAGGATGAAGATGTATTTCTCATAGGTGCACGGCTTGGAGAGAACTTATCATTAAAAGCCAATACGCATGTATTAACAATGGATAAATTAAGACATAGCTCAGAGACCTAATTTTATTATCTGTTTATTAACACAATTCCTCCAAATGCATCTAATTTTTCAGCTGCCTCAGTCTCTGAGAGTATTATTCTTAACTCGAGTCTCCCCTTTTCTGCCTCAGAAAGGATTGAGTTAATTCTCTCGTCCCCGAGTAATTTCCATAAATAATCTTCAGTTATTAGTACTAAGCCTCTTTTTCCGCTACTTAGTGCTTTAGTGACTTCCTCGAGACCCATTTTTGCTTTCTCTGGAATCTTTGAGACCTGTCTTATTGTTTCTTCGACTATGAATGCGTCCTCTAGTGGTTTGAGATGCCTGCCTATCGAGCCCATTCTCATCGCCTCTAATAGTCCGTCTATTCCTCCACTCGACGCTCTTATTTGACGTTTAATCAGTCTTCCGATTTCCGGCCTCTTGGCCTTAATTTCCTTTGAGAACCTCTCTATTATGACTGATGGTCCGAGGAGAATAAGCTCGAGTTTACGTCTTGACTCTATCTCTTCCTCGATTACTTTGATGACTTCATCGACGTTTTTGCTTAGTGTATCTTCTTCTTGATATTGTAATATGCCCTTCACGGGCGGAGATAGTTCCCTTGTCCTAAGTATCTTTACACCCGAGTTTGAGATATGAATTACTGCGAATTTTTCATCGTCTATAGATATGCAGAGGACGTCATGTATGACTTTTCTATATGTGGACTTTGCAAGTGACAAGAGGAGTGGAAATCTCATTCTACTCTCAATCTCTATTGGTTTTTCTAATTCAAGATGAATCGTATGATGCTTCTTTATGACGTCTATTTCTTTATCGGTGTGCTTGATTATGCCGAGTAATGATATTCGTCTCATGAAAGGATCTGCTATTTTTTTAACTACTTCTATGCCTATCTTTATCTTGATTCTCTCGCTATCAACTTCGCCTGATGCTCGGTGCTTCTTCACTTCCCTAGTAGTCTCTGAGTATACTACGTCTCCAGGCTCGATTAATCTATATATGTTCAGTAGGTCTATGCTTGTCTCAGGTATGAGTTTTATTCTCCGCTTTATCTTATCGATGCTTAGCACTTTCATTTTTTCATTCTTCTCCTCAAGATAGGATTTTGATTAATTATTGTTTTTAATGCCTGCGAGAATGTTTCTCCTCCGTCAAGCTCAAGCTCAATGTATGTACCTGTCCTCCCATGTTCTTTTCTCTTCTCAAGTATGTGTATTCTTTCCCGAAGAGCCTTGGGGTCCACGTTTATTAGCTTCGCGGCTAGGTCAGGGTCCTGTCTCGCCGGAAACTCCATATGTCCATCCTCTACGGGAATTATGACTATCATAGATTTATTCATGCCACTGGTTCTTTTATTCTCCAAGACGTCATTGTAGCCCAGCTTACCAGCTATGGAGTAGAATTCAGCCTCGTTTGGAAGCATTTCTATCAATGGAAAGGAAATAGAAACTAGCTCGTCGATGAATATGTAGCCCTTAACCACATAGCCAGGAGTGGCCTGCACAACTGTTCTCCTGAGCCACCCTCCAAGATTTTTTTCTATGATTGTCTCTATTATTGCTGGGTTAACTACTTGTTCTATGAATATATCGACGTCGCTGTCTTCATCTACGTCTCCTCTCGCTATGCTTCCATAAATTATTGGATTATACCCCTCCATGTATAGGGGTGCCATAATTCTCTTAGCGATTTCTCTTTTACTGCTGAATATCTGCCATTGTTTTTTGTCGTATATCACGTGTCTGTAGAATTGCCCGCCTAGATGTGAGGTATCCATGAATGTCTATTCTGATATATGTTTGGTCCTACTGCATAATATATGTTTTAGTTCATTAGAAGTATGATAGGACATAATGGATACATCTCTTGCGAAGTACATCGTGGTTGCTGAAAAGGCAAGCGTGGCTAGGGCGATTAAAGAAGCTCTCTCAAACATCAATGAGAGTCTCTACGTTCTAAGCGTGAGCGGTCATCTCTTGGAACTTGACTTGCCAGAAGAGTATAGAAACTGGTGGGCCGTTAAGCCGGAGTCAATTATTAAGCTCAGAAGACTCATCCGAGTAATTAGGGACGAGAAGGCTTACATCAGACTTTCAAGTGCCTTTAAGGAGAATGATGGATTACTAGTAATTGCTACTGACAATGATCATGAAGGCGAACTAATTGGAATGGAGATTCTCTCGCTTTATCGATCCATAAGGGGTGAAGATGCTCCATTCAAGAGGATGCGTTTTAACTCTACTGCTAGGAGCGAGCTATTGGAAAGCTGGAATAGACTGGAGGACGACCTTAACTGGAGATGGGTGGAGAAAGCCATTCTTAGGCATTCATTCGACCTGATAACTGGAGCCGCCTTTACGAGGCTTCTCACACTCTCTGCTAGGAGGCACAATAGGAATGTCGGCCTGATTAGTTGGGGAAGTTGTCAGATGCCAACCCTCTACTTCGTCGTTAAACGTGAAAGAGAGATCGAGACATTCAAGCCGACTAAGTACTGGTACCTTAAGGCAGTGCTAGAGACACTTGATGGTGAGAGACTGACGGCTTATTCTCAACACGTACATGAGCGAGATAATGCCGAGTATGCGTATAGAAGTGCTTCGAGTAGTAATTTAGCTGTTGTGAAGTCGTTTAGGAGTGAGACTAAAGTCGCGCTTAGGCCATTGCCTTCGAGGACTGATGATGTCTTAAGAGACCTTGCTAGGCTGACGCGGCTTCCCGCCTCGAGGCTACTATCGATGATGGAGACTCTCTACGCTGAGGGATACATAAGCTACCCTAGAACGGACACGAATAAGTATCCCCAAAACTTTAGGTATGATAGTAGTCTCAAAGCAGTTATTTATGGTGGTATTGTTAGGGAGCCAGTCCCTAAGGTGGCGAGGCCTAGGCAGGGAAGGCTTGATGATGGTGCTCATCCACCGATATTCCCAATAGCGCCCTTCAACGGCTCAGGAATTCTCAGAATGATCTGGGAATACATTGCTAGGAGATTCTATGCAAATGCTTATTGTGATGATGCAGAGCTGACTACGCAAAAAGCAGAGATGCGTATTGGTGACGTGGAAGTAGTTGCCAATGGTAGTTATGTCTCATCAGTCGGATTTTACGACGTCTTTGGATACTTTAGGCCTAAGGAAAACAAGCTACCAAGACTCATTCCTGGCCAAACACTCAGGATTGTTAGCATCGAGTTAGTTGAGGATGAGACTAAGCCTCCTCCTAGGCTATCAGAGGCAGAACTACTGAAAAGAATGGAAGAACACCATATAGGCACCGATGCTACCCGAGCCTCGTTCCCCACACTTATAGCAAAACGGGGATACGTTAAGAATAGGTCTGGAATATACATCCCTACAAGTCTAGGACGTGTATTGATTGACACGCTTGAAGACACGGACTCAAGACTAGTCACACCAGCAACAAGACGAGCCATTGAGGAAATGATGGACGCGATTGAGAGAGGCGAGATGAAATACTCAGACGCCCTCGATAAGGCTGCACAGATGTATGAGCCCCTATTTCTCAAGTGTCTAGATAATATCATGGAAGTATCAAGAAAGTTGTCCGAAGCTGCAGGAAAGCATGACCAACAATACTCAGATAAATCTAACAATGGGAAAATTAATAAAAAAACCTTCAAAATAAAATGATAAGGATGTCCGACGAGTCAAGAATGAGTAGGGCTCATGTATACGTGTCTGGGGTAGTTCAGGGAGTCTTCTTCAGGATGCATACTAAGAGGATGGCTGACAGTGTGGGTGTTACCGGATGGGTCAGAAACCTACCCGACGGGAGAGTTGAGGCGGTCTTTGAGGGCCGTAAAAGAGATGTCGAGAAGATGATTGATTGGTGTAAAAAAGGTCCGAGCGGAGCCATCGTCAAGTCCATAGAGATTGAGTGGCTAGACTATAAAGGAGAGTTTAAGAACTTCAGGATAATTTATTAGAAAATCACGGTATAAATAGCTTATCTATTATTCGCTCGGCAGGCATTCTGCTCTCTATTCCAGTAGCTATTGCTACGAGGTTCGACACTTCATTCTCCTTCAAAATTAGAGAAGCAACTACCAGTACCTTGCTCGACCTAGTCTTCATGAATACTCTCTTGGCATTCGTTATCATAATTCTGTAGAACCCATCTTCAAGTTCTTTTATGAGTGGAGTCAATTCAGGATGAGAAGTAAATTTTGGCAAAAATTTTTTATTTAACTCGAGGCCCTTTAAGATGTCTCCAACCTTGTTAGATTCGTACAGTAGTTCTATTAAGGGTTTAGGCAGCCTACTCTTCACTCCCTCCATCAATTTTCTACATTCTGATGATGATAGTCCCCACAACTTCATTCTTAAAATGCCAGTAATGATAAAGGAGTCAATCATGGGGTAAAAAATTTCGTAGTAATGCTTTCTATCCATTAACCCTGACTTCTTAATTGCTTCGAACAATTTTTTCATCATTGCTTTTTCAAGTCTAAGCTCGAAGACAGTTGGGTCACTTGTCTTCTCAAATAATTGATATGCCTCCCGTAGTGCTTCCCCGAAGGCTGTCTGTTGCAATACTTCTACTGACTCTTTAAGCGAGCCTGTCGTCATGGCCTTAATCACGATGTCTCGAATCCCCATTAATTCTTCAGCTCTCAGGTCTATGAGCTTCATCAATTCTTCATATGTCTTTCCAGCGGCTATGCCTCTATAGATACTCTTCAAGTTTCTCACCATGTATCTATCGTAAAGTACGTTCAAAACTCTGTGTTTCCTCATTAATCGATGAAACTTGAAGTGTGTCTCGATCAGCGACCTTCTTAGGGCTTGCTCAATTTTTAGACTACTGTATGGAGGAGAGATCTTGGAGAGTTCATTGGAGTATTTTGTTGCCCTGAGTGCGTTTACTAGTTCTGCAAGGTGCGGAGACTCTATAAGCTCCTCATAGAATCGCTTCTCAAACAGCGCTCCTTTCTCTGCGAAGCTTTTGGCCAATAGGTAGGCGGGATCCATTAAACACACCTAAAATCCGAGCAAGATTGTTACTACGTCTTCTACAATCTTGTCTCTTTTTTCTTCTAGCTTCTTTTTAAGCTGTTCAATTCTTGAACTATATTCAAGCTTAATCTTTTCTGATTCTGCCTCTGCTTTCCTCCTTGCCTCGACCATCAGTCTTTTTCTCTCTTCTTCCAGCTTCTCATTGATTGCCAGCTCAGCATTTTTTATTAGTTCTTCGACTAACCCTAATATTTCTCGTCTATAGTTTGTTACGACTATTTCCAGCTCGTCAAGCCTTTGCTCAACCTTTTGGATCTTATCTAGAACACTTGAGTTATGAGACATCTAAGGCGCTGTCATCCACTCTGCCTTTTAAGGATTAAAGAAGCAGAGACGAGACTTGCGGAATCTTTAATATCGGGCTATGATGTAAGAAATGGATAGGGTGTAAAGAGTCGTGGAGTACGTATACGCAGCACTCCTGCTCCACAAGCTGGGAAAACCAATAGACGAGGCGGGCATAAAGAAGATAATTGAAGCAGCTGGTGGGACGGTTGATGAAATAAAGGTCAAGGCACTCGTTGCATCTCTGCAGGGAATAAACATTGATGAGGCCATTAAGTCAGCAACCACTGTCGCTGTCACACCTGTAGCAGCTCAACCAGCAGCACCTGCTCAGGCTCCAGAAGCTGAGGCAAAGCCCGAGAAGCCAAAGGAAGAAGAGAAGAAAGAGGAGGAGGCTCTGGCTGGGCTTAGCGCACTGTTCGGCTAACATCAGTCTTAGAGAACTAGACATATCATTTACCATATTTTCTATTTTTAGGTGCCTATGTTGAAGTTCGGCGAGGAGCACTATTCATTAGATTTCCTAAAGGATAGGGGATTTACTAGGACTAGGTGCAGAGTCTGCGGGGAATATTTTTGGAGAATTGACCCTACTCGTGAAGTATGTGGAGAGGCTCCATGCGAGCCGTATAGCTTCATAGGCAATCCACCCACCAAGCATAGATATTCCCTAGAAGAGATGAGAAACGCATTTCTAGGATTTTTTGAGCGGAATGGTCATGCTGTAATTGAGCCTTACCCAGTAGTCCCGAGGTGGCGCCGTGACCTCTACTTAGTCTCTGCCAGCATTGTTGATTTTCAGCCACATGTGACTTCAGGCGCTGTTGAGCCTCCGGCAAACCCGCTTGTGATTAGCCAGCCATGCATAAGGCTTGTCGATATTGACAAAGTTGGCCTGACATTTGGACGCCACCTGACTATCTTCGAGATGGGTGGGGCACATGCATTCAACACAAATCATAAAGAGGTTTACTGGAAGGATATGACTGTTGCTCTATGCCAAGAATTTCTCTCCGAGCTTGGACTGAGTGAAGAGCAAGTAACTTATAAGGAGAATGTCTGGAGTGGTGGCGGAAACGCAGGTCCATGCTTCGAAGTAATCGTTGGAGGACTCGAGGTAGCGACTCTCGTATTCATGAGTTATAAGACGCTTAATGATGAGCTTCTCGAGCTGCCTGTCCGAACGGTCGACACTGGGTATGGAATGGAGAGATTCACTTGGCTTAGCGTCGGCACCCCAAGCTCATTCGAGGCCATCTATCAAGACCTTATTCCTAAATTTTCCAGCTACGTCGAGATTCCAAGAATAGATAGGGAGGTAGTCGAGAAGTATTCACGATTCTCTGCATGGATAACCCCCAGCTCAGGATTATCCCTAAGGGAGGTCAGGGAGAATGCTGCAAGACTTGCCGGAATAAAGATTGATGATGTGCTTCCAGAGTTGGAGAGATTAGAGAAGCTATACGCATTGCTTGACCATACAAAGTCAATCGTCTTTATCCTCTCTGAGGGGATTGTTCCTTCAAACTCTAAGGTGGGATACTTAGCGAGACTATTGATACGAAGATCCCATAGACTCCTTAAACAACTAGGAAGAGAGAACGACCTAGTCGAGCTAAGTGATATGCAGATAAAATATTGGGGGAGATGGTTCCCGAAGCTACTAGAGATGGAAAACGAGGTCTTAGAGCTCATTGAGCATGAAGTATCGAGGTTCGCCGAGTCCATAAGCAGGGGTACGGCACAGTTAGAGAGAGAGCTAAGAGCCCTTAAATCTTCAGGCAGAGCCGTCTCAACTGACTTCCTAATCAAGATGTATGACGAGAGGGGACTGACGCCTGACATCATCGCCGAGGTAGCGTCAAGAATAGATCTGCCAGTCTCGATTCCTGACAATATTCATGAGCTAGTAGCAGAGATTCACGCATCAAAGAGTCAGATGGAGGAAAAAATCGATGAATACTTATTGGAGATTGAACGTCAAGTAAGGAACCTGCCTACAACGAGAAGGAAGTACTACGAATATCCATATGAAGATAAGTTTGAGTCACGCGTATTGCTTGTGGGCAAAAGCTATGTGGTGCTTGAGGAAACCTTATTCTACGCTGAGGGCGGCGGCCAAGTCGGAGATATGGGCTTTATCCATCATTCAGGCGGCGTATGCAGAGTACTGGATACTCAGCCAATCAATGGTGTGATAGTACATTTTGTAGACGGCCCCTTGCCGCGCCCAGGAGAAGTAGTGAGGGGGGAAGTCGACATCGAGAGGAGGCTAAGCATAATGAGACACCATACAGCAACGCATATTCTTATAGGAACCTTAAGGAGAGTTCTGGGAAAACATGCCTGGCAGATGGGTGCGAAGAAAGATGCTGACTACGCTAGGCTTGACTTTAGTCATCATAAGTCCTTAACAATGGAAGAGATTAAGAGGATAGAGCAGGTGGCAAACTCGATAGTGGCTCGTAGACTGCCCGTCGAGGTCAAACTAACCAGTAAGAGCGAGGCGGAGAAAACTTATGGCTTCACTATCTATCAGGGAGGCGAGGCGCCGCTAGGCCAGCTAAGATTGGTAATTATTCCTGGCTGGGACGCCGAGGCATGTGGAGGGCTACACTGCCAGAACACTGCTGAGGTTGGACTAATTAAAATACTGAGCGTCGACAAGATACAGGACGGAGTCATCAGACTCACATTTGCCGCAGGCCCAGCAGCCCTAAGACATATACAGTCATTAATTGAGGAATTGAGCGAGAGATGCAGTAAGACCGAGGAGGACTACTCGAGGATCAAGCTACTTGCGGGAAAAATCATTGAGGACGTACCTAAAGATATTCAGAAATCCATTGCTTCAATCATGTCTAAGAGTAGTGATACAGAATTAATTGAGAGCAGTTCAGAAGTATTTTATAGACCGATCACTAGACTCTGGCTTGGACTTAAAAATTATCAGAAGGAAGAAGTAATAAAAAACGTTAGACTCATTTTTGATGTCTCCTCTACAAGTGATGAGATGTACTTAAGGGCTCTTGCAAAGTCTATCTCAACGCTAAACGATCCCGCGGTTGCACTTCTTATTGGACGTAATAAAGAAAGAAGCCTCGTATCTCTATTCGTAAATGTTGCATGTGAGAAGAGAGGTATAACTATCGAAAAAATAGCAAATGAGCTAGAAAGCAAGTCAGGAATTTTCTGGCTCGAGAGAAAGAATGTATATTTCGGGTACACTGTGTCAAAAGATTTTGGAAGAATGTTTAGTATTGTAAAGTCAATTATTGAAGAATTGGCACATAGCTAGGCTGCAGCGAGCTTCTCCAGGATTTTTGCATGCTGTTCAGCTCTTGCAAGTATGTTTGGTAATGCTTCTGAGGCTGGGTATGACGCCTCTACTGATAGTGCCAAAGCCTCCCTTACCGCCTTAGCGATAATTGTCTGTATTACTTCTAATGCTGGATATGATGTTGCAACTGCTAGGCTTATTGCCATCCCATGCGCCATTGATACTTCCTTCATAGTCTTGTCTAGGTCTAGCTTTAAGGACTCTGGAGGAATTAGTAATTCCTCATCGATCGCCGCTATAAGTGTAAGGCTCCGATACACAGATTTTATATCGAGCTTTACCAGTAGTCCGGCAAGTTGAGGCGAGAGCGTGTCGCCCTTCTTTGCCGCGACTGTCTCCTTCGCTATCCATATCATTCCGTCCACTATTTTTGTAGGTATCCTCATCTTGCCGAATTCTGATAGTATTGGTCCAGGGCTCAGTCCAGTATTCATTTCAGGAATGACAACGTCTATGTCAGTCTTCTCGTTTGGCTTGGCATAGGTCAATACCTTATTCCTCTCAAGCTCTATGGATAATAAGAATGGGTTTACATCTGTAAAGATGAGCCCGACTGGTCTCTTTAAAGACTCGAGGAACTGCCTTGCCGCGGTTCTGCCGGCCATCTCAGCCGCTATGACTGCTAATGTCTTCTTTGAGACTTTAATGACTGCCTTGCCCTCCATTCTTTTTCTAAACTCATGTAGGAGGTCGGCCTTCGTCCTAGTTAGGTCCAGCACTCCTACTACTCGATATTTCCTGAAGAGGCCTTGAAGCTCCTCGACCTTTCTTTTCTTAATATCTCGCATCTTAAGGACGCTCGGTGTATAGCTCATTTCTGAATATTCTGACCGTAGCCACTATTTAACCGTCCTCGACGTGTCTGGATAGTGAGGCTTAAACCTAAATATACCCAGAGCAGCATAAAAATAGGTTCGTGAAAAATTGTCATCACTCATCAAGCTGGATGAAAAGCTCGGCGAGGCACTATCCAAGAGAGAAAAGAAAAACTTCATCCAGTCAGTAGAACTAATAATAAATTTGAAGGATGTGGATGTCAGTAAGCCGGAGAAGAGATTTACCGAGACCATAGAGCTGCCCCGCGGCCTAGACGGAAAACCAAGAAAGATAGCCGTCATCGCGTCTGGAGCAATAGCACTCGAGGCCAGTCGCAGCACTAACGTGGACAAAGTATTCGAGAAGCCCGAAGTGGAAGCACTCATTGGGAACAAGAAGGCCGCGAAAAAAATAGCAAGGGAGTATGATTACTTTTTGGTTGAGCCATCATTGATGCCTATTGCTGCCCGTGCACTCGGCGCGGCCCTAGGGTCTCTCGGCAAATCTCCGGTCCCAATTCCACCAAACATAAATATAGATAGTCTTGCTTCGAGGTACAAAAGGAGCATTACTGTTAGGCTTAGGAAGATTCCCCAAGTTTCCTGCATGATAGGTACTGAAGATATGCATGTCTCAGAACTTATGGAGAATGCAAATGAAGTAATTAATCGTGTGGTCGAAAAGCTTGAGAAAAAATGGGCTAACATTAAGTCCATATACATTAAGACAACGATGGGTCAGCCGATAAAACTAGACATCTCGAGAGTCAAGTAGCTTTTTCCAAGAGATCGTCATATCTTCCCGAGTCTATCTCTGCGAGGACCTCTTTTGGATTCTTGCTATCAATAGTGATGCCCATGCTAATGCATGTCCCAACGACTGTCTTTACCGCCGCCTTCAGCGACTTTACCCTTAGAGAAGACATCTTTAGCCTAGCTATCTTTACGAGCGACTCAAAACTAATATCTCCTGCAGGTTCCTTGCCGGGCATCTTGGAGCCCTTCTCGATTCCAGTCTCTTTCGCGATTAATGCTGCTACTGAGGGCGTACCTACCTCGATTCTAAAATCCTTCGTATCTGTGTCTACCGTGACGATGATCGGTACCTTCATTCCCCTAAACTCTGCCGTCTCGGAGTTGATCTTCTCGATTATCTGAAGCACGTTTACTCCTAGTGGTGTGAGTGCGGGACCTATTGGCGGGGCAGCTGTTGCTTTTCCACCTTCTATTAGAAACTTAAACTGTTTCTCAGGCATTTATTCACTCATCCTACGGAGAGGAGCAGTAAGCGTATTAAAAACCCTATCTCGGATGCATGTTAAATTATTTTGAGACTGGCCTCACGTAGTTTACCGGTACTGATATTGGTAATGGATACCTACTCTCAATTAGTTCTATTGTTACTTCTTTCTTTAGCTTGTCTATCCTGATGATTTTTCCAGTCACTCCTTTGAGTGGGCCTGCAATCACCTCGACAATTAGGCCTATATCAATCGTCTCTATTATCGGCTTCTCGATTATGTGTCGCTCAAGTTCTTCGAGCCGCATGGCAGCTATTGGCTTAGACTTTATGTGCATGATTCCCTGAATATGCATTACGACTTTATCCCTGTCTAGTGCTTCTACGAAGACGTATCCCCTTATTGATGGCAAGATGAAGACAGAGGCTATGTCCTCGACGTTCTCGTCAAGCCTATTAAGAATCATTCTAGCGACGTTTCTCTCCTGCCCAACTGTCGTCCTTATGGCAAATATCTTGTACTTCGTCTCTACGCTCAATATTAGGCACCCTGAATGGCAAGCATCAAGAATCTGACGATGAAGGCGATTACTCCTATTAGTGCTATGCCTATCAGCACGACCCTGAATAGGAGTAGGAATTCTTCTCGACTAGGCTTGCTTGATACCTTGAAGAGCATCACCACCGACTTGGCGAATTCCTTTAAGCCCATATCTATGAATTATCAATTCTATCCTCATATATATTCCTACTAGGCTTTTAGGGATGATGGCCGTACTAGTCGTGAAATACAGCCCTCCGACCCAGGGTTTAAGATAAATATTCACTAGCAAGAGTAGAATGAGGAAAGTCTCGGAATGGTCACAATTAAGAAGATTACTATTTATGGCTTCAAGTCTTTCGGGCCCAGGAGAAACACGATAGATATTCCGAGGGGATTTACCGTCATTACCGGCCCGAATGGCGGTGGGAAGAGCAACGTCATTGACGCCGTGAAGTTTGCGCTAGGCGAGCTGAGCCCACACGCCCTCAGAGTCTCTAGGCTCTCCGAGCTTATCTATGAGTCAAATGGCTCAAAGTCTGGATATGCCAGGGTCTCTGTCGTTTTTGACAATTCTGACAGAGGAATTCCGATGGATGCAGACGAGGTCACGGTTACTAGGAGACTCATGCAGAGCGGCGAGAGTGTGTATCAGGTTAACGGCAAGTCTGTCTCTAGGATGGAGCTACTGACTCTTCTCTCTGCTGCCAATATTAAGCCTTCTGGCTACAACATTATTTCTCAGGGAGCAGTGCTTGGAATAGCCGAGACAAGTCCCGAAGAGCTTAGAAAATTAATAGACGAGATAGCCGGCACTGCTGAGTATGATAGGAGAAAGGCAGAGGCGCTTGAGCAACTGGACCAAGCCGAGAGAAACATCGCAGTTGCGAGGGCTGGAACACTAGAGGTCAAGCAACGTGTCAGGCAGCTCGAGCTTGAGAAGACCCAGCTAATTCGTAGAAGCATACTCGAGAGGGAGCTAACTAGCCTCAAGGCGGAGAAGCTGAGGAGCAGCATAGTCGAGATGGACTCCGAGTTGGCGAGACTACTGGAAGACGAGGAAAAAATACTCCAAGAAAAAACAATGATTGAGGAGGAACTAGCAAGGCTCAACAGTCACAGAGCATCACTTACAGAAAAAGTGGCCATTCTTGAGGCAGAGCTGAGTAAAAAGACGAAGATTGAGGAGGAATTATCCTCCACTATAGAGACTTCTAGGGCAGAGTTAGAGAGGCTAAAGACATCAATTAGGTCGGACGGTACACGTCTATCAAGCATTCGAAGACAACTCCTCGAGATTATGCTTAGTGAAGAGTCGGCTAAGGCTCGTCTAAACATGCTTAACGAGTTATTAAGCCAGCTACTCGTCAAGGATGAAGAAGCAGCGGCAAGGCTGGCCTCGGTGGAGGACGAGATAGAAAAATTAGAGAAGAGTAGAAATGAGATATCAGGACAACTCAGAGAGCTTGAGGAGGAGATTGCTAAACATAAGAGAGAAGAGGAGAGTTTCAGAAGAGTCATCCTTGAAAAAGAAAGACTATTAGAGGCAAAGACTGGGAGGATAGCCTCGCTGAGGGAGAGTCTGCAGGAGAAGAAGAATAAGCTCGCGGAGATCTCTGAGGAGATTGATCGTCTCCAGAACGTTTTAAGCAAGAATCAGGAGTCCTTGAAAATTCTCATTGAGGATAAAGATAGATTGGAGCATCAGCTAAAAAATCTCTCCAACACTGCTACATTTCTCAGGTCGAGGATTGAGAAGCTGTCTAGCTTCTTGGCAGAGGTTGAGCGACTAATAATTGAGGGAAGAGCAAAGATAAGTCCTGAGTCCAGAATTAGGAGAGAGATCTCTGATATTGTCTCGTCGAGCATGAATAGCGAGGTGGTTGGAGTGTTATCAGAACTATTCAGACCTCCCCGAGGACTAGAGGCATTATACATCAGGGCACTTGGCGACAGGCTTAATTCTTTAGTCGTGAGGCGAAGCTCGGTTGCCGCTGCACTCATAATGGCGGCCGCCGAGAGTGGAGTCGAACTATCAGTCATAAGCTTGGAGGAGCCATATCAATGTCTAGGCGAGGAGTGTCTTGCATGCATGGCTGAGACATCCTCTATCGAGGGAGCAAGGGCGCTACACATTGCTCTGAGAGGTGCAAGGCTCTTAAGAGAATCTCGGGAGCTCAGGGCTGGTAAGCCTGCAATAAACATAGATGGTGCTTATTGGGATGGGTATGGATACTTAGCATCTCTCGGCAAGACTAAACAAGTCCAGAAAATAATCGACATAGTCAACGACCTGGCAAGACATGAAGAATTACTCAAGAAGAAGATAGACGAGTTGGAAAAATCAGCCAGAATGCTCGATGAAGAGGTAGAAAGCCTTAGGGCCAAAAAAATAGAGATAGAGACGAGCATAAACGCTGTTAAGGAGAAGATTAAAGTCGATGAAAAATCCTTAACAATGCTTAGATACGAGAAGTCAAGGCTGGAAAACTCAATTTCACATATTGAGAAAGAGATCGAGAACCTAAGCGAAGAGGCTGCACTCATCAGAAGTGAGCTAGAGAAGCTCTCCGAAAAGTGGCCAAGCAATGAAAAGATAGACGCCACGACTAGGACTCAACTCGTCGAGAAGCTTGATGAAATAAACAGGTCTATAGCGAGATATGCAAGCATTAGGAGTGAGTTACTCTCAGATAAGAAGGCAATTAGGCAAAGAATAGACGAGATAAGCAGAGAGGCCAAGAGATTAGAAGATTTAATTAAGGAGATCTTTGAACGCAGAGCAATATTGGAGAATGCGAGTGAGGAGTATAAGAGGAGCGTGAGGACTTATGCCCTCAAGTATTTGGAGGTACTTGAAAAACAGCGATGCCTACTCAGCGAGGGTAAGAAGTACTTGGAGTTAATATCAGGCTTGAGGACAGAGGTGGCTTCTCTCAGAAGCCTCATCGACGAGGACAGCCAAAATCTCGAGAAGCTTCGGACTCAATTATCAGAGCTAGAGAGTCGATACCAAGCCATCAGAATGTCAAAGATAGAGCTCACAATGCGTAGAAGTGCACTTGAAGAGAAGCTGAGAGAATTACCAGCAGGAATCGAGGGTGACATGATTCATCTTGACCCCGGGGTTAAGGAAGAGATCTATGCTGAGCTGGAGTCTGAGCTAAACAGTATGGGGCCAGTCAATCAGCTCGCTGCGAGTCAGTACCTAGAATTGGTGGAGAACTATAAGCATAGGTCGTTCAGGATAGCAGAGCTCGAAAAGGAGAGGAGAGAGATATTAAGAGTCATCGAGTTGATAGATGCCGAAAAACAGGAGATATTCATGTCAACGCTGAGGAGAGTCTCTGAAGGCTTCGGATACTTCTTCAACAGACTAACAGGCGGAGAGGCATGGCTGGAGCTATCAGAGCCGGACAAGCCAAACGAGTCCGGAGTCGAGATGATTGTTAAGTTTGTGGGGAAATCTCCTCGCTCCTCTAGAAGCGTGAGTGGTGGTGAAAAATCAGTTGCCGCGGTCTCTCTCCTCATGTCTTTCCAAGGACTGACGCCTGCCGACTTCTTAATATTTGACGAGGTGGACGCACATATGGATGCCTCCTACACTAAGAATCTCTCAGAACTATTCAGCGAGATGTCTAGGAAGACCCAGATAATCGCTATCTCGCTTAAAGACATCATGGCCGAACGTTCAGAGCTACTCGTAGGCGTCTACAACAAGGCAGGCGAGTCAAGAATAGTAGTCACGAAAATGGGTGAGAAGATCAATGAAAACTAAATCATTAACGCTTGATGATTGGAGATTGCTGCTTGACGTAGTGATGATCAATAAGGTTGACCCATGGAAAGTCGATTTAGTTAAACTTCTCAGAATGCTTGAAGAAGCATTACGCAGGCTGGAGATTAATGTGAGGCTAGCTGGAGTTGCGGTGCAGAATGCTGCTCAGATTCATCTCGCAAAATCTAAGAGGCTGTCTGAGCCTATCGATACTACTCCTCAGCAGGAGAAGCCCAACCTAGTCGTTCCTCCTCCAATAGATGTTCCTGTAAAGTCCAGCTTTCTCGCCACTACGCTCATAGATGTTGTCAATGCACTGCGCACCGTAATTCTTGGACTTGAAGAGGCTAAAAAAGAATCGAAGTTCGAGCAAATAAATATCGACATCAAGCTTGATGAGTATCTCTTAAAGATAGAGGAGGAGCTTGAAAGCTTCATCTCCCAGCTAGACGCAATGTTGGGAGACGGCTCACTCATGTTTAGCAGCCTAATCAATGGATTAAGCAGGGCCGAGGCTGCGAGAATATTCATACTTGTCCTGTTCGCAGCGAGTCGAGGATTTGTTGAGCTTTATCAAGACGAAGCCTCTCTGGACATAATCATCACGAGGGCGAGGCAGGGTGCCTAGGCGTAAAAAAACTACTCGCCCAGTAGATATACCGAGGGCGAAGACGCTCGTTGAGGCTATTCTCTTCTCCTCCGATAAACCTGTAGAGTCAAGGGTTCTCCTATCGGCGACTGGCTTTAATGACGAGTCTGGCCTCATAGACATCGTCAAGATACTCAACGACGAGTACACCGCTACTAATAGACCATTCATTATTTCTAGGTTTCCTGGTGGAAAATACATGATGCATCTAAGGCCGGAATATGTCAATGCTGTTAGGAGATACATTGGTAAACCATTGCTGAGCTCTGGGCTGCTCCGTACACTATCATTCATCGCTTATCATCAGCCCGTCGCTAGGTCCACCGTAGCAGCGGTCAGGGGCAATAGGGCGTACAGACAGATAGCAGAACTAGTCGAGAGAGGACTCGTAGAAGCAGAGAAGAAAGGAAGGACATACATTCTCAGAACGACGAAGCTCTTTGCCGACTTCCTAGGAGTAGAAGACTCGATAGTCCAGGTCAGGAAGAAGATACAGGAAGCACTTGAAGCCTCGACGCCGAAGACAGAAAATAACTCAGAGAAGTCGGGCTAGGTATAAAGCATCGAGCATCGTCTATTTCCATTAGACATAGATGGCGGCCATTCATGGGTCATACTTCGTGAATATTCCGAAGGAGAGGGTACCCGTCCTGCTGGGCCCTTCGGGCTCATTCAAGAAGAGAATTGAGGAGGAGCTCGGCGTCTTGCTTCGAGTAGATTCCACAGGAGTAGTTGAGTTATTGCTCGCTAAGCCCATGTCTGAGGGCGGAGACCCAGTCTCTCTCCTGAAGGCGAGGGACGTTGTTCTGGCAGTAGGCTGCGGGTTTAGGCCTGAGAAGGCATTAAAGCTGCTTGAAGACGATGTCTCACTAATCATTATTGATCTTCCTGAGCATGTTGGTAAGAATCCTGAGAACTGCAGCAGGGTGAAGGCACGGATCATTGGTTCCGGTGGAAAGACGAGGAGGATAATCGAGGAGAATGCGCATGTCGATGTCTCTATTTATGGGGACACGGTCGCGATTATTGGCCGGCCGGACGACGCTTCGGCCGCGCAGCAGGCAGTCATGATGCTTATTAACGGTGCGCCTCACAGCGCTGTGTACAAGTTTCTCGACAGCTATGCCCAGAGAAGAAAGCTGGCCAGGATGTCTTACTGAGATAATGCTTAAAAATAAGGGATAACGATATTATTGGAGCCTTAGGTGGAATATTGAGTAGTAATCATTTATGGAGCAGCACTCTATTATCCGTATTAGTATTTGCCCTGATAATTCTTGGATTGTTGTCTCTTGCCAGCTCTGAGAGCGTAATCACGCTGACGCAGACCACTATGGTTACCTTGCCGCCGACAACTTTGACGACTACCGTAGAACTCGCTGGAGGAACTCAGACATTAACATTAGTAGTGCCTGGCTACAAAATCATACAGTACTACGAGGAGCCAGATGTAATCTGCATAGTTACCTTTAGGATGATTGAGAGAGTGCCTCCCCAGACAGTCACCGTTGGCGGCACGGCCATATCTATTCCTGGAACCACGATTTCCACCGTCATGTCTGAGAGCGTCTGGACCATTTCTACCGAGTATCTCAGGCCTGGATGGACGACGACTTATACTGGCTACGGTGGAGAGATACCTGTAAAGATTGTCATAGGCGAGATGACGATGACGGTGACTATGCCTGCGTATGGAGAGTTCAGGGAGGCATGCGGCAGCGCCAAGATTAGGAATATTGTTTCATTCATTCTCGACAAGGTTCCAGCCACGTTTATCTATGCGTATGAGGGCACGACGATAAGTATTCCTGAATATGTCTACACTATTCCAGGCATGACGCTCGAGGCTGAGCCGTTTACGACTACCTATACAAGCACCATGAAGGGTACGACCTATACAACGACAATGACGACCCCCGGAGTCACGATGATAAGCACCGTTGTCCTTCCAAGCACTAGGTACGTCTCGACAATTATTAAGCCCGGCGGAACGACAGTCAGCTACATCTATTCTACGGTTACTGTTGCCGAGACGACGACTCCTACGCGGACTGAGACGACTACGCCTCCAGCCGTAACGACAACTCCAACAACTGCTACGCAGACGCAAGTATTGACTACTACGACTCAGCCCCAGCCTCAGGCGCCCTTTGACTACACGTTGCTCATCGGTATCGCTGCAGTTATAGTGATTGTAGGGGCCGCGGCTGTCCTATTGATGCGTAGAAAAAGATAGATTAATGATTGCGTAGGGTTCCCGGCAGATTACATAGACTTGGAGTCGCGGATGGCTCTATTAAGAAGTCTCGCATTGTTCTAGAAAGAATGGTTGAGCAGCGGTTCGAGCAGATCTCGCCGGCTGACTTCTTCTATAGGAATAGAGACATAGCTGGATTTAGCAATCCGTCTAGGTCTCTCTACATGAGTATTAGGGAGCTTGTTGAGAACTCTTTGGATGCATGCGAGATTGGGAGGATTCTTCCAAACATATGGATTGAGCTTACCCAGGTCGAGGAGGATTCTGAGAAAGATGTGCGTACATATAGGCTCGTGGTTAAGGATAATGGAGTGGGAGTCGAGGCTGAGCATATACCTAAAGCCTTCGGCACAATTCTTTATGGTAGTAAGTATGGATTCAAGCAGTCTCGAGGAACATTCGGCGTAGGAGGAACAATGGCGCTTCTCTACGGCCAGATAACCACGAACAACGCTTTCAAAATCATCTCAAGCACTGGAAAGAAAGAGATACATGAGTATCGCTTAATGATAGATATTGTAGAGAATAAGCCCAAGATTCTTGAGCATAAGACTTATCCGAACGAGAATGGCTGGCATGGAACAGTAGTGGACTACACCTTAGAGGCAGACTACACTAACAGTAAATCCAAGATAATCGAGTATCTCTCGAAGACCGCCGTCATAAATCCCCACTCAAACATCGTCTTCATTGACCCTCGGGGAAGACTCTACGTCTTTGCTCGAGTTAAAGAGACTACGCCTGAGCCGCCGAAGGAGGCTAAGCCGCATCCCCTCGGAGTCGATGTAGAGACGGTCAATAGACTCATCGCCAACACGAGGTCGAGGGACTGTGTCAGCTTCCTCATGAATGAATTTCAGAAGGTAGGCAGAAAGACCGCTCTCGACGTCTTGAAGCTAGCAAACATTGATCCGCGTACCAAGGTTAAGGAGCTGACTTTTGAGCAGGTGACGGCCCTGGTCGATGCGATTAAGGCTTATGGAAGGTTCAGGGCGCCTGACACGTCTTCACTCAGCCCGGTCGGAGTAGAGTTCATCGAGGCGGGAATAAGGGCTGTGTATGACCCCGAGTTTCTACACGTTGTTCAGAGACCTCCTGCAAGCTATTCAGGCATACCCTTCATAATCGAGGCGGCTGTAGCGTATGGCGGAAACATTCCTGAGGGGGAGGATATTCATCTCTTGAGGTTCGCGAATAAGATTCCACTGCTCTACGATGAGAGGGCAGACGTCTCTTGGAAAGTCATATCGGAGAAGATTGACTGGAACAGCTACAAGGTGCCTAAGGTTAAGAGACTCGCAGTACTGACAAGTATATGCTCACCGAAGGTTCCGTACAAGACGGTGGGAAAAGAAGCAATCTCGGATAGGCCTGAGATCGAGAGGGAACTAACCATCGCTATTAGGGAATGCGCAAGAGAGCTGAGGCTCTATCTGAGCAGAATAGAGAAGGGCGAGGCAGTGAAGAAGAGGCTAAACGTATATGCGAAGTACCTGCCAAAGATAGCGAAGTTCTCAGCAGAGCTCGCCGAGAAGCCGCTACCAGACCTAAAACCAATATTTAACAAGCTTGGACTAACCGAGAAAGTGATTAAGGAAGTAGCTGCTGAGGAGGAGGCCGAGGCGCGCGAACTCTACGGCGGCTAAAATACCTATACAGGCCATATACCGCAATGAATATTGCACCGAGAAGGATTGTAAAGAGCTCGAATTGAGAGACCAAATAATCTAGGATTGCTCTTCCATAAATCATTAATAGTGCTGCTTCGGGAATGAATCTGGCCGCCCTGCCGATCAGCGACGCAACGATGAATCCGCGCAGGTCTCTCAGCCTAAAGATACCGGCAGTAACTGTGAAGACTTTGAATGGAATTGGCGTAAGCGCGGCGAGCCCGACAGCCATCACTCCGTATCGTTGATAAAATGAGTCAACTCTGTTTAGGCTTGATTCGCCTATTAGTCTTCTGAGGGCCGGTCTGCCTCCTTTAAGCCCGACGTAGTATCCAACTACTGCGCCTGCCACGGACGATACCGTCGCTATCACTCCGTAGAGCAGTCCATTCTTCGGGTCGAGGATGACTAGGGGTATCAAGAGTACGTCTGGAGGGACTGGGAAGAATATTGCCTCGATGAATGAAACGACGAATAGGCCAGCCGGTCCCCATGGAAGAAAATAGACCTCAGCCAGCCTTAATAGTTCTTCTACTATGCCGTTCATTTCATACTAGCTTTTCAAGCCTCGCCTTGACGCCTCCAGAGTCAACGTCAATGACAGCGCAGTAACCATTCTTTGCCGGCCCAGCATTGACTATGAGCGTTTCTCCAAGCCTAGAGATGCTCCTCGCCTCGTGTACGTGTCCACAGCTCACAAGGACTGGCCTCTCCTTCTCGACAAATTTCCTCACTGCATGGCTGCCAATATGCTCGCCACTCATAGATAAGTCAGCATCACATCCATAGGGAGGATTATGGGACAATAATATTGATGATCTCTCGAGCCCTGACATGTTACTCAGCATGCTGGCCAGCTCTTCTTCGCTGAGCTCGATGAGAGTCGTGCCGTGAGAAGTTACTAAGCTTCCGCCGAGACCAGCTATCCACAGTCCCGAATATGAATACTTCACCGTGTGTAGATTGATTATCCTCTCATTCATCGGTCTATGATTGAGTAGTGCGGGCGGGTCGCAGTTACCTGCCACGAAGAATACTGGTCTATCCGACTCAGCTATTATTCCCAATATTCTCTCCGCCTCCTCTACGGTCCCAAAATTAGTAATGTCTCCAGCGACGAAGACAGCGTCGCAGGTCTTCTCCTCGACGGCCCTGGGAATCTTCTCCACCATCCTACTTCCATGAATGTCGCTTACTTGCAGAATCCTCAATTCAATGAATCATTTATCTACTCGCTAAATAAAAAATATTCCATTAATACTCGGAGCAACATTTTATATATTGATTAGCTTTATTGAAATGCTGAAGCGCGGTGGCGTAGATGTTACCTTATGCTGATTGGGCTTCTTGGCTCCTACCAATAATTGGCTCGGTCTTTGTGCCTTTCTTCTTTAGGGCCGGCAAAAGGATAGGCGAGATCTACGCGGTAACGCTGGGCTTCCTGTCCGCTGTCTTCGCCATATCAATGATTCCAGACGCGTGGGGCGGTGCAGTTATCGATAATAGTGTAAGCTGGATTCCCCTGCCGGGTGGTGGAGCAGTAGAGTTCGGAGTACTTATCGACCCGCTCTCAGTCATGATGGCCTGCATAGCGACTGGAATCGGCTCATTGATACTTCTCTACTCAGTGGGCTACATGGCGCATGAGGACGGCCTTCCACGCTACTACTTCTTCATGACGCTCTTCATAGGCGGAATGACGTTGCTAGTTCTCTCAGACAACCTGCTCGGACTATACATCGGCTGGGAGATAGTCGGGGTCTGCAGCTACGCCCTGATAGGCTTCTACTACAACAGACACGAGGCGAGACTAGCGGGGATAAAGGCATTCATCACTACTAGGATTGGCGACGTAATGCTCCTCACCGCAATACTATTACTCTACTCTAGCTTCGGCACGCTGAATATTCTTGGGCTGCGGCACGCAATCATGGAGACAGCCACGTCTGGCGGGGAGTTCTATCAAGTCCTACTGCTCGCCCTCCTGTTAGCCTTCGGCGGAGCGATGGGAAAATCTGCCCAGTTCCCGCTCCATGTCTGGCTTCCAGACGCGATGGAGGGCCCGACGCCTGTCAGCGCCTTGATACACGCCGCGACAATGGTTAAGGCAGGTGTGTACCTAGTCGCTAGGTTCAGCATGAGTCTGGTACCTTTCGAGCACTTCACGGCCCAGCAATTATCAGACTGGTACGGCACAATCATCATGATTGGAGCATTCACCGCAATATTCTCAGCGACGATGGGCCTAGTTATGAATGACATCAAGAGAGTAATTGCGTACTCCACTATTAGTCAGCTCGCCCTCATGTTCGCTTCTCTCGGCATCGGCACTGCCGCTGGATGGTTCGGCGGAGTCTTCCACGTGCTTAGCCACTCTGCCTTTAAGGCGCTGCTCTTCCTCGCGGCAGGCTCAGTCATACATGTAGTTGCGACCAACAATATGGATGAGATGGGTGGGCTTAAGCGTTACATGCCTGTCACGTTCTATACATCGCTCGTAGGCGTCCTGAGCCTCTCAGGAATACCGCCATTCAGCGGGTTCTTCAGCAAGGACTTCATCCTCAACTCGCTGCTCGAGTCTGGAAACATCACTGCCCTCACGCTTGTCGCGCTAGCCTCTGTCCTAACAGTGATCTACAGTTTTAGGTGGCTCTCGATGGTATTTCTCGGCGAGCCGAGAAGTTCAGAATCGCATAAACATCTCCATGAGTCGCCGCTGGTTATGACGCTTCCACTCATGGTTCTCGCTGGGCTCTCAGTGATTATTGGTCTACCGCCGGTCGAGGAGGGACTACTAGAGTATATGGGTATTCATGAACATCTATCAGTCTCTCCGCTGACCTACCTATTGTCGGGCATCATATTGAGCGTTGGTCTCGTGGTCTCATACCTCTTCTTCATCTCGAGGAGAATTCCGACCGAGTCCATGAGGACCGGGCCAGTACTCTCAACCATTCATAGAGTACTCGTCAATAGGTACTACATTGATAATTTCTTCGTCCTCGTCTTCGTTGATGGGCTTCAGGCGCTCGGCAGAAAGGTTAGAAGATACGTTGAGGAGAAGGTTATTGATGGGCTTAACTACGCGACTGCGACTGCGTTTGTCAAGTTCGTCGAGGTCTTCAGGAGCATTCAGAGCGGTAGCAGCAACATCAACATAAGCGGAGTAGCCATCGGGGTTGTTGTCCTCCTCATAATTCTCGTCGGCAAAATCTTCGGCTTCCTATAGTCCTATTCCCTTCTCCGCCTCAGGTATTTGTAGTGTTTGCCGAATATGTCCTCTGGAGTCTTACCAACATCTTCAGGCTCAACGTAGAGGTCTATTATTGACTCTGGCACAAGCTGTCCCATAGAGACTTCCTGCCACTTCTTCTCCAAAAGATACCTCACGTTCCATCTCACCTCGCTGATATCAATCTCCCTGACAAGCGGCTCGAAGAATCCGAGGGCTATTATCTTTACCGCGTCTTCTCTAGGTATGCCCCTAGTCATGAGGTACCAGACCTGTTCCTGGTCTATCTGAGAAACACTTGCGGAGTGGGTTGCTCTAACCTCGCTGCACTTAATCTCGAGTGCCGGTATTGCTTCTGCCCTTGCTTCATTGCTGAGGAGTAATGCATGCTCAGCTAGGTATGCATTGGAGTTTTTCGCTTCTCTCTCAATACTGATGATTCCTTTGAGTATGGTCCTTGAGTCATGCATCCCGATGCTCTTCGCTATGGCTCTCCCGTTCGTTGATTCTGACCTATGATGAAGATTAATCGTCATGTCGAGTCTCTGTCCCTTTGACATGATTGATGCCTCCAATGTGTCGGTCCTTACATCCCTGCCTTGTAGGTAGTTGTCAATCTTTACATGCGTTATTGCTCCGCCGATTGTTGCTCCTACCCATCTATGTGAGGCATAATCATCCATGATTGCGCGCTTATAGATTATTAATTCATGATTCGTCGATGCATCGTTAATTGAGACATGCTTAATCTGTGACTCTGCACCTGCATATACATGTATTTGGTGGCCTAGAAATCCTGGGCCATCCTCTCTGTAGGAGTGATATTCCTCGATTATGGATATCCTCGCTGCCTGGTCTGCATGGATAATCGTCGCCGCAGAGGTTATTGGTCCTCCCCCACTGATTAGCCATATGCTTCTCAGGTTTACCTGCTCGTCGAGAGTTCTCGGTGCATGTATCAATACGCCACTGTTCAGGGATGCGGTTATTAGTCCGAGGAGTTTTTCCTCGCTTGGTCTTAATGGTCCCTCCGTTAGTGCTTTCTTAACGAGCTGTGAATTCCTACTCAGCGCTTCTTCTAGCTTCATTATTGTTAGGCCCTTCTCGGAGAGTCTATGCGGGACATATATCCAGACTGGTGCGGCGTCGACGTGGATAACTACTGGTTCATCCATGATTGATAAGAGGTCTGCGTATTCTTTAGGAATAGATGCGTCGAGACGTGGCTCTGAATTCTCAAATATCCATTCAGGATCTACGCCAAGCTTCTCAAAATGCTTGATGTATAATGGATTCTTCTCGTATGGCAGTTCTCTTGAAGCCTTCATTCCAAGGTCGCGAAGATTAATCAGCCATTCAGGCTCATTTTTCATAAATTCATCTACTACTTCAGGAATATGTCTGCCGCTTATTTATGGATAATTATTAAACACAAAAACATTAATTCAGGCCTTCTCGATCCTTGCGCGCAGGAAGTCGGGGATTACGCCGCGCTGGATTAGCTCGATTGCTTGATTCTTCGTGAAGCGCCACCAGACGTCTCCCCTGCTATCGCTCTGGAAGTCCCACGGACTCACTAGTACGAGGTCTCCCTCCTTTATCCATATTCTCCGCTTTAGCTGTCCTCTAATCCTGCATAGCCTCTGCTTACCATCTGCACAATCAACGATTAACTTGTCGTACCCGACCATTTTTGACACTATGCCGTAGACATCGCCCGGCCCAGGCTCGGGCATCTCTTCAAGCTCCTTTGGCTCAGCAATAATCTTTCTTTTACCCACGAGTAATACTACGCAGAAGGTTCTTTTATGCCTTTCTAAAGTCATGGCTTAGACGGCCAAACGATGCATAATTGTTAAATCATACCTAAACATTATATTACCTAAATGACTAATGAAGACAGTCCATTCTGGGTAAAGGTGCATCACTCAGTAACAGGAGAGGTAATCGTCGCAGCCTGTGACAGGGGACTGCTGGGAAAAAAATTAAGGATAAGCGAGAAGTTCGAGGCCAGAGTGTCAGAGGACTTCTACATGGGCAGGATGGCTAGCTGGGAACAGATAGAAAAACTAATAGAGTCAGCAACAATAATAAACCTCTTAGGCGACGAGGTCGTACAGGCAGCAATCACGGCAGGCCTCATCCCAGAGGAAGCAAGCACAACGATTGGAGGAGTAAGACACGTCCAACTAATTAGATAAAAGATAAGATTATAGAACTTTGTATGTCTGATATGCCGTTAAGAATTCCACTCCTCTTCTTATCGCCGCTCTAAAGCCAGACTCGCGCTCCACTTTATCCTCAGCACGCTTCACTACTTCATGCACAATCGTTTTAGGAATAACGACTACTCCATCAAAGTCTCCGAAGATGAAGTCGCCTGGCGAGACTTTTACACCTCCACATACCGTAGGAACCTCATACTCATCAAAGTATACCCTGCCCTTAGAGTCAGCAGGAGTGAATCCCTTTGCAAATACTTGAAATGGAGGCTTTATATCCCATATCTTAGGCACATCTCTTACGGCGCCATCACTTACGCATCCGACAGCCCCTCTATGCCTCGCCGCATTCGACATGAGTTCGCCCCAGGACGCGGCATGCGTGGTTCCGTGCGTTGCCACCACTACTATGCATCCATTATACATCGCCTTGAAGAACCTGGCCATCTTCTCAACGTCGTGTTCCACTCTTTTAAACGAGGCGAATGTTGAAATCGTGAGTGTAAAAGCTGGCCCGGCCATCTTTATGTCTGGATATATTGGCCTAATCGATGGGTCCATTACTTGGTCGCTGTATCCCATCTCGTCAAGAATGTCTGATACTGCAGGAGTATAGAGCCTCTTAAGCCTCTCTGAGAGGCTTAATGCCTCATCTATACTAATCGAGGACATGACTCATACACTTAGACCCATGATTTTAACATTTGCTGAGTAATAGTCAGAATGGCTTCTCAACCCATCTTGAGGCATTTGCCTCGATGACCCTAAGTGCGTTTCTAAAGGCGATTTTTTCCACGTCGCCTTCAGATAACCCCCTATTGATTAGCTCCGCCCATAGATTACCAAACTTGGTTATGTCTTCTAGGCCTCTCGGCTCCTCTACATGCATTATTCCGAAGAAGTCTGTGCCTATCGCCAAGTTCTCGCTGCCAAACCTCTGATAGACATACTGGACATGGTCGGCAAGGCTCTTGACATCCGCCACCTTTCCAATCGTGGGCTCGATAAGAGTTATTCCAACTACGCCGCCATTTCTACTAAGAGCCTCCAGCTCCTCATCATCCAGATTTCTTACATGCTTATGCACAGAAGCAATGTTTGCGTGGCTAACGATTGCTGGAAGCTTAGAGGCGCTTAGCGCATCGAGAGTCGTCCTTCTACTCGCATGAGCAAGATCAATTATTACTCCAAGCTCGTTACATCGCTTTACTAGTTCCTCGCCGTCGCCTGTCAATCCATAGTCACGCTTAGACATGCAGGAGGCGGCAAACTTGTTGTCGAAGTTCCAAGTAATTTGGAGCGACCTGACACCGAGCATGTAGAAGAGGTCCATGTCCTCGATGTCCTCTAGCGGCTCTGAGCCCTCAATAGCTATGAGGAAGAATGTCCTATCGTCCTTGAAAACATTCTCGACGTCGCTCCTCCTAGACATGAGGGCCAACGCGTCTCTGTACGAGGCGAGTAGGTTGTAATACGTCTTTATGTGTTCAAGCGTTATTAGTGTTGGCGAGCGAATCCTCATCGCTCCTACCTTTACGCCGTAGCCAGAAGTCTGCTGCCCAAGCCTGTAGGCATTCAGGGATGGAATAATATGCGCAATCGATGAGAAGATTATCTTGGCGTTTGCTCTCCTAAACTTCGGAATGTCTCCATGCCTGCCCGGCAAGTCTACTCCGAAGTCCTCGGCCTTAAACTTCAGTCCATATCCTCCGAGAAAGTAGTACAACGAGATATCCTCATGAAGATCAATAATTGGTGGACTTAAACTCATAATCAATCAAATAAATTAAGATTTTTGATTTATTTATCTATTCCTTCTGGAGCAGATTGGTGAAGACCTGTGCGGCGACCTCTGCCCCCTCCGCGACGTATCCAAGCTCGCGTAACACTGCGCCTATCGCCATTATTGTTGGTAGTAGGTACTTCGCGGATGCGGTCGTACCCATATGTGCAACCCTAATCATTCTTCCACTAAGTGGCCCGAGCCCTCCGCCTATCATTATTCGATGATTCGACAATAGGCGGCTCATCAGTTCTTTTGCTCGTCCGTCTAGTTGTGGAGGCATTCTGGCGGCTGTAAGTGTTGGTGAGGCATACTTCTCATCTCTTGCGAGGGGCGGTAGTCCGAGCTGCCTTAGTGCCGCCCTCGTCGCTGCTGCTGCCCTTCTATGCCTCTCGTATCTCTTCTCGAGCCCTTCTTCAAGTGCTACCTTGATGGCCTCTCTGAGCGCGACTATTGAGTATGTGTTTATCGTCGTTGGGAATGGATGCCCCATCTCGCTCCAGTGCTCTATATAGTGGCGCCAGACCTTCAGGTTCGTGAACCATGTGCCTGGATTGACTATGCCCTTCTCGACTCTGCTCCATGCCTCGCTGCTCACCGCGACTGGCACTGCACTCATGATGCTGTTCAGACACTTATTGGCGTATCCTATGCAGAAGTCTATTCCCCAGCCGTCTACGTCCATCTCTGCACCTCCAAATGATGATATCGCATCTACCAGCGTTAAGAGTCCATACTTCTTAGCAATCTTCATGTATTCGGGTATGGGGTTGAAGATACCGGTCGACGACTCGTTCTGAACGACTAGGAGCGCCCTGACGTCCTTATTGTTGTCGAGGACTGTCTTTAGCTGTTCCGGCGAGACTACATCACCCATCTCTGCCTTTACCGGTATCGGCTTCCTTCCGCAGTGCTCCGCGAGCTCAGTCAGCCTGTTGCCGAAGAATCCATTATCAATCGTAACTACCTTTTCTCCGGGATTTGCCAAGTTGACTATACCCATCTCGACCGCGACACTGCCTGGCGTTGCAAGTATGATTACCTCTGAGCTAGTCCTGAATATCTTCTTAGCCAGCTCTGTCGTCTCGTTGTATATTTTTCCCCACTCCGCTCCATAGTGCGGGTAGAATCTTCCGCCAAGCACCTGTCTTATTCTTGGATGTAGCTCGCTGGGTCCGGGAATCATCAGTAACGGGTCATCGCCCCAGAGAAGATAATCACTGCTCATGAATCATAAATCACCTTCCAAGTAATAAACCATGCATGGTTATTCACTTCAGGTCTGAGACGTCGAGCCTACCCTCTCTCTTTAGTTTTTCAAAGAAGCTAGCAGTCTCGAGGAACCCGTCTCTTGGGTCAGTCTTTCTCAGAGGCCCGAGGTCTCTCTCAGCTGCCGAGTCATCTAGGTCCGTCGCAAGCGCGAGCGGCGTCGGGTCATATGACAGTTTTCCCCTAATGTTTGGGAAGAGCTCCTCTATTAGCCTGATGATGTCTGCCACGTGCATGATTGCTCCCCTGACGTTGTAGACCCTTGCGCCCTTTAGCTCCCTCATGGCCGCCGTTATGAAGAGGTAAGCGATGTCCCTGATGTACTGTATGTCTACCACGCCTCCGAACTTTATCCTGAATGGAACGTCAGCTACCGCTGCCTTTACTGCGCGTGTGATGTCCGCGGTCGCTCCAACGTCTCTTCCGAAGCCGTAGACTACGTATGGCCTGAACGTGGCGCTTGGTATGCCTTCCTCGTGCCAGTATACGTTTGCGCACAGCTCGTTGCATACCTTGAAGGCGCCGTAGTGTGTTACTGGTCTTAGTGGAACGTCTTCGGGTATTGGCTTGACCTTGTAGTGTTCAGGAGGGCTGAGTGCGGCGATTGAGCTCGCGTAGACAACGATTCGTATCTTGTCTTTATGCTTCTTGGCGGCCTCGAAGACTCTGAGTGTGCCTATGACGTTTATCATTGCTCCGGTTATGGGGTCTTTTCGACATGCAGGTATCTGGAGAGCAGCTAGGTGGATTATCCTATCGACGCCGTGCTTCTCTATCGCGTTCTCGACCACTCCCTCGGCAGTAATATCGCCCTCGATGAATGGGAGGGACCTAGCCTCGGGGACGACCTCGTCTATCCTGGAATAATCCTTCTTAATGTCGAGCAGGACTACTCGTTCACCCATGTCTAGCAATTCACGAATAATCCATGAACCGAAGAATCCAGCCGCACCCGTAATAAGAACAGTCAAGACAAACCACTCATTCGTAAAATGTCAGCTCTAATATTTATAGAAATCTTCGGGAAAAGAGTAGAGCTGGATTTTAAGCTAAAAACAATTATAAAACGGCAAGTCTAGTAATTTTTGAATATTAGATGGTTCATGTTATTGTCATCGCTGCTGGGAAAGCTACCCGTATGGCTCCTCATTCATTCATTACTCCTAAATCACTCATGGAATTGGAGTCTGGTTTACCAGTCATAAAGTTTGTGATAAGGCAGCTCAGGAAAATCGGTCTCGGGGACATAACGATAGTGATTAGGATGGATGCGAGTCGATTCTTCGATAATCTTGATGGCGAAGTCAAACTAGTAAAGCTTGACTCTGAGGAAGAGTTCGGAAATCTTTACAGTGCCTTTATGGGTGGAAAAACAGTGAATGGCAGCTTCCTACTAGTGATGTCTGACCATATATTTGAGCTTGAGATGCTTAGGCGAGTCGTTGAGAAGGCGGAGAAGACTGATAAGGCGTTTGTTCTCTGCTTAGACAGGGAGCCATCGAGGAAAGCAGCTGAGGAGGGCCTTAAGATATTCTTGGATGGTGAGAGAATTGTAAAGACTGATAAGGACCTATTACCTGTATATGGAATAGATACTGGGCTCATATACTGCGGAGAAAGAGCCATTTCTTACTTTGAGAATGCAGTTAAAAAGTTTGGGAAAAACTGCTCGATTAAGGACGCATTGAACCTAGCGGTCGAGAATAATGACGTGGAGTTTGTCGACGTAACTGGCCTACTCTGGCAGGACATTGATACTCTTGAGGACCTTGAGAAGGCAAGGGAAATTTACTGGGAAATAATTAGAAGAGACATCACAAAGGCCAATGACGGCATCGTCAGCAGATACATCAATAGACAGATATCAACTCGATTATCGATTGCTCTGTATCGAGCGGGGATATTCATCAATCCAGACCTAATATCCATTTTTGGATTCTTAATCGCCATTCTCGGTTCGTTGTTCATAATGCTAGGGCACCTAGTAATTGGAGGATTAGTAATACAGCTCTCCTCCATAGTAGATGGAATAGACGGAGAGGTAGCGAGACTATTTGATAAACAAAGCATAAGGGGAGAAGTCTTTGACTTACTGCTAGATAGAGTTGCCGACGTCTTCATAGTGATGGGAATCGCCATATCAGTCTGGCCCCTAGGAATAACAGAGATGGTACTATCAATCCTAGCAGCTGCCAACGTCATACTAGTCAATTACGCAACCCAAATCTTGAAGACAAGCAAAATCGACATCAATGCTCTAAGAAGAATTCCAGCAACTAGAGACGTTAGACTCTTCATTATCGCTATATGTTCAATAGCGGGATATCCATTCTTCTCAATATACTACATAGCCTTCGCACCTTTGATATACATCATTGCAGGATGCGGCCTATTATTGCTCACATCTAAAGAAAGACGCGCTTTATTTCATATTAAGAGAACTTGGAAGATCTGGCCCTATATTCCGCCAGGCGCAGGCATAAGAATCGCAACTAATAATATATTCCAGAATGGATTAAGACTATTATTTACTTTCCTAGTCACGCGGCTGTTACTTCCACCGTTCTCAGACATAATAATTATTCAGAGACCGATAGAGCTAAGCGTGGCTCTTCTCATACCTATAATCGAGGCGGTCTCTATTGTATATTTCGGCTCAAAGATACTTATTGCTACTGGCGTAATAGTAGAGTTTATCTCGTTTAGACTAGTCGAGAAGCTCAGAATCACTACCTATTTGATAAGAAGCATCATAAAAGACCTCTCATACCTAATATTCGCCGCAGTCTTCTGGTGCTATTCCTGGTATTTTTTAGACCTCCCAGTAATTGGTCCATACATCATCAAACTAACAGTACCACTAATCTCCATCATAATTATTTACATGGTGTATAGAATAACCAGTAGAATATACAACACATACCGCGAAGTCATAGAAGAAAAAGCAAGAAGAATAGAAGACACGGCTCACACATAAACAAAAACTCATTGACCACGAAACTCATAATCTTAAAAAAATACTAACTTATCAATTATATAATTAATTATCTCACACACTATTTAAACATCCTAAACCCTATTATACAATAGAGATGAATGCATAGAATACATAAACCACTAGACAACAATAGAAAGCAACGATACACACTACTCAGAGACATGTCAAAAACACCAAAAAATGTTAAGCAATTTTCAAAAAAAAATCACAGCACTTAACACAATTAAAACCATACATGGACCGGGCGGGATTCGAACCCGCGGCCTCCCGCGTGCAAGGCGGGCGATCTACCACTGATCTACCGGCCCACTAATCAGATAAAGCCGCGACCCATCCTAAATAGATTTAACGCCCTCCGCTTCAATCACGGTTGGTACATTCCAGGCCACGAGCTGTTCAGACGGGTCCTTCAACACATTCCCGGTAAGAATGCATACAGCAGTCTCGTCTCCACCAATCACGCCCTCATCGACAAGCCTCCTAAGACCGGCAATCGTCGAGGCGCCAGCCAGCTCGCACGCAACGCCCTCAACAGTAGCCAAGAGTCTAAGAGCCTCAAGAATCTCCTCATCGGATACGCTGACAGCCGTTCCACCGGACTCCCTAATAGCTCTAATTCCCTTCTTCCAATTGACAGGCTTTCCAATCCTAATCGCAGTAGCAATCGTCTCAGGGCTATCCCAAAACCTAATACTAGACGCGCCGCTCCTAACCATCTCGGCAATAGGCGCGGCACCACTAGCCTGAACACCAATAAGCCTAGGCACGTCATCAATCACGCCATACATCTCGAGCTCCTTAAAGCCCTTACAGATCGCGGAGATATTACCAGAGTTACCGACAGGCACGACGACGTTGATATCGGTCCTGCCGAGCTGCTCCCAGACCTCGAAGGAAACAGTCTTCTGACCCTCAATTCTCCAAGGATTGACAGAGTTCAAGAGATATGCACCAGTCTCAGACGACCTCTCAATAGCGATGCTCAACGCCTCATCGAAGTTCCCCCTAACTTGATAAACCTTCGCGCCATGAATCCTTGCCTGGAAAAGCTTACCAACCGCAACCTTCCCCTCTGGAATCAACACAATACACTCAAGGCCAGCCCTAGCAGAATACGCAGCGAGAGACGCAGAAGTATTACCAGTAGACGCGCAAATAACACTACGAGCACCAATCCTCAAAGCCATCGAGACGCCGACACTCATCCCCCTGTCCTTAAAGCTTCCAGTCGGGTTGAGGCCCTCCAACTTGAGGAACAACTCTCTAACCCCGACAATTCTCGCAAGCTTCTCACACTTTACGAGAGGAGTAAAGCCCTCACCCAGCGTCACAACACCATCTCCAAAATCAGGAAGAAGCTCGGCATACCTCCAGATACTCTCAACCCTACCCTTCAAAGACTCGCGACAAAAAACCTCATCAACATCAACTACCACGTCCAGAAGGTCACCACATCTCGGACACCTGTAGATAACAACATCTCCACTATACTCAGCGCCACAACCAATACATCGAAGAAAAAGACGCTTCATAAAACAACTACCCAACAATCAGCTCAACAGCGCCAAAACACTCGCAACCAAGAGCAACACCAAAACAAAGAAACCAACAGCGGGAAAAACAGAAGCAAAACCAAACTCAACACTAACAAAATCAAACAAGAGCCTCAAAGACAGCACAAGTCCAAGGACGCCGAGAGCCTTAACCACAATCCTCAAAACAACCCCAACCCGAGGAGCAGCCAAACAGCAAATCCACCCAAAACCAAACCAACAAACCATGATTTAAGTCTGAACAACACCAGAAAAATAAATAAACAACAACTTAAATATCCACCAGTAATAAAAAATACTAGAAAAACCTCACGGGCCCGTGGCCTAGTATGGATAAGGCGGCGGCCTCCTAAGCCGCAGATCGTGGGTTCAAGTCCCACCGGGCCCGTAGAAGAACTAATCCGCCTTACTCGTCACTTGCAGACCTATATTCAGCTCCCTGCAGAGACGATAAAGCTTCCGCTGACACCTCTTGACATAGACCTTCATGTATTCTTGAGGAATCCTAAGCCTCAGAACACCGTCCTCCAGCCTGAGCTCATATCCACGAACATACCTTCCCAAGATACTCGAAACCAAGTTACTAATTCTGCCCTCCTCGGGATGCTCACTCCTCTCAACAGGCACAATAAAGGTCCGCTCACCAAAAACATACAACTCATACTCCACCTCGCCGCTCAGAAAGTTCCTAACCAGAACAGTCGGCCTAGACAGGTCGGCCTTCTTGAGCCCCATAGGCACCTTAACAACCATCTCCAAGACATAAATCTTCGAGACCTCACCCCGATCCATAAAAATCACAGTATCAATAATAGACGGCAAAACACCAATCTCGACCCTATTAGCAACACGCTGAATGGCATCTATCGGAGTCGTCGCATGAATCACACCAACCATCCCTATCCCCGCGAGACGAAGATCAATAAAGATCTCAAAGTCCTCAGGACCCCTCATCTCATCAAACACGGTATAATCCGGCCTACTCAACAACAATACATCATAAAGCTCACCCTCCTTAGACGCACTCTTAGAATACTGAGTAACATCCGAAGGAAGCTGCAAATCCCGCGGACTCTCAATAGTCTTAACCACCCTCCTAAGATCCCTATAATACTCAGCAAGCGCCTGCGCAAAAGTAGACTTACCCATTCCAGGCGGACCAGCAATCAGAATTCCCTCAGCCCTCTCCACGAGCCTATTGAGCAATTCTTCAGGCAATTTATAATCTACAAGACTCTTACGCACTATTGGCTTAACTATCGTGACCTCGAGACCATCACTGAACGGCGGCCTAGTAATCACAACCCTATAATCACGAAGCTGAAGTATTGTTGCACCACGCTTATTAACTTCAAGAAAAGATTCTCTACCATACTCAGCATACACCTGCTCCATCAGCTGAGCTATTATCAACTCTAGTTTTTCCCGACTCATCGGCATGCTAGATATCTCCTCAAAATACCAGTTCCCAGGCCCGCCCCTCTTAACCCGTGGATTAACACCCTCCTTCAAATGCAACGACATCACACCATCCACAAACAACCTATCAATCTCTATCAATCCCCTAGGAGCAGCATACAATACGCTTATCCCCATCGCCTCGCATACCTTCGCCATAATGGGGTCAGACGTCACAATCGTTCCCCCCAACGACGAAGCAAGCTCCCTTAGCGCGCTCCTGACATCTCCCTCGTAGTCATCCCTACCAGTAAACTCTAGCTTGACGCCTACCTTTTCACAAATCGTCCTCAGAGATATAAGCGCATTTATTCCAGCATCGTCACCATTCGCAAGCTTATCCTCAAGATCTCTAAGAAGATACTTATGAATGATTACCTTATTCCTTATCCTGCCCTCCTCTATCAATCTCTCTACTAGTCGAGAGTTTAGGGCTAACTCGTCCGGAATGTATAATTCCTGTGACACACCAAGGACTATTAATAACATGAATGTACTAATTAATTGGTTTTTCCATGCATAGTTAGGAGACGCAAAGCTAATCAAAAAACGCTCGAGTCAAGCCATTATTCGACTCTAAAATGCATTAAAGCAGAGCCTATTTAACTTAAACTCATAGGCCAATGCCGCTACAGTAGATCTATAAATAATGTAGTGTTCTTGCTCCAAAACGCATTAATGTTTCTTAAATTTGTAGTCTTTAATAGTGTTGTGGAACAAATAAGCCATTTCCTCAAACCATCTTAACGTCTTCCTCAGCATTAACTATGTAGGCCGATAGAAGAGAAGCAGAGCTTCATTAGGCATAATCTCCGTCTAAAACATTATATGTTGCCACCGCGAACATACAATCTATATCTCTGCGAATAACTCAACGTTAGAAAAAGTCTAGATCGTAAATAACTCCATAATTAATAATAAAGTTGATTAAAATTTTTATTATTTATGAGCTTGTTCTTTATTGTGAGAGGGAGCGTTATGAGTTTGTCGTAAAAATATTTATTAGGGTGTAATTGTTTCTGTGTAAGATGTACTTGAAAAAAATAAAGGCTGTAAGTAAAGTTGCAGCGATTCTAATTGTTGCGATCTTGATTGCCGCCATCGGCATTAGTGTAGGAGTCTATATCTCGCTTACTGCGCAACCAACAACGACAACTGTGATAACTACTATAATTACTACAACAGCCCCGCCTACAACGCCGATAACTACTCCTGTGAGACCACCTATTAAAAATCCAGACACAATCATAGAGGCTACTATTGGTGAGCCTGAGACGTTAGATCCTGCGTGGGCATACGATACCGCGAGTGGTGAGGTGATCTTTAACATCTATGAGACGCTCATATTCTTTAACAGAGAAAAGGTTGATGAGTTTATTCCGATGATAGCTGAGAAAGTACCTACAGTCGAGAACGGATTAATTAAGGATGATGGTATGACCATTATTTTCCCGATTAGGAAGGGCATAAAGACGCATGCGGGTGGAGAGATAACGCCTGAAGACGTTGAGTACTCTTTTGAGAGGGCAATGGTGCAGGATAGGGACGGTGGACCTGTCTGGATGCTTCTTGAACCACTGCTTGGTGTTGAGAGTACGCGTGACCCAGAGACAGGCGAGATAATAGTTACTTTTGAGCAGATAGACAGAGCAGTAGAGGTTGAGGGAAACAACGTTGTATTCCACTTAGCGAGACCTTACCCAATAACGACATTCTTCCAAATACTTAGCCAGACGTGGGCAAGCATAGTGGATAAGGAATGCGCCATTCAGAATGGTGCATGGCCTGGAACAGAAGAGGATTGGCAGGATTATAATAATCCTGAAACTCCTGAACTTCAGGAGGTTGACTGTGGATCAGGGCCGTTCAAATTAGAGAGGTGGGAACACGGCAAGGAAGTTTCATTAGTCAGATTTGATGATTATTGGAGGGGGCCCGCGAAGATAGCGAGAGCTGTAATTAAGAAGGTTGATGAGTGGTCGACAAGAAAACTAATGTTTCTCCAAGGCGATGCTGATATTGTTTATGTACCTAGGGCTAATATCAAGGAGCTTGAAGGAGCTGAGGGAATTAGAGTCATTAAGGACCTACCAGTTTTAGCGCTGGACGCAGTATTCTTCACGCTGAGCATCGATCCTAATAGTCCGTACATAGGGAGTGGGAAACTAGATGGGAAGGGAATACCGCCTGACTTCTTCGCCGACATTAACGTAAGGAAGGCATTTGCGTATGCTTTTGACTGGAATACCTTCATTGAGCAGGCTTGGTTGGGTGAGGCAAAGCAGGTCCCCGGTCCAATACCTGAGGGGTTGCCTTTCTATAATCCCGACCAACCGATGTATAAATTTGACTTAGCCAAGGCCGAGGAGTACTTCAAAAAGGCATATAACGGTGAGGTATGGGAGAAGGGATTTTACTTAGAGATACTTTACAATGTTGGGAACGTTCCGAGAAAGACCGCTGCCGAGATTCTGAAGGAAAACATTGAAAAACTAAATCCGAAATTCAAGATCTACATAAGAGGAGTAGAGTGGCCGACTTATCTGAGGGCAATGGTTCGAGGCCAGCTGCCATTATTCATTATAGGCTGGTTAGCAGATTATCCTGACCCGCACAACTTTGTTCATCCGTTTATGCATTCTCATGGCGCGTTCTCAGCTTGGCAAGGATACAGCAATCCACATGTCGATGAACTAATAGAGAGAGGAATATCTGAAACCGACCCCGCAAAGAGAAAGGAGATATACTATGAGTTGCAGCGTCTCTATTACGAGGATGTTCCTAGCTTTGCCCTTGTTCAGAACCTCGGACGCCACTGGGAGAGAGACTGGGTTCAAGGATGGTACTATAACCCGATTCATCCAGGAATCTATTTCTACGACCTATCTAAAGGATACACGTAAACCCATCCACAATATTTAACTCTTTTTTATTTTTTATTCCTATACTTAAATAATGCCTTAGCCAATTGTTAAGAAAATAATGAGCTCTAACCTAAGAACATACATTGCTCGGAGACTAATTCTTTTAGTTCCCACTTTGATTGGTATGACCGTTTTAGTATTTGCTATAACTCAGTTGTTTGACCCTATAGAGCGTGCCGCCCTCTACATTACGGAACCAAGACAGGCACGATTCGTTAAAGAAATAATAGCTAAATATGGTCTAGATAGGCCTGTCTATATTCAGTACTTTAATTGGATAACACAAGTAATTCAGGGAAACCTTGGATGGTCTCAATCACTACACATGAAGGTATTAGATGCCTTAGTAACGCGTTTCCCAGCTACGGCTGAACTTGCAATTTACTCAACACCACTCATAATACTATTTGGAATCTATCTTGGCAAGCTTTCAGCCATTAAACGAAATACAGTAATAGATCATGCAAGCAGAGTTGTAGCAATCATTGGATGGTCACTTCCATCTTTCTGGCTTGGAATAGTCCTATTAGCTATTTTTTACGGTGGCATGGGAGTTTTTCCACCTGGAAGGCTCAGCGAGTGGGCTGAGGCGCTCGTGAGGTCTGGAGAGTTCAAACTCTACACTGGACTATACACGATTGATGCACTCATCAATCTTAACTTTTCAGTCTTCCTAGATGCGATATATCATCTAGTCTTGCCTGTCATTACTCTCACGACGATTAATGTAGCATTAATAATGAGGGTTATGAGGTCAAGCATGCTGGAACAGCTCAATAAAATGTACATCACGGCGGCGAGAGCAAGGGGACTAGACGAGAAAACCGTGATAGATAGACACGCCACAAGAAATGCATTAATCCCAGTAATAACTCTCTCTGGACTCTTAGCTGCTGGAATGCTTTCAGGCGTAGTTATCACAGAGACCGTGTTTGAGTTTAAAGGTGTAGGTTACTTTGCAGCACATGCCGCGACACAACTTGATATTCCAGCAGTACTAGGATTTGCTCTCTTTGCAGGCATATTATTCATACTCGCCAACCTAATCGTGGATATACTCTACGCTTACATAGACCCAAGGATAAGACTGGGGTGACTATAAGTGATTCGATGGATAAAGATTGAAGAAAGTCCGCGCTTAAAAGAGACCAAATTTATTCTTAATAGGATAAGAGAGAATCCATTATCCCTAGTTGGTTTAGCAATAGTGATTTCTTTCGCTGTTATCGCTATATTTGCCCACATTTTAGCCCCACCACCTCCTGGAAGGGACCCCTACATCATTCCTAGAGCTGGCTATTTTCCTGAGCCCCAGCCACCAAGCCCAGAACATGCATTCGGCACTACCCAAGGACAGTATGACTTGTACTATGGAATAATTTGGGGAACTAGGGCTGCCTACAGGATAGGCGTATTAGTAGTTGCAATGAGCGCATTTATTGGAATAGCTGTGGGGAGCCTAGCCGGCTACTATAAGGGCGTCATAGACGAAGTACTAATGAGGCTGACAGACATAATACTTGCATTTCCATCCCTGATATTAGCAATGGCTTTGGTCGTAGCCTTTGGCCCCGGTCTTGATAGCATAACTCTTGCATTAATCCTCGTTGGCTGGCCTGGATACGCGCGACTAGTCAGAGGCGAGTTCCTAAGAATATCTGCAGAAGACTTCGTTGAAGCAGCCAAAACAATAGGCTGCTCAAATCTCAGAATAATCATCAGGCATATCTTACCAAACGCGATATTTCCACTATTAGTCTATGCATCACTCGACATTGGCTCAATAATATTGGTCGCGGCTGCTTTAAGCTTCTTAGGCCTAGGTCCTCCCGAAGGATACGCAGACTGGGGACAACTCATATCACTTTCTAGAAACTGGATTACTGGAACAGCTGCAAACCCATTCGCTTATTGGCACGTCTACACAATACCAGGAGTATTCCTATTCCTATTTGTTATGGGATGGAACCTCCTAGGAGACGCGCTCAGAGACGTGCTAGACCCTATGCTGAGAAGAAGGTGAGAAAAAAATGAGCAATAAACCACTCAGCCTGGAAGAACAACTTAAAGTCAATGACCTGACTGTTAGATTCTACACCTATGAAGGAATAGTTAAGGCTGTAGAAAAAGCGTCCCTGAAAATTAGAAAGGGCGAGACGCTTGGAATAGTGGGTGAGACCGGTAGTGGAAAGTCAGTAACTGCGCTCACAATACTAGCATTAACTCCTTCTCCTGGAAGAGTTGAAGATGGCAATATTTTATTCAGAAAAAGAGACAGCTCCGTTATCGATATACTAAGAATGAATGAGCATCAGCTTCTTCAAATAAGAGGAAAAGAAATTTCTATGATATTTCAAGAACCAAATGCTGCACTAGACCCTGTTTGTAAGGTTGGAGAACAAATTACCGAGGCTATTCTTGCCCATAGACTTAGAGAAATGGTTGAAAAGTCAATCGAAGTTATCAAGAAAGAGAAAGATAACGAATACGACTTATGGACAAGGCTTGAAACGTGGACATATAAAGAAATGCTTAACAATCCATCCGATGTCAGATTAAAGATAATTCAGAAAATTCCAATTATCCGCGACATCACAAAAAGAAGATTGAGACAAGTCATAAGACAAGAAATAGTTGAGCTGCTTAAATTAATGGAGATACCTGACCCCGGGAGAGTCATTGATGCATATCCACATGAATTAAGTGGCGGTATGCAGCAACGAATAGTAATAGCTATCGCTCTAGCGTGCTCACCCCTCTTATTAATCGCTGATGAGCCTACCACCAACTTAGACGTAACCGTTCAGGCGCAAATACTTGATCTAATAAATCGACTAAAGGAAAAATTTGGCTCCTCAATTATTTACATAACGCATGACATGGGCGTAGTCGCAGAGATAAGTGACAGAGTAGCTGTAATGTATGCTGGTTCTGTCGTAGAAGTCGCACCTGTAAAGGAATTGTTTAGAAACCCGCTTCATCCCTACACCAAGGGTCTTCTCGAGTCTATTCCTAGGCCTGGATCGCCCTTAAAATCAATTCCTGGAACAGTACCTAACCTGGTTGATCCTCCGAGTGGCTGTAGGTTTCATCCAAGATGCGCCTACATGATGAATAAATGTAAGGAGATTATGCCTAGACTGGTCAAGGTATCAGAAGACCACTATGTTGCATGTCTACTTTACGAAGGTGAGAGTGATGACTAACATAATTTATACGAAAGACTTAGTGAAGTATTTTCCAGTTAAGAGTGGCCTCTTTGGCAGAAAGATCGGCGATGTTAAGGCTGTGGATAGAGTCACAATAAGTGTAAGGAAGGAGGAAACGCTTGGCCTGGTGGGCGAGTCTGGTTGCGGCAAGACCACTCTAGCCAAGACCTTGATTAGGCTGTACAAACCAGATGCCGGACAGATATTCTTTGACCCTGAGGGAAAAATCCCCGATACCCCTCTAATTCAGAGCCATGACGGCATACTAGAAATTGCAAAGATCGAGGGTGCTAAGCTTAGAAGTCTGAGAAGATTCATGCAGATTGTGTATCAGAATCCCACCACTTCGCTGAATCCGAGAATGCTGGTCAAGGACATCGTGGCCGAGCCCTTAATTGTACAAGGGATATGTAAAGGCGCAGAAGCCGAGGCGAGAGTGTTAGAGATTCTAGAGAAGGTTGGACTTGGCAGGGAGCATTTGTATAGGTATCCACATGAGTTTAGTGGAGGGCAGAAGCAGAGAATAGCAATAGCTAGAGCACTCATAACTAATCCAAGCTTTGTTATTCTAGATGAGCCCACCTCATCTGTAGACGTCTCGGTCAGGGCCTCACTGCTCGAGTTATTCAAAGAAATGCAGAAGAAAATGAATCTTACGTATCTATTCATCAGTCACGACCTCTCGATAATAGAGGCAATCAGTGATAGAATCGCGGTGATGTATTTAGGAAAAGTAGTTGAGTTAGCTGAGACCAAAGAGATATTTAACAATCCTCTACATCCCTACACGCAAGCTCTTTTCTCAGCGATACCTGTACCTGACCCCGAAAGTAAGAGAAAAAGAATACTGCTACCTGGCGAGCCGCCTAGCCCCGTCAATCCCCCAATCGGATGTAGATTCCATCCAAGATGCCTCTACGCTATGGAGATATGTAAGCAAGTCGAGCCCAAGCTAGTAGAAGTTAGGCCTAAACATCTAGTCGCATGTCATTTATATTAAAATTGCTCCGGCCGGGATTTGAACCCGGGTCTCGGGCTCGAGAGGCCCGCATACTTGACCGGGCTATACTACCGGAGCTTTTTCCTGTAAAGCCTAAATCATACGGATCCTCTTAAATATTTCTCGTTTGCATCACAGTTATTTTTTCTTTAGTCTTCCGGTAGAGGTGAAATAATGTTATGACTCACTAATATCTTGTGGATGTCTCTGGCCCGCTTGATTATCTTTGCTGCCTGCTCTAGTTCTTCGTAGTATGTTAATGATATTCGTGCATATCCTTGCTTAGATATTGTCTCTGAGACGGCTGCGGCTACGCGTGGATATGCCTCCCATTCCTCCATTGTTGGCAGTATGTAATCTCTGCTGAGGCCTTTCTCTTCGGCAAACCTTGCAAGCTCTACGGCCGCAGCTATCATTGACTGAGGAGTGATTTTGACTGCCTTCACATCAAGAGCCCCTCTAAACACTGCAGGGAATACTAGACTATTATTTACTTGGTTTGGAAAGTCTGACCTGCCAGTCGCGACTATGGCCGCGCCTGCTTCCTTGGCCTCCCATGGCCAAATCTCAGGGATGGGATTAGCCAGCGAGAACACTATTGGCTCGTCCCCCATTAATTTTATCTGGTCCTTGGTAAGTACTCCTGGACCTGGCCTAGATGCTGCTATTAACACATCTGCATCTTTGAGCGCCTCTTCTAGCCCACCGTCAATTTTGTCCTTATTGGTCTTCAGGGCCAGTTCATACTTCCAGCGATGATTCTGTCTCAGCATCTCTATGTCGCGTCTCTCCGAGTAGAGAGCACCCTTACTATCAATAAGTATCATTCTTCCAGCTTCAAAACCATACTTGATGAGTAGATTAGCAGTGGCTATGTTTGATGCGCCGGCACCAAGTAGGACAATCTTGACCGCGTCTCTGCGCTTATCCAAAATTTTTAATGCATTGATCAACGCGGCCAGTACTACGGAGGCAGTGCCGAGCTGATCGTCATGCCATACTGGAACCTCCATTATTTCTGAGAGCTTCTCCTGTATGTAGAAACACTCAGGCGAGCTTATGTCCTCTAGATTTACACCTCCTATTGCTGGTTCTATCGCCTTGATTATAGAGATGAAATGGTCTGGTGAAGAAGCATTGACTGGAAGTGGAAACGCATCTACGCCGCCTAGGTATTTGAAAATTAATGACTTGCCCTCCATTACCGGCAGCGATGCCTCTGGACCAATATTGCCGAGACCCAGTACTCTCGAGCCATCTGTCGCCACAACTATCGTGTTCCATCTATTAGTAAGCCTGAATGACGCGTTCTTATCCTTTGATATTGCTCTGCAGACTCCTGCAACCCCAGGAGTATACCAGATTGAGAAGTCCTCCAAACTCCTAATAGGCACCTTGATGCACATTTCAACTTTACCGCCATAGAACTCGGAAAGCCTCAAAGCAGCATCATCATATTTATTTAGGAAACACATACCAAAAAGCCCAACATTCATAACTAGTTAAAATATTATATGCACGGAGGATACGCGCAAATTTATTGGTAAATATGTTTCGACAAATCAGTTATGCATAGCCTAACTAACTCCTTCTGCACTGAAACGTTAAATTAGCCTTTTTAGGGCCTTATTTTTAACTTACTGATTGGGTGATGCGTGGTTGGATAAGTATGATGTAGTGGTTGTGGGTGGTGGGGTGTCTGGTTCTGTTGCTGCAAGGTTTGCAGCAAAAAGTGGTTTTAAGACGTTGTTGCTTGAGAAGTTTAAGACTCCTAAAGGCTTTTCCATTAAAGTCTTGTGGCCGCAGTCTTCTTCTAACCCGTGAAAGCATTCCGTCAGCACCAATAAGATAGCGGGCTTTAACCTCCTTAGGCTTGCCCTCCGCTAATATTTTAACGATTATTTTGCCCTCACTTTTATCTTCAACGAAATCGATTAATGAAGTATTGTCGCGAAAATCTGCGCCAGCATCCTCTGCAAGTGAGTTAAGCCAATCATCGAAGGTTGATCTCCAGAAGTTCAGCATTTTCATTCTGCCCTTCAAAACCTTATCCGTTGGAGTTACTATCTCGACTTTAAAGAGCTCGTTTCTGCAAAGCTTCTCCCTAGGTATTTTCTCTCCAATAAGCTTCTCAAAATATTGAAACTGAATTCCAGAACACGGCTTGTTCCAGGGGCAACAATAAACTATTACTTTGTCGGAGAGACAAATCTTGACCCAAACACGCTTTACATGTTCTATAAACGCGAGTTTTGTCCTTTAATGTTTGCATGGATTTACCTAAAAGATGACAGATGGGTAATCGGCACCGGCGCCAACGAAAACCCGTTAGAATATGCAGATAAATTCTTCAATTATGTTAAGGAAAAGTATGGGCTTCACGGCGAAGTCGTTAAAAAAGAAGGATTCTCCTCTACATTAAAAAGCACAATATTCCCTGGAGAGGGAAGAATATTGCTGATTGGGGACGCTGCAAGCTTAGTTGATTTATATCGAGGCGTGGGAATGGATAACGCCGCCCTCAGCGGACGCTTGGCAGTAAAGGCCATAACAAAGGCTGAAGAAGAAGGATTAGAAGCTGCAAAAGTATACGAAAAACTACTGAAAAAAGTTGTAAAGAAAATAGAAGTGAATACGAAAAAGCAGATGAAGAGGTTCTCATCAGATAATAAGCTCCAAAAAAGCCTGTCACCGCTAAACATGCTTAAAGGAGGACTACTCATGCTTATAGCTAACCAAATAAACAAAATACTACCACCAGAAAAACTCATATTTCTCCCACCATAAATCAAACAATTAACACGAGAAAGTAGATGATGTAAAGGCAAAAGAGCTGGAAAGAAAAACTCTCACAAGACTCCTAGAAATAAAAGATATCCTGTAACGCATCGTACAAAGAAGAAGTAAATTAGTACAATAAATAAAGCGTTTACACAGACTCATCCCCTCTAATAGACTCTTCAACATGTTCCATAACAAACTTTGAAATTGAAACTACAGCTTTTCAGTCAGCTACTTCCTATCCTAAACCATATCTAAAGAAGGGCAGATAAACATAAACAGCATCCAAGCATTTATAATTTATTAGCAAATTAATGCGGGGGGTGGGATTCGAACCCACGAACCCCTACGGGAGCGGCTCACACATCTCGCCAGCTTGAATATGATCTTGAGGCCGCCGCCTTTGACCAGGCTTGGCTACCCCCGCTACCATTATATGAGATATTTTAGAGATAAATATATAGATCTAACCCGATGGAGAGAGTTCTGGTGGCTGAGAAAATTTTTAATCTTTCTAGCGTTTTATATTTTGCGAGGAGTTGATTTGGCTCGTAAGTTTTTGATAGGTGTAGACACGTCTTTCTGGATGGATGAGAAGTATAGAATGGATTTTCTAAAACCATGTGAGAAGGCTGGCTTCGACTCGGTATGGTTCGGAGACCACTTCTTGCCTTGGCATCACTCGTTTAAGCATAGTTTCTATGTCTGGCCAGTCATGGCGGCTGCGGCTGAGAGAACCAAGAAAATATGCATAGGAGTAGACGTCACAGTCCCGATAGGGGGAAGATATCACCCGGCAATAATCGCACAAGCAATGGGGACGCTTGACTCGATGTATCCTGGAAGGTTCTGCCTAGGCGTTGGCTCAGGAGAGGCAATGAGTGAAAAAAGATTCATGGGTAGATGGCCCCCGTGGAAAGAGAGAATCGAGAGATTAGCCGAAGCTGTCGAACTCATTAAGCAACTATTCATAAGCGAAGACTTCTTTGACTTTAACGGAAGATACTTCACGATGGAGAAAGTATTTCTCTACGTAAAGCCGAAGAAAAAAGTCCCAATATACTTCTCGGCAGGTGGGCCAAAAGCCGCAGTCTATGCAGGCAAGTATGGAGACCACCTAATCACTTATGGTACTGTCGAGAAATGTAGGGACGAGATCTTTCCAGCATTTGAGAAAGGAGCAACAGAAGCGGGCAAAGATGTAAAAAAGATGGAGAAAGCAGTCCTAATAGCGGGAGGCTTAGGAAACATTGAGGGAGCAATAAAAAAGATACGTAGATATCATGCGGGCACTCTGATACCTGAAAACTTCAACGAGCCTGACCCAAGAAAAATAGAGGAGACGGGACAACGAGTAACCGATGAAGAAATTCTACAAAACTATTACTTATTCAAGAAAGCTGAGGGGCTCATAGATATAATGGATAAGTTTAGAAAGATAGGCACTACCCACTTAATATTTACTGACTTTAGCGTCAATCCATTAAGGACAATTAAGATATTTGCCCAAGAAGTCATACCATACTTCCGCAAAAGTTAATTATTATAAAAAGATCTACTCCAAAACGCATAGATCACTAAATGGAAAGAACTTTACTATTTCTATCCTAATTTTTTAAGTATTTCTAGTTTTGGGGGATTACTAAGCGGTGCGACTGCTATCACTCTATCTTTATGATCAAATAGAACAATTAAATTCTCGCCTACATTTCTCTCCTCAAAATCAATGTATTTTGCACTCATTCCATCATAGCTAATTTCTACGACATAATATGCATAGTTGATTGATAACAGTGAATTATCTATTTTTTGAGGTGAACCGTTATATGTAATTATTTTAACGTTTCTAACACGACATAGTCTAAGCCTTCTTTTCTTCCTCTTAAACTCCCATGACGCCCATTGTAAAGCAATCAGTACTGATGAGAATATCAGGATTAATGCAGGTAGAAGTATTCTTGAAAATAGAATAAGTATTATTGCTGCTGCACCGAATATAATGAATAGCTCCATGTATAATTTTCTTATTAATAGATCGTGACTAAGAGCTATCTCGAAAGGCTCCGCAGTACTATACCTCTTCATCTAATAAAATGAGAATAAAACATTCAGATAAGGACTGCGCTTAAACCTCGACTGTCTCGCCGCTTATCGGCGCGTAAGCCCTGCTTGATGTATTATTATTTATCCAGTTGGCGAAGTCTTCACATGATTCAGGTTCGCCGTGAATCGTGAATATTTTACTATTCCCAGCAATCCTTGAAACATATTCATGGAGTTGCTCCATTCCTGCGTGTGCTGATAGCTTGTACTGATAAACCTGTGCTCTGACAGGAACTATTTTACCGTCTATGTTAAGTTTTCGTTCTCTTAGTAGCATATCACCTGGCGTTCCTGGAAGCTGGAAGCTTACCAGTATTATTGTTGACGCTGGGTCATCGGCAACTCTAGACGTGTAGTAAATTGCTGGTCCTCCCTTTAACATTCCTGCAGGAGTAATAACTACACCAGAGTCTCTCTGTGCTCTTTCTCGCTGTTTTCTCCCCCTGACAATTCTTAGTTTTTTGTATACTTTTGTGAGCAGGTCGAGACCGTCAATGAAGTCCTCGCTGTTCAAGTACAGTTCAATCACTTTAGTCGCCATTCCATCCATATACATAGATCCCCTGTAACCTTTTGAGTATAATATGCACGCCACTTCTTGAGACCTAGCTATTGAGAATGCGGGTATGACTACTAGTCCACCATTGTTTACAGTCTCTATAACGTGGTTAGCGATCTTTTCCTCAAGTTCTCCTCTAGGTGGATGAGGCTCCCTCGCATATGTTGATTCAATAACAATTATATCAAAATCCTCACCAGGTATGTCTGAGCCATTGATTAATCTTGTATTTATGGTTGTAAAGTCGCCTGTGTATAGTAATGTCTTGTCTGCATTTATTACTACTTGGCAACTACCCGGTATATGTCCAGCACTGATAAACTCTATCTCAGCATCCTTTATCCTTACCGGCTCGCCATAATTAATTGAATTACCACTAATCAACATTTTTCTTATCTCAGGCTCACCGAATGGTAAGTAGTACCCACTCAGTTTTAGCATGTCTTTCAACAGTATCTCGACTTGTTGATAAGTAGCCCTCGTAGCGTATAGCTTAGGCTTTCCAGAAATATACAGCATAGGAATAGCGCCAGAGTGGTCTAAATGTGCATGCGTAAGGAAGACTGCATCTATATCTTTTGGTGCGACATGTCCTGGAAAATGGACACGATCATTCATGGAGACGCCATAATCGAGCAGTATCTTGGCTCCTCCAGCAGTCTTTACTAGTACTGCGGACCTACCTACTTCTCTGGCTCCTCCTAGGAATGTCAGCTGTATACCACATCACCAATATTATGCATCTCGCTTCTGATCTTCCGTTATCTATCTGGCATTATAACAGGCGCGATTATTATACTTAACCCAAAGTATAGGGCAAAACCAACCCTAATTAGATGCTAAGGCAATTATATAAAATGGCCCTCTAAATGCCCAGAATTGTTCTATTACTAGTTGAGGCGGCTGTCGAGCTCGTTCCGCAGGAGATTAGAAACCATCCAGCCATTCAGGCATATTGTAAACGGCGAGGTCTTGACCCTAAATGGACAATTCTAGACTCTTCTTATCATCACTCAGCAATGAAGAATCTTAACAGTCCAGAGAAGCGTGGCAGACCAGACATACTGCATTTCACATTGTTAGAAGCACTTGGTTCACCACTTAACCAAGCCGGCCTCCTAGAGACCTACTGTCACACACAGGACCAAGCATTCATAGAGATCAACCCTAAAGTAAGACTTCCAAGAGTATATGAAAGATTCAAAGGGCTTTTATCTCAACTATATAGAGAAAAAGAGATCAAAACAAATGCGGGAGAAATTCTCCTAAGATTAAGTAACAAGAACATCGCCGAGACAGTAAATGGTCTAAGACCTGAACATGTATATCTTCTTTCTGAGAAAGGTAGACAAATAAACAGACATGAATTAGATGAGATATTCAAAAGCAATGATAGACCACTCTTCATGGTTGGCTGCTATCCTCATGGAGATTTCCTTGAAGAAACTAAGAATCTGGCAGAAGATTCATTAAGCATCTCAAGAATGAGGCTTGACGCTTGGACAGCAGTCTCTAGATTATTATGCATTGCAGAACAGGCATTAAACATAGTTTAAGACAAACATGTTTAATATTAACAAATGTCTAGATTAGGTATAGGGACCGAGAGTGTCTGCAATTGCTAGTAAGAGATTCACCGATGAACTCTCACTACTCTTAGATAAGAATGTAGTTGTCTCGACATCTAGCGGTATAAAAATAAGTGGACGTCTAATAGCTTATAATCCAACCGACTATAGTCTTTGGCTTGCTGATGCACAGACAAGTGATGGAAGAACAATAATTAAGCTATTCATAGCTGGACGCGAAGTCTCAATGATAGAGCTAATCGAGCTTGGTCCTGACCTTCAAGCATTATATGAACGAATAAATCGCCTCTTCCCCAATATGGCACGTTATTACAAAGAGGCAGGAGTTATAGTCGTGATGGATAGAATACGCGTAACTAAAGATGGAGTTGTCGAGGGTACAGGTCCTGCTGCTGAGCGCGTCCAAAAAATATGGGAAGAGTGGAAAAAAGAACAAGAACAAACGACTTAAAAACAAGTCGGTTTAGCAACTCAAAGAATTTTTTATTGATAACAAATCATGAAGATTCTAGTTGGGATATGACTCTATTAGATATCTTCATAATTTCTTCAACGCTATCCAATTCAATATTGAGTCCGCATAGTTTGATTAGGGCTTCAGCTGCTCTCCTTGCTGCAAAATAGTCTGGTGTTGATTCGCCTATCTCTACAAGCATGCATAAGTTTTCTAGTCCCTTATTCCCCGCAAGGTTTATGAGGATGCCTACAGCGCCGACTATCTGTCCGCTATAAATCTGACCATCAACTAGCTCTAGATATTTCTCTAACCATTTCTTATCAGTTGAAGAGCAAAAAATCTCTCTCCGTGGTGAGATTTTCTCCTTTCCTCCTAGTCCACCGACTGTGAAAACCCTTGTTGCGCCATGTTGCTCAGCCAACTCTATAACTTTCTCGCAAAATTCATACTGCCCATAACTACTTGAGGGTTGGGCGCTTCCATACATAATGATTGTTTTGGCAGGCTCTTCTACTGCGTAAAAATCTGTAAAATTAGGAATTATTCTTCCATCAGATATGTAAGCTATGGATGGAAAATATGGTGAATACATCCTGCATATCTTTTTTGCCTTAACCTTGCCTAAAATGTATGCTACAGCGATCTTTCCTACAAGCCCTATGCCTGGCAATCCCTCTATGAATGAGGCGCCCTCTAGCCTATAATCACTCATCCCTGACTCATAATAAACTTGAGACTCCGAATAGTTCTGCATCCTTACCACCTTCACAATATAATACACACTCATTATTTAATCTGGACTGATAACTTACTCTTACTTTTAAATTTATTCTCCGACAAACATTATAGCCACTCCACTATTTATTAAGCTTCAAAATCATAAGAATTCTTCGTGTAAAGAAGTGTTTAATGTTCCATAAGAAGAAATAAAAAATCTCGCTTATTCCTAGTTTACTCCTTCCTTTTTTCCTAGGCAGGAAGATTATTGGTATCTCTCTTATTCTTGCACCACTGTATGAATATTCCGTGATGCTCTCAACTTGAAATGTATAGCCTCTTGAAGCTTCCTTTAAAACATCTATGACACGACGCAATATCTTAGTCGAGATGGCCCTATAACCACTTGTTAGATCTCTCGCCTTAACCCCTGTACATAGCCTCGCCAAGAGATTAGCTCCTTTACTTATTATTACCCTTCCACTAGCATTATTGCCCCACCTCCCAAATCCTACATATCTAGAGCCGACAACAACGTCAAACTCGCCTCTTAAAACCGGGAGAACTAATTGTGGAAGAACTTTAGGATCGTGGCTACCGTCTGCATCCATTTCAACCACAACATCGACAGCGTCCATTTTTTCTATGACGTATCTGAAGCCATCGATATATGCAGAGCCTAGACCCATCCGTCTCGGCCTTACTATGAGGGATACCCTACCAGTTTCTTCAGCTAGCTTAGATACTATTCTCGCAGTGCCGTCAGGACTATTATCATCAATCACTAAAACATGACAGTCAATCCCACTCATTGACATAGATTCAAGAACATTCTTAACAACGTCAATAATTGTTTCAGCTTCGTTATAAGTAGGAATAACCACAACAACCCTACCCATACATTAAAAATAAACTAAGCATCACATAAAAACCATTATTCAAAAACCTCTCAAACCATGGAAATTACTCTTCAAAAAACTCAAATTATAACCATTTAACAAGATCCACTTTATCTTATCATCTTAAATATTACAGAAAATTATGCATCCTAGCTTTAAAACAAGACACTCTTTATAGTAAATCATCTATGTAAATCCTAAAAATATATCGGGCCCGGAGGGACTCGAACCCTCGACCTCCGACTTAGAAGGCCGGCGCTCTGTCCATGCTGAGCTACGGGCCCATCCACAACGCTATACAAAATATATTAAAAATGAATAATTAATATTATTTCATCTGATGATGTGCTTTTATATCTTGGAATAGGTATTTTGATACCGCAACATTGGAGGTTGTTTTAA
>CALIKS010000019.1 GCA_938017985.1 uncultured archaeon | reverse complement strand
GGCAATGCCCCAAAGGACGTTGCAGACAACCTCAGAGAAAAATCAGAGAAACACGGATTCAGACTCATACTAGGCAGAGAAATAGAAGAAGCACTAAAAATATAAAACAACAAACAACACAACAATAAACCCCTAAAACTGAGAACAAAGCAGCCCAACACCACCACTAGAAAACATTAACGAAGCACTAAATGAGACCTAATAATACGTAACAGTTTACTCGAAGATATTATATTGGGCCCCCCAAAGCCACAACCCTACCTATACTCCACATACCTTAAATTAAGAATTAGTGTCTAAGCTTTACAACAATCTCAAAGACATACATCGCACATCTCCCCACAGCTATACTCCTATTAAACTCCCTTACCATGACCGCTCGGAATTCTTCAGCAATTTCCACACTTATAGGGTTTTGACAATAGTTCAGCTATCTTTCCAGCCAGCAGCCTGAAGGTTAGAAGCAGCCAACACAACACTATAAACCATTGAGGCTAAACATCTCAAAATATCACATAAAGAATTGCTGAGATGAGGAGACAAAAATATAGAGAGCCAACCCTCAATTTTTTGCTGGTCACACTCCCATATACACCGAGATTATGGAGAACTCTCTAGACACCCCTATCCCTATCATCATAATACACGCACACGACATGAGAGCCAGTAAAAGAGGCAGAACTCCTTATCTCTATCAACCAGTACTCTTACCTCAGCAATCTCAGAAATAGCCACAATGATAGGTGAGAAGAAGGTCTCAAAATACCTTCTCACACTATCTGAGAAAACCAGACACGGTGTTAAAGAAGGACCACCTCCACTAGTATGGGTACTTAGGAATAGGAAGAACGAGGGCTAGAGCATTATACGAGCAGGATTCAAGAGAGCAGAAGGCATCAAAAAAGCAGAATATAAGAGACTTTCACAAATCCCAAGGATCATCCAATCTTTAAATAACTTCCTAATACGGACACTACCTGAAACCATCGTTTATTGCCTGAAAATTTTTATACAACGGCGACCGATTTGGAAAGAGGCATGTTAAAACCCGAGATAAAGAATACTCTATTACAAAGAGCGTCGGAACTGATTAGTTCTAGTGAATTTATCAAGGAGGTTGAAGAGGATCGGAAAGTGCTAAAAGAATTTGTAGAGCGTTATCCATTTAGAGACCATCCCACACTTATCGATCAATTGACACCACATAGTCTATATAACCCTAAACATGAATCATTTTTCTATTTCTTTGAGTTTGGGTTGAAACATGTGGGGGCAATTCGCCTCTATAATAATAGACCATGGCGCGAGGCTCGTGATAAAATCGATCTATTTAAGCAGTTACTAAAGCTGGTAGTTGATGACTCAAAATCCATTCATGAGAAGATTGATGACGAGCGCTGGAGTCAACTTAAAGGTTGGGGAGGAGACAAACATATTGTTAAAAAATTGGTATTCATTTATTATCCTGAAGAGGTACTTCCTACTTTCAAGACTGAGATGTTGGAAAATCATCTTAATAGACTTGGACTTGTCGAGAGGGCAGAGAGCGAGGCGCAAAGAACATTCAATTCGAGGCTCACCGACCTTACGGTAGGGAAGAAATTCCAAGTTTACAATGAAGTATTGCTCAGCTCAGTTAAGGAAGCTTTAACGAGTAACTATAAATGGGATACACCGGCTATCGCTAGGCTTCTTGACAATTTTAACCCTCCGCCAAGACCAATTATTACAAGTGATAAAAAAATGATCAGTCCTCTCTCTAAAGTTCCTCTACTTTACGAGCCCGTTAACGAGCTAGGCGTAGTCTTACTTTTTGGGATGTATCATATGGATTTAGGATTCCCCTACATAATCAAAATTCAACAGACATTCCCCGATATGATAGCCCTCGACGATGAGGGTAACTATTGTCGTATAGAGTTTGAATACAGGTCCTCAACCTTCCTAGAACATAAACATGATCCAAACGGCTGTGACTATATAGTGTGCTGGATTGACGATTTAGAAGAACAATCACCCATAAAAGATAAGATCATTTCCCTTAAAGAGGAGATTTTTGAGATTGCTGAAACTGAACCTGAACCTTAATAATCTAATCGAGAATTACGTGTGGATAAATTTTCGATCTTTTTCACTCACTTCTGAATCAAGGTTTTAGTTATATGAAAACGGTGAAAAGTTTTGTTTACTTACTAGACGAAGTGATCATGTTATAAATGAATGTGCATGGTATTACTTTCCGGCTGCATCTATTAAGGAAAACCCTGTCTTCTCATGTGTTAACAGGCTTCTTTCATTCTAGTATATTCTCAGCCTTGGGGGATACTCATCAGGCATTGTCCAATGCTGATTCCAAGTTATTAACTCCACCTCTATGAATAGACCGCGGAAAAAAGTCCCACTACGTTGGTTAGGTCTGAACTCGATAACTAGTTCCACTGTCTGTCCTTCTCCCAGTCTAACCTCAAATACTTTCTCAACGAAGTCTTCGTCGGGAGCAAATGCAATATCCTTTCTTATCTTGACCCTAATTATCCCTTCTACATTTCCTCCTGACGCCTGAATTGTGACATGGGCCTCAGTTCTATCACCGAGGTTCACAGAAACAACCTTAACACCATCCTTGATCCAAAAAGCATCTATGACTACAGGGATGCCTGCTCTAGGCCTTGCAACAGTAAGCCTAGGGGGGTAGTCGTCCACCATAGTCCATGTACCCTGACCGCCAACTAAAACTTCTATGAAATATCCCCGGAGCCGGCTACTACTGGGCTCATCGGGTCTGAATACAACAGTAAGGTCAGTCTCTTGCCCCTCTTCTAGGATTATATTGAAATCGGCCTCAGCGAAATCCTCATCTGGTGCAAGAGGTATATCCTTCTTGATCTTTATCTTCACGCCTCCATAAAACTGGCCGTTAAAGGCTTTCACGACAACGTGGGCTTCAACCCTATCTCCCAATTCTGCTGATATTATTCTGATCCCGTTCTTCACCCAGAAGGCATCTATAACCCTGATATAGCCTGTCTTCATGGCTTCTACTGTTAACCTCGGAGGATAGTTGTTAGGCATAGTCCATATTTTCTCCCCGTCAAACAACACTTCTATGAAGTATCCCCTAAGCTGCGAGCCGCTTGCTTGGTCTGGCGACCACACTAGCCCTACCTGTACCGCTTGGTTATCAGCCAAATTTATGTCATATGTCAAATGTCTGAGACACATACACTACATCTGTTCCTAATGGAATATCCTTCTTAATGTTCACGGTTAGCTTACCAGATACCGGCCCCCCTCTCGCAACAATTTTAACGACAGCCTCAATTGCTTCACCTATATAAGCCTTGGCGATCCTTTGGTCTCCCGACATAAAGACAGCCTCAATTATAGCTGGGATTCCACGTGTAGGTGTCCCTCGTAAAAGTAGCCTAGGCGGGTAGCCAACATCCTGCTCCCATATATCACAACTACTTAGACGAGTTTGATGAAGTATCCTCTGGCAGACATATCTGGCGAGTATGTTAGGCAGAATGGTTGCCTAAGAGATCCATGCCCGTGATATGTACCAATTGTTACGTCGGGAGCCGCCGCCCTGTCCTCTCTAATCTCTACTGTAAAGCTTTCCGGGGGATCTGTGTTTACGGAGAAGAAGACACATTCACCCGGAGATATAGAATCTGATTCCCAATACGCTGAAACCATCGTCTTGGCCATAAACAACCTTAGCCTAGGTGGGTAGTTCGCATCCTGCTGCCACTCTCTTCCATTACTAGTTATAACCTTTAGGAAGAACCCCTTACACTTGGTGTTGGATTGTAGTTTAAGCAGAATGTCTTTCTCAAGTTACCAAATCCATTATACTGGGCCACTACCCTGTCTGATTCAAACGCTCTATCCTCCCTAACCTCCACCACATAGTGGACCTGCTCATGAAGCGTAATGTAGAACTGGACGCATTGGCCTGGGCTTATCTCTGTCCCTAACCACCCTGCTGAGAGTTGTAGAGGTTGTTTTCCTGCTACATTAAATATCTTAACATAATTCACGGGAATATAAGCAGGTAATTCCACTATCCCAAACAACATAACCGGCACCTTGCCGCTAACTCTTAGCTCACCGCTAACACTCCTCTCAGTAAGGAGTGAGGCGACAAAAGAAACCGTATCTATCACCGATACTTGAACCTCTAAGGAAACTGTAGATGAAACAAGAAACAAGCTACCCAATAACACGAGACACTCCACCCAAAGATATTAGGAGTGGAAAACCCCCAGCCCACAACCCAACCAACACTCCACACACTTAAATCAGAAATTAGTATCTCAGCTTCGCTACAATCTCAAACACATACCTTCCGCCAGCCTCACCTTTCATTTCTTTGGTATTGTCGTTTTTAGTAGTGTTTCATGTTTTTGCTCGTCTATGTCGATTGATGTTAGGAGTGCTCTGATAGCGGGGCTTATTTCTGTTATTGGTAGTTCTGAGAGTTTTTGTTCTTCTGCCGCGTCCTCGAATCTGTACATTTCTGCTATTAGTGCTATGTCTTCGCTGGGTAGTGTTGTGTCTTCGTTGTTTTCTATTATGTGGA
>CALIKS010000018.1 GCA_938017985.1 uncultured archaeon | reverse complement strand
GTCTATCGAGGCTGGGAGAGCTATTATCGCGGCATCGGTTAACTTGCTCAGCTCAAGGGCTCCGCGTATCGAGCCTTCGCCACCTATCACGATTAGCCCGTCTAGGTCGTCCTCGGATATGCTCTGTGCAGCCCTCTCGAGTCCCTCCCTAGTCCTGAACTCAGGGCACCTACTGGTTTTCAGAATCGTTCCACCTAGGTGAAGTATTCCGCTAACGGCTCTGGGATCTAGATTCACGTAATTGTTTTTGATGACACCCTCCCAGCCTCTCTCAAAGCCTATGACTTCCATATCATTCCATGCAGCAAGCCTCACGACAGCCCTAATAGCAGCATTCATTCCCGGGGCATCGCCGCCACTAGTCACAACTCCTATCCTCCTCAAGGCTAGCTACACCCTACACCTGCCGAGTCATCTATCCTGATTAATGTTTTGCGATTGGATTCTATTGCCCGCTTCTCCTAGTTCTCGGTGGAGCGTAGGGCATTGGAACATACTCAACGCTCGGTCTAACTGCCGCGGGCTGCGGGTATAGCTCCATTAGCTGATAAACCTCGGCCGGGATCTCGGTTTTAACGAGTATTCCGAGCCTCCTAGCCTCCTCAACCGTTATCGGGTAGTCGTGCGTCCACCTTCCCCCAACCATTATCTTAGCCAGCTCCCTAGCTTTTTCCTCGCCGAGCTTATCCTTTACCAAGGTATAAACGAGGTTCTCCATCTGCCCCACGGCCTTCTCAGCTATATCGGCGAGGATCAGATATTCTTCCCTAACTTTTTCCCTACCTTTTTCATTCACGACTTTGAGGATGGAGGCGGCTGGAATTGCTCCATGCCTTGGGTCGCTTATCTGAGGATCCACTGGGCCGAGGACGGCGTTTTCATCCATCCAGATCTCGTCCGCGGCCAGCGCGATGAGCGTGCCACCGCTCATTGCATAATGCGGGATAATGGCTATCGTTTTCGCCTTATGCTCCTTCAAGGCGAGGGCTATCTGTGCGGCGGCGAGGACAAGGCCTCCGGGCGTATGAATGATCATCGCTATCGGCATATCCGGCGGAGTTATCCTAATTGCCCTCAGCACATGCTCCGAGTCCTCAATATCGATGTAGCGGTAGAATGGTATTCCGAAGAGCCCTACCCTCTCCTGCCTATGGATGAGCGTGACAACCCTGCACCCCAGCATTCTCTCAAGTCTCCTGATCAGGTTAAGCCTAGCGCCTTGAAGGGCCTTCAGCTTATATTGGGGCCAGAGGAAGATCAGTAGGATGAGGAAGAGCCAGAAAAGGAAGCCTATGTCAAATCCATTCATGTTATTAATTGGGGCCAAGCGAGCAGTAATATCTCTTTCGCTGCTCCGGTAAATGTGAGAAATGCAACAATAATCTTGTTCTAAATTTGCTGGAGGTGAGTTGATCACAGTATCGATGGCCCAGAACTGGTAAAGCATGCTCTCGCTACAAACCCTTCTTACAAATGATGTGTTGAGTATTACAAGTCTGGGGTATACGCCGGCTTACTGGGGGACAAGGAAAGCCTTCACAAATATATGCGAGGTCAAGAACTAGGTGATGACCCGGTTAAGAAACCCTTTTTAGCGCTACTACCTGTTTAATCATCGTGGCTGGGAGGAAAGAGGGGTACGAAATGCCCAAGCGGAGGGCTATAGACTTCTATGAAGAAGCAAAGACGGCCTTTGAGAGGGAGCGATATGACCTTGCATGTTTCTTGGCAGAGCAATCCGCGCAGCTTTGTCTTAAATCAGCTCTGTTTAGGAGTGGTAGGAGATTATAGCAGGACGCATCGCCCAAGACAGCTCCTCTCTGAGCTTGTGAAGTCTACGGCATCCGAGAGGCTGAAGAGGTTTGCTGAAGAATATAACGCATACCTCATGGCGAGATAACACTACGAAAAGCTATACTTCTAAGGATGCAGAGGAAAGTATACAGCTCGTGGAAGCTTTATTGAGGATTGTTGAAGAGGAGGTTGGCTTAGAATGAGCTTCATGGATACCGCGAGGAAGAGGGCTGATATGATTAGAAACTGGAGGGAACACGTGTATGGGATTGTTAAGGCGGTGAAGGAGGTATTGCCAGATGCGGAGGTGTATGTCTTCGGGAGCGCGGTGACAGGCGACCTAGTGGCCTCCAGCGACATAGACATACTCGTAGTCTCCGAGGGGATTCCCGAGAGCCTTTTCGGTAGAGGATGGGTGAAGGTTGAGATCGAGAGGAAGGCGGGCCTCCCATACTACCATCCCTTCGAGTTTCACCTCGTGAGGCCGAAGGATTTAGAAGAGTACTTGAGGAGGGTCGGTAGAAATATTTTAAGAGTCTGCTAGACGCCTCCGAAGCCTAGACCTGAGCGAGGATTCTGCGCCAGGGCTCGGTAAGACTTGAGCCTGATCCTCTAAAAATAAAATGGTCTAATGACTTCTAGGTGTTAAGGCGATCGCTCGCACCCTCAGCCGCGAGTGATACTAAACTTCAAGATAGCAATCATGCATTACAATGCATAGTCATTAGCATGCTCTCGACTAATGCTAGGGACAACGTGGAGAATATGCGCAAGCTGGATGAGGAACATTGACAGCTGGCTAACATGAAGTGGCCGAAGGGCAATTAGCCCCGGGCGGGCTTTGAACCCGCGACATCCGGCTCTCCCGCTGGGGAGGATACAAGGCCGGCGCTCTGCCGGCTGAGCTACCGGGGCCCCCTCTTCAAAACTCGCAGAACTCATCCTTAATAACCTTAAACTCGAAGATATCCTGTAAAGCTAAAAATTTCGGTGAGTCCCCGAAACCTTAGAGGGGCCGTGGTCTAGCTTGGCTAGGACACCTGGCTTGGGCGCCTCGCAGCTATAACGGAGGCCGGGAGCCCAGGAGGTCGTGGGTTCAAATCCCACCGGCCCCATATTCTGCACTTTAGTAAGTAGCTGTGAGTTGCAAGTCAGTGAGGAATACGTTTATGAACATCATGGATATGATTCATGACTTACGAAATTAGTTTTTATGATTGATGCGATATTTTCTTCGCATTAGTGCATCGAGTTTCAGGATCACGCGATATCAAAGGGTTGATGGAATGCGATAACGTTGCCTCAATAATTTTGATCATAGCCTTTATCCCATAATTCTTGGATCATTGACGAGAGCCTTACCTCATATATGATGCTATCAGCTTTATCTCGCTCTCTTCAGCTAACTCCTTCGCGGATGGATGTATGTAGTATCCAAACATGAGCCTGTACTTCTTAGCATCTATGAGCTTCTCGATCTTTTCGAGCTTCGAGACGAATTCTTCAACATCTCTCCTATATATCCTGGACTTGACCTCTCCCAATATCACTATTTTTTCTCCAGCTTTAAGTCCTTCCCCATATAAGTTGACTTCGATTTCCTCTCCATCAATGACCAAGATTTCTCTGTAAAGTTCCTCAACCACTATGTCTTCATGTCTATGGAGCCAACTCGGGACGACAACCCTAGCGATATCTTCCAGGCCAAAGCCTATTACATCGGATAATTGGCCCACTTGAATAGCGAGATTTCTTAAAGCTTCCTCCGTCCTCCTCTGAGCCGTTGCAAGCTCTTCCAATCTTGCTGTTAGGCTCCCTAACCTTTCCTCTGTCCTCTTTTGGGCTGCCGCCAGATCCTCTAGCCCCGCCGTCAAATTACCTAACCTTTCCTCAGTTCTTTTCTGAGCCATCGCAAGCTCTTCTAATCTCTCCTCAGTTCTCTTCTGAGCCATAGCTAACTCTTCTAATCTCTCTTCCGTCCTCTTCTGAGCTATCGCGAGCCCTTCTAACCTCTCTTCTGTTCTTTTCTGGGCCTCAGCAAGCTCTCCCAACCTCTCCTCCGTCCTCCTCTGGGCGATTGCGAGCTCCCCCAACCTTTCTTCCGTCCCCTTCTGAGCTGCTGCCAGATCTTCTAATCTTGTCGCTAGATCCACCAATCTTTCCTCCGTTCTTTTCTGAGCCATTGATAATTCTTCAACAGCTCTCTCCAACCTACTCAGACCGCCTGCAAACTCTCTTATCTCTTCTTCCGTCTCTTTCTGCGCTCGAGCCAGACCGGATATCGATTCCTCTAATCTTACATATGCTCTTCTAAGCTCCTCGAAACCTATTAGCCCCACTAATGCTGTGCGAAACTCTACGTCTTTTTCAAGAAGCCTTAAAAAGTCCTTTTTAAGCTTAGCAGACAACTCTCCTCCAGAGCATCCTCCAGAGCATCCGATATAAAAGTATTCATAATTTTTTAGAATTACCTTAAGCCTGACATCATCCACGCCCAAGCAGGGAGGATCTTCATCTTCAGCCCTTCGATTACCTACTAATTCCGGCTTAGAGGGAGAAAACTTCCAACATATAGTGAAATAGGGGATATTGATTTAACTCCCGACCAACTCGTTTAGCAACTCAGCTCAAACGATCATGATTCCCAATATGTAATTGAGCGGTTTGCCGCTTCAAACATCCTCTAAAGGATATTAATTCTCGGTCGTGGTCGTTATCGCAGAATTATGAACATCAACGAGTTCATGCGTATATGGGCCGATTCCATAGCCCTCATAAAGAAGCTATATGGTGATAGGATTGTTTATGAGATAGGCCCCAACAACTTGCCGCCCCCACCTGATTTAAATAAGGCCATCTTGGACGCCATTAGAAATCCCATTGGGTGTAAGCCCCTAGATGAGCTGTTGAAGCCCGGTATGAGGGTTGTGATAATTGCTGATGACATCACTAGGGCCACGCCCAGGGAGAAGATACTCCCAGCACTTCTAAATGAGCTGAACAGGATCGGCGTCTCGGACAACGATGTAACCGTGGTAATAGCTTTGGGGACCCACAGGTATATGAGCGATGATGAGATACTGAGGTGCTTCGGCGAGGAGGTTGTTAGGAGGGTCAGGGTAGTAAATCATGAATGGCGTGATGGTGGTAAGCTGGTATATGTGGGAGCCACTAGGAGGGGAACCCCGGTATACGTCAATAAGCTGGTCTATGAGGCCGACTTTGTGATAGGCGTTGGCAGCATAATACCGCACTCTTTCGCAGGCTATGGCGGTGGTGCTAAGATCATACAGCCGGGCGTGTGTGGCGAGAAAACAACCGCGTATACTCACATACTGGCCGCCCTAGAAGATCCCCTAAACCTGCTGGGCAATCCGGATAATGTAGTTCGCATGGAGATGGAGGAGGTAGCTGATTTAGTGGGTCTAGACTTCATAATTAATGTAGTGCTTAACGGCGAAGGGGGAGTCGTCAAAATTGTCGCTGGGGATATGAGGATGGCGTTTAGGGAAGGTGTAAAGTTTGCTGAAACGATTTATAGAAGGGAGGTGCCCGAGTTGGCCGACATAGTCATAGTCAATACATACCCCGCGTTAATCGACTACTGGCAGGCAATTAAGGGATTCATACACTGCCAGCTGGGGGTCAGGGATGGCGGCACGGTAATACTCTACACGGACTGCCCGGATAGGATCTCGCCAATACATGGCAAGATATTTGAGAAGTATAGTAGGGCCGGTGTAGAGGACTTGGTTAAGGTGATCAAAGATGGGGTTGAGGAAGACCTAGTGGGTCTGGCATCGGTATACGTTCACACCAAATATATACATAGAGTTGATTGCATATGTGTTTCAAAAGGCTTCACGTTAGAGGACAAGAGGATACTCAGATTTAAGCACGCTGACACAATACTGGATGCCCTCGAAATGGCCTTAGCTAAGCACGGAAGTGATGCGAGGATAGGGATAATACATCATGGCGGTGAAGTATACCCAACACTGAAGTAGCGTAATCATATCTTTACGATCAGATATTGGTCCCAGCATGGTTAAGTCCCGGCAACGCTGGCTCAAGGAATTTAGCAATGGTTTATTTCCTTGTGCTAAATTAATTCTTGTCCCGTGGAGAGGCACCTTTGAAAATCCTGCTTCTATCTCCCAGAGTCTCTGGCGTTGGGGGAATAGCGCAGCACGTCAGGCAGCTCGCTCGGAGGCTTAGGAGGTTTGGTCACGAGGTGAAACTGCTCTCGATTGAAACGTTGGGAATAAGCCTGAGGAAGGGGTTGGCGAATCCAAGCTATGGGGTGCTCGCCGCATTAAAGTCTCTGGGGGAGAGATATGACATAGCCCATGGTCACAACCTCCCATCAGCGCCCGCCGTTAAGGCTGTAGATGCCCATGCGAGGGTGATCACGCTTCATGGGATTTACTCCAAGCAGATCGGGCTACTTTACGGTAACGTGCTGGGCTCCATGGCGAAGGTGTTCGAGAAATGGTCCCTCAGGGGTATGGATGCCATTACAGCGGTCAGCTTGGAAGCGGTGAAATATTATCGCAACCTGGGTTTTGAAGCGATACATATCCCGAATGCGATCGACTTGTCCGAGTTACCTAGCGAGGCTGAGAGAATCTCGGATCCTCAGATAGCCTATCTGGGGAGGCTGTCCAAGGAGAAGGGTGTTGACCTACTCATCAAGGCGGCGCTGATCGGACTAAGGGGTCTAGTCATAGCGGGCGATGGGCCGATGAGGCCGCTGGTCGAGAAGGCTGCGCAGAAAGGCCTCCTGAAGTTCCTCGGCCCGCTACCGCGAGCCAGAGCCCTGAGAATACTGGCAGGCTCGGATGCAGCAGTTTTACCATCGAGGGAGGAAGGCATCAGCACCGTGCTGCTCGAGGCAATGGCCCTCAGGATACCTATAGTCGCGACAAGAGTTGGTGGAACCACTGAGGTCCTTGAACACCGTGAGAGTGCGCTATTAGTCGATCCAGATCCATGGGAGATTAAGAAAGCTGTCATGAAGCTTTTAGCGGAAGCCGACCTCGCCAAGACGCTGACTGAGAACGCTTATCGGAAACTGGTAGGCAATTATGATTGGGGCATGGTCCAGAAGAAGTATCTAATGCTATATGGGCGGTTTCTAAAGATCGATGCCTGAGCAAAGCCTCAATTCACTTCTCGGCACTCTTAACTAGATGACTATAAGCTTGGCCTGAGCGAGCCTGCGGATTCTCAGGTGGCTCTTAAACTGTTCATTCCACAACCTGCTGATCACCAAGTTAATGAAGTAATATGTTGAGTTTCGATTTCCATAAGCAACATTCCTCTTAAAACCCAATATTAAATATCCCTCCACTTTTAGCCTTCATGCCTGCGGCGGTCGTACCTTCCACAGCATCGGAGGCATATGCGAAATCACGTTGAGCGGGCTTAAACTTCCCATCATTCCAATCGGCCATTAATGTCTATCGGCTCTCCTGCAAATATCTTCTTGGCAAATATCTTAAATACTATATTTCCCCCGCATCTTTCACTAACAACGTTAAAGTATCTGATTATGGAGCAATCGAGCCCATATAAGTCCACGTAAAGCTTACAAAGTTTTTCTCCAAAGAACTTGCTTAAAGCATATGGCCCCCTAGGCCTAGGCTCTAGGCCTTCTCTAAGAGGGGGTTCATGATCACTGTAAACGCTAGAACTAGACGTAAAGATTATCTTAGAAGGGGGCTTAACGATTCTGGCCGCCTCCAACAAATTCAGCAAAGACATACAGCTATTCTCTAGATAGGAGTACGGTTCTCTTATGCTAAGCCTGTGAGAAGATATTGCAGCTAAGTGGTACATTAGATCCACTTCACACCTTTCAAAACGTCTAACATCGAGTCAGGATCCTTCATATTAGAATATTACAACCTTCATTTTATAAGAGTTGGCATTTCTGATCTGATAATATACTTGTAGTTATTCTCTGGAAACTTAGGATTGCTAAGAACCACCTACTTCATCTCCTATATCTAAGAGCTTCTCAACCAGGTGATTTCCAATAAAACCGAAGCTTCCCAGTAACCATTATCAAGGCTCGACGACAAAGATTTCAAACCGCTCCATTATATACCTGAATTTTTAAAGCTCTACACGGCTAAAGCCTGAGGTTTGTAGTTCTTTAAGGCTAAGTTCCTCATATGCCAGATCCTAGGCCTTTTTGCCGATCCCTGTTATTAAAATTAACTATAGGCCAAAGCGATGTCAATAGTGTTAAAATTTCCCAAAGCCAAGTATGCTGAGATATCATTCAATAATCCTTTTTAAATCAAAAGAGGTTTCAACACCATTCTTAATATATTTGTTTGGTAAAACCTTCCATAGAGATGAAGAATGAAGCATTAAGATGGCTGGAGGAAGCTGAGAGAGATGTTGAGACAGCAGAGATACTCTATAAGAATGCGAGATATAATGCAGCATGCTTCTACGCGCATCAAGCAGCCGAGAAAGCCGTAAAAGCATTATTATATAGCATTAACGAAGCACCTTGGGGTCATAGTGTAAGGATCGTTCTTGAACGATACATCGAGAAATCAAGATCATCTCGAATTGAATATTTAATAGAATGTGCTAGAGAACTTGATAGGCATTATATTCCTTCAAGATATCCGATTGCTCATCCATCAGGTACAACTTTTGAAGCATATGATTCCAAAACAGCTGAGAGGGCTTTAGAATGTTCTCGTGAGATCTTAAAATATGCTCAAGAGGGGATAAAATGAGCGAGTATGATGCTGTTAAAAGATATGTTGAGAAAGTCTCAAAGCATGTTAGGCTTCATGCAGCCATATTGTTTGGCTCAAGAGCTCGCGGAGATCACGGCCCATGGAGTGATTACGACATACTTTTGATAGGAGATTTCATCGAAGATTATATGGAGAGATTGAGGAAGCTAATAAATTTAGCAGATGATGCAAAGATCCCCCTAGAACCACATCCATATAGACTAGATGAGGCCATCAAAATGCTTGAAAGAGGAAGTCCAACCATAGTAGATGCAATAGAAGAGGGTATGATAATTAAAGCAGGAAAAGAATACGATAAATTGCTTAGCAAGTATCGAGAGATGAAGAATTCCGGGAAACTTCAAAGAACGAAGACGACAATTACATTTTGAATTTATCTTCTTGACCCTCCGTCTAAACTGCATGCTCATTTATTCTCGAAAGATTTGCAAAACCTTTATAGATTTCTTAGAATATATCGGGCGTCTAATATCTAAACTATGAATGTTTCGAGAGACGTTAAGGAAGCTCGATGGTTATAACTTCCCCATATCTTCTTTATTAAGCAATTTACACAATCTGCGAGTTGAAAGTTCTCCACTTACCTAGGTTAAATGATATTATCCTTTCATTAGCAATCCTGCTTCTCTTCTCTCTTCTTCTTTGTTTTTGTTCTTCAATAGCATACTTTGAGTTTCATAAATGTTGTTTCATAATCAAGCTGTTAGAGATTCATTTAAAAAATTTAAGAGCCACTCTGATTCCTAGGTTGTGAAAAACTTGAAGAAAAATGCTGAGCCCCTTAGAATTTTAATTTTAGACGCTCTTTGGCGAGAAGAACCGGAAGGAGATATTCCGGCAATCCTAGGAGGCCTCCAACTTCACCAAAGGGTTCTAGAGTACTTGAATAGGCATGCTTTAACGATAGGTCTTACTTCCTATCCTCCCATTTTTAGGCATAGGATCACATACGCCGTCAAGCAGTATTTCGATAGACCTCTTAGACTGGAATTCTACAGATACCTAATAAGACTCATGGCAACGTTCCTGAAGATCGTGCATACCCACAAGCCACATATCATCTATGATCCCGGCGTTGGATGGCATAATGATTGGCTTGCATTCTTCGCCAAGCTTCTTGGCTTAAAAGTTTCATCGTACTTCCATCATTACTCGCTGCCAGGAGGCAATGTTGTTTACCCGAGAAACCTTCTCGACCTTCCAAGTTTTAGGGAAATGTGCAAGCATATAAAGAAGACGAGCCGCATACCGTTCTTCAAATTATTCGACTATCTTGTGTTGTTCCAGCAATTAAAACTCGCCGATATAGTCTTCACGGGAACAGGCTTCGGGCTGGACCAGCTTAGAAAAATTGGAAGAAGAAAGCCTGTAATACTCACTGGGATAGGAATAGATTTGGAGGAATTTAGAGAAGCTCCTCCCAAATCCTCCACCCCTCATTGGGATGGGTTATTCGTGGGCAGAATGGCTCCAGAAAAAGGCGTTTACGATCTACTAATTATATGGAGGAAAATCGTTGACGAGATCCCGGCCGCGAAACTTGCTGTAGTCGGTAAGAGGATCCAACCATACTTTGATATGTGGATGAGAAGGTTAAGAGAAATGAAGCTTGAAGAGAACGTTTTCCATCTAGGCGAACTCGACAGAAAAGACCTTATAAAGACATATTACTCCTCAAAGGTATTCGTCTTCCCCTCTAGGATTGAGGGCGCCGGGATAGTGATAGCCGAGGCGATGGCGGCGGGGCTGCCAATAGTAGCGCGAAATCTGCCAGCATACAAGACGTTATACTCAGATGCACCGGCGCTATACTTGCTTGACGATGATAAGGAGTTCTCCATGAAAATCATATCATTGCTAACCTCTGAAGGGGAGAGGTATAAAATGGGACTAGCGAATAGAGAATATGCGTTGAGAAGATTCTCATGGGAAGCTGTTTCACAAAAAATACTGGGCGGCTTAATCAAAAGCGATTTACAAAATTGACTATGGATCTAACAATGCATATAGGAAGGATAAAGTTCTTGCGGGGAAATCTTTTCTGAGGAATGCCAGGCTTGCAAGAAGATAATCTTTAAAAGATACGTCGGCTTTCAAATTCTTGTATCTCTGATAATTCTTAAAGACATCATAACTAAACCAGAACCTATCCCAGAGACTTTTAGAAGTCGTTAATCCGTATCTATTGACTATATGCCAGACTATTGGCGCTAATCTTTCATCTATGATGGTGTAAGTGTGAAAACCTTTAGCTCTAACCCAATAGGCTAACATGGACTCCCATGAATAACATTTCCTACTTTTCCTAAAAAATCTCCCAATAGGGCAATCCTTAACTAGAGATCTTAAAAATCCCATATTTGCTCCGATCAGCACTTCATCACGTAATACTTTATTCTTCAAATCTTTCGCTGAAAACAGGAAACCGGATTTTGAGATCCATCCATGATATCCCTTAAAGGCACTAATGGGTTTACAATATTTGGGAATATAACTTTGAAATCTAGGAGAACACGCATATTCATTCACTTTTTCAACGTTATTACCCGTAAGGTGCGCTTTAAGTATAATACCCCCTATGCCTCCCGCATCACTATATTCTTCGAATAAACTTACGTATTTAGCTACGAATTTTTCTTCGGCAATAGCATCATCATCATCCAAGAAAATTAATATGTCACTTGAGGAGTTCCTAATACCTATCTCTTCAGCTTCGGCAACGAATCCTCTGTTCTGAATTATCAGTCTAATTGGAAGTTCTTTAGAAAAAAGTTTTTACCACTTCTTCACTACCATCCCCAGAGGGTTTAAGGACTATTATGACATCATCGGGGTAAAGTGCTTGATTCACTAAACTTTGCAGCGAATATCGGAGAGCCCAAGCCCTTCGAAAGGATGCAATCACTACCGAAACTGATAGCATATTCCTCTGGCAAGATATTCTTGCTTAACTCTTATTTTTATTTTCTCTACGTATTGATAGTATCAATGATATACCGCACTCAAAGTCGTTGGTTCCTGCTCTTGTCATGAATTATTAACTTATCAATTTATCATGGTCAATTATTATGGAAATCAAGCCTCAGCACATATTTCCGCAGCAAGAGGAAGATGAAGGTTTAATCTAATGTAATAGGGGCTATTACATTAAACTAAACCTAAAAATATAACTAGGTAAGAGGTAAAATAACGAATGTATTGTTTGGCTATAGCTTGCCCAAATCCCCACCATGGGGGAGGGGGAAGAAGGTCATTTGAAGTATTGAAATATCTCAGCGAGTTCGGAGTCACTCCAATTCTATATATCCCATATTCTGACTTAATATATTCCGTTATATTGGGAGAATACTACAAGGAAAGAAAGTTCATTGATACCCTAAGAGAGTTAGAACGTTTTAACACAATTGTTCCCAGCGAGCTTTACGAAACTCTTGAGAATATTAGCCTTAATATACAACATCACTTAGACCAATTACAAAATAAAGTTATATGCAATGTGCTTTCAAACATTAAGAGATCTATTCAAGGATTGAAAAACAATACACTTTCCGTTAAGGAGTTCTTCAAGAGGTTTATACGAAATAGTGAGATAAATCCTAGTAAACTAGAATTTGTTTATTCCATGAACGAAATTCCATCTTGTGTAGTTGCGGGGGCCTTTTTGGCAAAATCTCTTAAAAAGGGGCTATATGTTCAGCTACAACTAGAGCCCTTTAAACCGATGAAAAAGAACATAATTAATGATTGGAACTTCAGAGTAGTGTTTGGTGAACAGAAAATTCCTCGAGAGATTATCCGGATCCTAGGGTTAATCCCACAGTTCGCATTTTCAGGGTCTCGCTACAGTTTTTCTTACGCAATGCACAATAATCTTAAAGGGCTACTCGCCGTCTCGGAAGCACCACTAGTAATTTCAGGCTTAGATTCATGGGCTAAGAAAAGAAAAATCAAATTAAAAATAGTAAGGCCTGGGAATGCGGTTGATGAGAAGATTTCAAAATATGTTGATGAAAAAGAGAGAAGCCGCTTACTTTACAAAAAGGAGAATATAGCTATCTATTATGCTCGCCTCCACTCATCTAAGGGTTTACTCGAGATACCCTTTATTGCTAGGAAGCTGGCTACGAAGGGTTATCGTTTAATGATGATTGGCAGATTCGAGAATATTGTTGAGAAAAAGATCTTCTTCAAGATTTGTGAGGAAAGGAAGATTAAAAATATAGAGTACTTTGGGTGGCTTCCGCGAGATGATTTACTTGAAATAGTTTCGAGGTCCAAAGTCTTGATATATCCGTCACATTCGGACGCTTTCTCCTTAGTCGTGTTAGAAGCATTATTCTTAGGATGCTCAGTAGTCGCCTACGATATTCCAGCGATTAGGAGCGTTTATGAGAACTTAAAGCCCGTTAAAATCGTAGGAGAATACGATTGCAGGGCAATGGCCGAAAAAGCGATCGAGATACTTGAGAGAGATATAGCTGAGCATGAAGAAGAACATTTAGACAAAGAATTTATGAACTTCTTAGGAGCTCACAGCTCGTGGAGAAATGTCGCTAAGGCCGATGTCGAAGCGATCAAAGAAATGATGGATTGCTAGATAATTCTTTATATCTTAAGAGGCGATGAAGGTAATAAAGACCAGGGAAGTATAGAGTCCACTAGCAGATTATTCGAGTGCTTGGGATACGCCATAACAATGGCCCACCGAGACCATCAACAAAGACGGGATAAGGTCTTCATGGAAGACAAAGACTGCGTGGAAGAGTTTTCTGAAAAGTCTCTTCGGTTTTAAAGGCTTTTATCCTTCAGGAAGAGTTTTAATTCTGGAGTTTAATTATCCCCCGAAAAGCGAGCGTCATAGAAACTGGTTAGGGTGTGTGATGTGAGTAAGGTTAAGCTTAGATTAAGTGGTGGGTTATTATTTGCGGCCAACACTTTCAGCTATTTAACAGGATTCATTTTTAGCGTATTCATTACTAGGAGGCTTACTGAAAAAGAATTCGGAATATGGGCGCTCATAGGGTCTCTCGTTAACTACAGCTTAGTCCCATTTCACCTAGTTAGCTCTTGGATATCAAGAGACGCTGCCCGTGGTAAGAAAGTATTAGGGCCAGCCTTAGCGCTTTTTCTCCTCTTGGCGCCAATTTCGCTTATCATGTATTTAGTGATCTCCTCACAATATGCCCTCGCTATCAGTTATGACCCTTCAATAATTATTTTCGGAATAGTAATTCTCATACCCTACATATTTTTAACTTTAGGGAATGCTGTACAATCAGGATATGCTCCGCAGAACTTAGGTTTCGCCAAAATAATCTTTGAGACTTCAAAAGTAATGTTGGGCTTTTGTTTTGTTATTGCTTTAGATATGAAATTTATTGGAGCGCTCATCACGTCATCTATTGCTTACTTTTTGCAAGCGAGCGTATTGATGCATTATTCAAGACCGCTGTTCGAGAAAAATGTTAAGAGAGATTTAATCATCAAATGGATGAAAGGCGCGCCAATAAATATTGTCCAAATTCTCACCAGCGTGATAGCTGTGACAGATATAATTCTAATGTCATTGATTATGGGCCAGGCAGAGATAGCTGGCTATTGGCAGGCTGCGGTAATTGCTTCAGCTTTAGTAGTTTATTCCTCTTCATTGATGTCTGGCTTAGGTCCTCGACTTATTTCGGGAGGGGCGCAGAAGGATTTAGACAAAGCCTTCGACTTCACCATGATGTTTATGATTCCCCTGCTTTTCGGATTCTTCGTTCTCTCAAAGGACATCCTCTGGGTGTTGCGTCCAGCTTACTCGATTGTTTGGATTGCCTCCTGTATTCTAGCTACGGGAGGTGTTATAGGGATGGTGGGGGAGGCTGGATTTACGGCGATTTATGGGACTGATAGGTTCGATGTAGAAGATGCCATATCTCTAAGGTATTACTTGAGAAGTAGAGTATTTCTTTTAAATAAGCTGGATCTGATTTTGAAATCGGCTTACATTGTGTGCCTTGCAATAATATTACTGATTGCCAGATCTCTTTCCATGAGTATCTCTGAGTTAGTAATTCTATTGGCCATAGCTGGCTTAGGATTTACAATTTTAAGGTCGATAATAGGCCTAAGACTAATGAAAAAATACACGACACTACGTTTGAATCATGGGAATATCATTCATTATGTCGCCGTTTCGGCGATAATGGCCATTCTTGTCTACATTCTCAGGATGGGGGTTGGTGAGCTCCCTGCGAAAGCAATCGAAGCGGCTCCACCTCTGCTCCTCTTGATACTTGCTGGAGCTATGATTTATGGAGTAATATTATATGTAGTAAATCAGGACTTCAGATCTTTTCTTAAGGAGGCTTATTCCTTCATTGCTCAAAGCTTCAAAAGCAAATAATATGGCTTTGTGGAACCTAACAATCTCTCATCACCGCGAATCACGTTACATTAAATCATCTCATCACAGTTCTTTAAACCTTTGCGCTAAATAGCTTCCCGATAATTAATTGATACAACATACCAATCGCCCTAGCATCTTGTCTTATCAACTCTATGAGTGGGAGAATCATTCTTTCGCTTAAATTAAGACCTTCAATTCTCATATATCTGGTCAAGTAGTACATGTATACTAGTGGCTGCAATATTGGGAAGAAGATGCTCATCGTCAGAACTATGTTCTTCAACCTCCACAGTTTCTCTATATCTGGATGCTTTCTCGAGATTAGAGCATAGCTTCTCCCGTACCTAAAATTGACCTTCAATATTCTCGCCCTCTCAAGGTGTGCGGCGCAATAGTTTAAGTAAGCAAGCTTGTATCCGGCTTTCCTGATTCTATAACTAATGTCGCTATCCTCCTTTGCCAAGTCAAAATATTCGTCAAAACCATTAACTTCTTGTAACACTCTTCTTTTGAAGACTGTGCAGGCGGTATGCAACGCCACTGCTTCGGCGGGATATTGAGGATCTTTATGATGAAGATATATTGCAAGATTTTTTTCCTGAAATTTTCCAAGCCAGCCCCCATCCAACGAGATGGGTTTAAGCTTGGCAGCCATAGCTCCAAGCTTTTCATCTTCCCCTAATATTTTTATGGCTGCCTCCAAGAACCTTTCATTCACAAGCACATCGCTATCTAGCATAACTATGTAGTCTGCAGAGGAGAGGCGCCAGCCAATATCCCTAGCATAGCCCAATCCTTTGCCTTGATCATGCACTACTTTGATTGGAATATGTCTTTGATATTCCTCAATTATGCTCATGGTTTTATCCGTCGAGCCACCGTCAACTATCACTACCTCAAAATCAAACTTATTTTTTATTCTCATTATAATGTTCAAGCAAGCCCTTATAGTTCTCTCAGAATTTTTTGTTAAAATTACAAATGCTAGCTTCAACTCGTTTTTACGCTGAGGATGGAAAGTATTTAAGAGTAGTGCAGGCTTGAAACCTCTTCTAAATAAACATGGCATGAAAACACATCATATTAGGAGGAAAAATTCTGTCAGCGTGATTTTCGATTAAATTAAGACTATCTCAAGTTCTTCCTAGCGCGAGAAAAGAACTTTCCATATGCGTAGCTAAGCTTGACGCAGAGCCCATAAAGCGTATCTTTTCCCAAATATAATGATAGTATCAGCTCATAAGTCAGAATCTAACGTTATATCTTCAATCCAGGTAATATTATTTCTCTCC
>CALIKS010000017.1 GCA_938017985.1 uncultured archaeon | reverse complement strand
ACATAATTAACCTCATACCAAAAGTCATGAAGCCAATGGACAAAATAATCGAAGAATAGGACAAAGCAATGCCGCTGCAAAGATTAAATATATATAATTTACAGTTATGACTTTTAAATTTATGAAGTTCGGTATTGTTCCAATAGAATGGGCAGACTTCGTTAAAGAATCAGTCGAGCAATGCTTATTGGCTAAACAGATGGGTTTTAGCTCAATATGGATAGAGGAACACCACGCCAACGAGTATAATTTACCATATTTTCTACTACGGGATAAAATAATTGTATATGAATCTTATCAGAGTTGAATTTAATACTTAACGAATGACTTATATCTACGTAATGAGGGTGCTTTTAATAATTTTAGACGGCGTTGCTGATAGGCCTTCGCTAAAGATTGGATTAATGACGCCGTTGCAGCTTGCGCGTAAACCAACCTTTGACCTTCTTGCTGCTGGGGGCGTGACTGGCATCATGGACCCTGTTTCTCCGGGAGTTCCTGTGGGAAGCGATACTGGACATTTAGCGCTTCTTGGATATGATCCATATGTGTACTATACTGGTAGGGGCCCGCTTGAGGCTCTTGGCGCCGGTATAGAGCTGGGCCCAATGGATGTGGCCTTTAGATGCAACTTCGCTACTGTTAGTGATGATTGGGTTGTAATTGATCGTAGAGCTGGAAGAATATCGGATGAGGAGGCTGAACTGTTAGCTAGCACGTTGGCAGATTTATCTAAAGAATTATCACTAGATGCTGAATTGGTTTTTAAGCATACGGTCGAGCATAGAGGTGTACTTGTAATCAGAGGTGCAGGATTATCTGAAAAAATATCTGACGTGGACCCTCATAGAGAAGGCGTAAAAGTACAGATGCCAAGACCACTAGACAGCTCCGATAATGCTAGACGAACCTCAGAAGTTTTAAGGAACTTTCTGGTAAAATCAAGAGAAATCCTAGAAAAGCATCCAGTAAACATAGAAAGAAAGAAAAGAGGACTCAAAGTCGCTAATGTGCTTTTACCGCGTGGAGCAGGTAGGCTTCCAAGTTTGCCATCGATAAAAGAGAGGTATGGTGTTAAAGGTGCAGTAATAGCTGGAGGCGCTATCTATAAAGGCGTATGCAGGGCTGCCGGGATGGACGTTATAAATGCGCCTGGAGCAACAGGTACAATTAACACAAACCTAGACTCTAAGTTCAGTACAATGATTGAGGCGCTATGCAATTATGACTTCGTCTTGCTTCATATTAAGGGTACTGATAGTGCTTCTCATGACAAGAATCCTGAGCTAAAGGCCAGGTTCATCGAAAAGATAGATTCTGCTCTCGGAAAATATTTAGAAAAATTTTTGGACGACGTAATCATCTGCATAACTGGCGATCATACCACATGCTCAACCGTCGGTGAGCATAGAGGCGACCCAGTGCCAATATTGATTCACGGCAAAGGAGTAAGGATTGATGATGTAAACAAGTTCGATGAAATATCCTGCAGTAAGGGCGGGCTTGGAAGAATCAGGGGACTCGACTTACTCAACATACTGTTCGACTTAGCCAACATAACGAAGATGTATGGTGAATAATTATTCTTCTTGTTTTTTACTTTTAGTATATTTTCTTAGATATTCCTCAGCCAGTCTCGTGTACTCATTCTCTAGCTCGGCTCTTTTTCTGCTGTATTCTTCGATGCTTAATCTACCAGCAAGATATGCTTCCTTCAGGGCTAAAATTTCTTTAGATAACTGTGATAATTCTTCATGGATTCGTCTAATTGCTGGGTGTCCTCTGCTCAATCCTAATTATCCTGTCTCTTCACAAGTGAATAGCTGATCTCTTCTAGTAGTTTTTTCCCCCTGGCGCTTATCATTCTACCTTTTTTATTCTTCACTAGAAGTCCTGCACTCTCTAATTGTTGAAGTGCCTTCCTAATTATGCTACCGCTGCCCGGTTCAAACCTAGGATGACCGTGGCCCACTCTATGTCTACCCCCATACATTTTTCTTAAGCGAGAGACACCTATTGGCCCCTTTAGGTATATTTTTCTTAGAATGGCGGCACACCTGACGTACCACCAATCCGACTCTGTGGGCGGGCGGTCTTTGCTTACTCCTGTCTTTACAAATGGTGCCCATGGAGGAGGCTTGACTAATTCATTCTCCTTTAGGTATTGAGCCGTAGCCCTTATCAATTTTAAAGGCGCCACTTCCTTCACGCTCAACAATCTTCCTAGGCAAGTAGAAGCTTCTCCCTTTATTTAACGATTAGCTAAAATTATTACTATTCTGCAACATCAATAATGTTTCTCAGGTTTTTTACAAGAGAAACGGTGATGGAGGATGATTTATTAAAGTTTATTAACTAAGTAGTCTTTAAGGCTACAAATGGGCTGGGAGTCCTTCATACCAATGGTGATCTTGGTCTCAGCTTCAGGCGCGCTTTTTCCAGGCCCAATATTTGTCTCCACAGTTCTTCAGGGGTTAAGGCAAGGCATAAAGGCAGGTTTAATGATAGCGACAGGACACATGATTGTCGAGCTAACACTGGTCTTAATAATAGGAGCTGGTATATCTACAATATTTTTCTACGAGTCATTAACATTAGTAGTGACCATTATCGGGTCATTGGCACTTATGTTTTTTGGGGCTTTGCAATTGATAAGTGCAGTAAAGAGAAAGAATAGCGATGCGGTTGCTTCAAGTATTAGTATCGCTAAGAACTCACTCTTCGTTGGTTTATTATTCACTTCATTAAATCCTACCTTCATAACTTGGTGGTTCACCATTGGTTTTAAATTAGTTCTAGACGCGTTCATACTTGCCTCATGGATCGGCATATTTGTAATGTTTTTCTCACATATATGGATGGATTATGCATGGCTGGCGTTCGTCTCTTACAGTGCTGGCAAGGGAGGCGAAAAAATTTTGAAACGTTGGATCAAACCGATAAGCATTATACTCAGTGCGTTATTAATAATACTGGGCGTAAACATGCTTTTACAAATATTGTGATAATTTAGTCCAGCATCATTATTTCCATGTAATAAAAGTCTTATTACTCCGAGAATCTATTAAGAATATCTCTAATTATTCGTTGAGAGAGTGGATAAAAACAGGAGTATCTCATAACATTGCGAATAAGATGAAACTGTTTAGAAGAAAGGAAGACCAAGTATGGCAAAACGTGGAAAGAGTCATTGTTAACCTCTCCTTGATGAATAATAAATTATCAACTAGGATTCAATACATGTCTGGACGTGGAAGAGAATTATTTGAAGCATGTGTAAAGGCTCAGACTGAAGGTGATCAAGAAAAAGCGGCTATGTATGCATCAGAGCTCAGCCAGATGAGGAAATCACTCAACAATGTCATTAGGAGTCAGTTATCTCTTGAAGCAGTTATTAACAGATTATCCACCCTGAAAGATATTAAGGAAGTTAAGGAAGCAATCATGCCCGTCAAGGCAATCGTCAACAACATTAGCAAAGATGTGCGGGGAGCGATGCCTGAGCTCGGCATGAATATTAGGGCAGTACAAGACTCGCTTGAAGATATTTCGCTTGAGATAGGAGGACTGAGTGGTACCGAGACTGAAAGTTACAGCATCGTTGATAGCGAAGTTAAAAGAATACTAGATGAGGCGGCCGAGATAGCTGCTAGGAGAACAAAAGAAGCCGTGCCAGATATAACCAGATAAGGAGACTTACAGTCTTTTATTAATAGGGAAGTGCGAAATCTTTATTTCAAAGATATTACTAAAAAATAAACAGGACAACCTTAGTGAGTCGTGGATGAAGGAGCGACGATCAGCTGGTGCAGTCATATTCAACGATATGCTTGATGATATGTATTTCTTGCTTTTACTGTATGGTGCTGGTCATTGGGACTTTCCAAAGGGTGGAATAGAGAAAGGTGAAACAGAGATAGATGCGCTTCGTAGAGAAGTTTATGAAGAGACAGGCATAAGAGATATTGAGCTCATAAATGGCTTCAGAAAAACTATTGAGTATTTTTATAAGAGTGGTGAGGAGCTCGTTAGAAAGATGGTCATATTCTATCTTGCAAAAACTAATTCAACTAGTGTTAGGCTTAGCTATGAGCATAGAGCCTATGCATGGTTGAAATACAGAGATGCCTTGCAGGTCTTGACGTATAGGACAGCGAAAAAAGTCTTGGAAGAGGCAAATGAGTTTTTACGTCGAAACGCATTTAATAACAGGCTTAATGCTCTACAAAGCTGAGTGCGAAATACATGATAAATCATTATCGAGCATGCCTAGTATTGGTTTTGATTATGCTGACCCTAACATTGACGATTTATGAGGTTCAAGGACAAGAATTAAACGCGCTAGAAGTAGTAGTGATGGATAATGATGGAAAACTGAGGCCCAACATAGAAGTCATAATTGCAAATGAGACCTTCAGAAAGTCATTTAAATCGGGGACTAACGGGATAGCAGTTTTCAGGCTTTTATCGCCTGGAAGATATGCCATATCTGTAATTATCGAAGGTATCCGTGTCGGGTATACTGAAGTTGATTTTCCATCAATGCAACGGGTTGAATTAAAGCTTCAGCTTGGCGCTCTTAAGTGTAAGATAGTTGATGTAGATGGCTACCCCGTCGAGGGACTCAGCATTACGATAAGGTCTGAAAGCGGAAAAATAACGAAGACAGGAAAGACGGCAAGTGATGGAATCATAGTAATAAATGATTTACCGTTTTCCTCACTGCCCGGCATCGGTAAATACTTTCTCTCAGCAAAGTTACAAAATCTTACAGTAATCAATAAAGTAATAGATTATCCAGTTCCAAGTGCCGACTCATTAGAAGTCGTAGCTGAGGTTGCCAAGCTAGGCATTAAGATAAGCGATGCTTCCGGAGATCCACTACAAGGTGGCGAACTATTATTATTAGCAAAGAATTATTCTGCATCTTTTCAAGTTAAAGATGGAGAGGTAATGATAGGAGAGATGCCGACGTCAAATATTGCTGGTACATACACTGCTAAAATAGTCCTGAAATATCCTGCGTTTGGAAAGAATCTAGAAGTATTAAGCGATACATTCATGTTGGAGAGATACACTAATAAGACATATACCATCGATGTTGATAAACTGGTTATCAATATTCTAGACGAGGAGAATAACCCTGTCTCAGGTATCAAAGTACTGCTTCAATCTGCTAAGTTTGGGAACTTAACATACTCGTTGACTGGCCGTGATGGAAAGGCCACGTTCAGCGTCCTACCATACTCAATAGGCCCATACGGAGCAGGAGAATACGAAGTAGTAATTATTAAAGATAACAACGCGATTTCTATGTTTAAGTTTTCCTTCACTCCTACTCAAACCTCGATCAGCCATACGTTATATCGTAAAGAGGTAACTCTAAGATTCGTAAAGCCAAATAATGAGCCATTAAATGGTGCATTAATAAAGTTACGGGACCCATTAACAGGCGCGAGTAGTGAAGCAGTAACAGACGAGAATGGTGTAGCAGTTTTTAGAGTGATACCGGGACGCCAGATATACTCAGTCACATATTTAGGAGACGTTGTTGAGTCAGGCGAGATTAATATAATGCAGGAACAGGCAGTAATCATTGTAAAGGGAGTAGACATAAATGTTGTGCTAAAGATCATAGATTGGTTTGGTTTGCCGGTTAAAGACTTAGAAATAGTGGCCTATAAGGGTGGAGAGAAACTTCAAGTTACTAAGGAGGGAGTTGGCGAGTATAGCATCATAGCTCCTTCTAGAGGCATAATAACAATAGACATATATCAAGATGGAAACATAATTGAGAGGAGAAGAATACTCGTCATTGAACCTGCAATAGAGACAATTAGACTGAGAGGAATATCAATGGCAGGCAGGTTGATGAGCATGGATACTGTGGCAACAATAATTGCGAGTATATTCTTTGTATTCACACTCGCATTTTCTGTCGTACTATTCTTGAAAAAAGCTAGACCAAGACCGGCTGAGAAGAAATAATTGATTACTAATGCCTATGTATAAATATTAAAATCGCGAATTAAGGCGTGATAAAAAAGATATATTGTGATTTTAACATTAATTTACTAAAATAATTGAGGGAGAGAAGTTGGAATGGGTTCTGAGCCGAGAACCGACTGTTGTATGCAATCCTCTCTGCAGATTCTTCCGGTGTAGAAAGTATCTAACGCCTGGACAAGCATCGCTTGACTTTCGCCGAGACCCTCCATGGTGTAACTGGGTTAATTCCCCATGCATTGGATACAAATGCCCGTATGCTAGCTGCGTACAATTAAAGCTTCTTCCTGACGGAAAATGCGCATTATTCGTCAAGAGAAAGACTGAGGACAGAGAAGAACCACGGGAAGCAGTCCCAAAGATTGGGCTGAACATCAGGTCGAAGAAACGCCTCGAAAAGCTAGGATTCTAGCCAATAAAGAGGAGCCGGAGCAAAGAAAAATGACTAGGCGGATAGAAATCATCGGCATCAGTGGAATTCCTATGATAAAGTCAGGTGATAATTTAGGAAAGATTATCGTAGAAGCAGCGGAAAAAATGAATTTAAAAATTAATGATTTAGACATATTTTTAGTAACGCAAATAATTGTATCAAAATCAGAAGGAAGAGTATATCCGCTGAGTGATTTCGCTCCAAGTAAAGATGCGCTCAGAATCGCAGCAATGACTGGCAAGGACCCGCGTCATGTAGAGGCGATACTTCGAGAAGCATTAAGAATAGTAAGGATAAGGGGAGAAGTCATAATCACTGAGACTAGGCACGGGTTTATTTGTGCCAACAGTGGAGTAGACTTATCTAATGTGGGTGAAGGCATGGTCGCACTTCTTCCAATAGATCCGGACAAGTCAGCCAAAAATATAAGGAAAAGCATCGAGGAATTGACTGGAAAACACGTCGCAGTAATAATTACAGACTCGCATGGAAGACCATTCCGTAGAGGCGCCATTAATATCGCAATTGGATGTAGTGGGATCGAGCCTATATGGGATAGACGAGGCGAGAAAGACCTTCATGGACGGGTCCTAAGGAGCAAGCAGGTCTGTATTGCCGATGAATTAGCATCTGCAGCGGAGCTAGTAATGGGACAGGCGGATGAGGGAGTCCCAGTAGTAATAATACGTGGATATAATTATAAAATAAGTGAGGATGGTGCGAGAAGAATCGTTAGACCGGCTGAGGAGGATCTCTTCCGCTGAGAGACGAGTATTATTATGGCTGCTAAAGTCTTCGAGGACTGGCACAATAGATTTTGAAGCAGTAAAAGAATGGTCCGGAGTCTCAAGGGATATTGTTGAATCAGTATTTGAGAGGTTCGGAATAGAGAATGGTAAGAGTCTTACTACTGATGATTTACTAAGGATAGCTATGATTCTATTTGGAAGTAGAGTCTCTGCAGAAGAGCTTTCAATCTCGCTTACATGGAGTCTCTTCGAGGAGTTAGCTGCATGTCTATTCGAGCACGCAGGATTAAACGTCATTAGAGGCACTCGGGTGAAGATTGGAAAACATAAGGCACAGATTGACTTACTGGCCTTTACCCAAAATTCGCTATATCTGGTTGAGTGTAAGCGCTGGAGGCGAAGCGTAACAATTGGTCTAATAAGGTCTATTGAAGACTCGATGAGGAGAAGAGTCGTGATTATCAGAGAGCTACTTAGCAGAGCGATTGGGATAGGCGACTTAGAGGTCCGGATAATACCGCTACTGCTTACTGTTTATGGCAGTCCATATTTTGACGAGGTTTTGTTTCACTCGCCTCTGAGACTTCTGAAGAGTTTTCTCTCAGAACCCGTTGTTTCTTTACCATCGCCACCAGTCCAAGTAATTCGTCTCAGCGGTCCATTAACCTTCCAGAACATTAAATCTCTCTATCGTTAAGGTAATTAGTTGTAAAAGATAGAAATTATTGGTGGGCGTCCCGTGCGGGTGTAGATTTAAATTGTGATGTTTATAAACTCTGTAATAAGTATGGTTGCTAAGGACCTCGTTGCTGGACTGTTTACGACACTACAGAATAATGAATTTGTCAGGAACAAAGAGTTTATTTACTATTATTCTAAACTTATTACTGAGATTCTCAGGACGCTTCAGAGACATGGATACATAGGTGCTTTTGAATACATCGAGGACGGAAGAGGTGGAAAAGTCCTCGTCCAGTTATTAGGAAGGATAAATAGAGCAGCGCCTATAAAGCCAAGAGTAAGCGTAAAGAAGGATGAGTATGAAAAGTGGACAAAACTTTACTTACCAAGCAAGAACGTCGGAATAATCGTAGTTACGACAACTAAGGGCGTCATGTCGCATGTAGAGGCGCTAAAAATGCGAATAGGAGGTAAACTTCTCGGATATGTATATTAACCCTACGAAGCATATTAAAGGTGCCAATTTTTCATAAATATAGACAAATAATATGCAGACAGAAAGTAAGTTAAAGTATGTTGAAGAGACGATGCAGATACCTTCCGATGTACAGATCACTCTAAATTCGCCGAACACGATAACGGTTAAGGGAAAGCTTGGCGAGCTTACAAAAAATTTCATAAATGCAGGCGTAGAAATGAGTCTTCAAGATGGCATTTTAAAGATTAGGATTAACGGAAGAGGAAGACGAGCAGTCGCTATGCTCTATACTACAATCTCACTAATTAAAAACATGATGATAGGTGTAACTCAAGGTTTTACCTACAAGATGAAGATAATTCAGTCTCACTTTCCTGTAAGTGTAAAAGTAAGGGGAAACGAGCTACTCATCGAGAATTTCATAGGCGAGAAGGTTCCTAGGAAAGTACTACTTCCAGACGGTGTAAAAGCAGTAGTAAAAGGTGAGGAAATAGTCCTGACAGGGCTTGACAAAGAAAAGGTAGGATTAGCAGCTGGCTTAATTGAAAATGCTACAAAGGTAAGAGACAAAGACCCACGTAAATTCCTTGATGGAATATATCTATACGAGAAAAAAGTCGGAATAGAATCTTAAACCAGCGACTTTGAACGAGTGACTCGTAAAATTTTTGTTAATCCTCTATTATACTAAGTGTGTGCCGATAGATATTTAAGCATAGACATTCCAATTAGGATTGAAAAAGGATTTGAAGTCAACTAATTATCTACAAGGTTATGCATCCACTCTTCATCTAATCACCCTAGAAGAAGCGTTAGAGGCGATTCAAAATTCATTAATGTATTTTAAACCAGACGTAGAGGTCATAAACGTATCTGAGTCTCCTGGAAGAATATTAGCCGAAGACATATATGCATCCAGAGATATTCCATCTCAAGACTTAGCCGCACTTGACGGTATAGCAGTCAAGAGTGAAGATTTATCATATGCATCACACCAGCACCCGGTTAGACTTCTCTTAAAAAAAGTGAATACTGAATCGATACAGAGTGGTGAAGCAGCGCCCATAGTTACTGGTATGCCCTTACCGAATGGTGCAGACGCCGTCATTAGGTCTGAGAGATATAGAGTCGATGGAGACTATGTAACAATAATTGAAAGAGTTGCTAAAGGAAAAGACGTGATTAAGAAGGGGGAAGAAGTTAGTGAGGGAGAGCAAATAGTAACGGCTGGATACTTAATTACTCCAGAAATAGCTGCAATGCTGATGGAGCTTTCTCTATGTAAGGTGCGTGTATTTCGGAAGCCTAAGCTAGCCATCATCGCTGTCGGCGACGAGCTATGTGAAAGATACAGAGATAGAGGAATTGAGGCAGTTAATTACTCATATCTAATATCAAGAAAAGCGTCTGAAATTGGTTTAGACGTGGCACCAATTATTGTCGTGCCTGACGAAGAAGACGAAGTTGTGGCTAAGCTACTAGAGCTATCAAAAGAATATGACGTAATATTTACAAGCGGAGGCTGCTCAATTGGGCCTAATGACATAGTTCCCAGAGCGATTAAATCGATAGATAATGCCAAAATAATTTTTCACGGCGTCAGATGTTTTCCTGCAAAGCCTACCGGCTTCGCAATAGTAAATCAGAGACCTGTCTTAATGATGCCTGGACACGTTGTGTCAATGTATGTCTCTTTCCAAATATTTGGAAAGAAAATAATCAGTTTGTTAACGGGCGCAAATCAGTTTGCTAAGGTTTGTCAGGCAGTACTTGATGCTGATGTTAAAGGTAAGCCGGGACTAACAAGTATTGTTCTCCTTAATTTAAAATTCATGGATAATGAAATACACGCAGTCCCACTTAAGTCTAATCCTTCATCATTCCGAAGCTTATTAAAAGCTGATGGATACATCCTGGTTAAAGGCGATAAAGAACTTAAGGCAGGTGATAAAGTCATAATTAATTTTACGAGGTGATGAGTAATAAAGCCACTATTCATCGCCATAATCGGTAGAAAAAGAGTTGGAAAAACGGAGATGGCGGCCAGTATTATCAATGAGTTAAGCAAGCGTGGTTATAGGGTAGGTGCAATGAAACATGTACATCACGCCGATTTTAGCATTGACACTATGGGTAAGGACAGTTGGCGAATGACAAATGCAGGCGCCTCTGTTGTAGCAGTAGTTTCTCCGAATGAGCTTGCAGTAATAGAAAAAAAGGAACATGATTTGACTCCTGACCAACTAATTGATTTATTCAATGAAAAATATCTTGACGTAGTCGTCATGGAGGGATTTTACCACATAGTGTCAAGAGATAATAGATTTTTGAAGCTGATAATCGGTGAGAAATGGGAGGACGCTGAATACTTTTTGAGAGAGATTTCTAACCCCTATATATGTTATTTTAAGCAAAACATAATTCTAGATAATGAATTGTTTAAAGGAACAGAAAAATTATTTATAGGTGATGAGGGATTAGACAGGCTATATGAATACTTAATAAGTCTTATAAAATCCTGATATTATTATTCATGGAATAATAATGATTTTATACGATTTATTTTATCATCAATTTTTTTCTCGACAACATTTTTACATTTGTGGATACATATTTTTGCATCATTGTAAGCATGGAGTGATAATGTATATAAGCCATCAGCCTCATAACTTTCTCCTTCCAATACATATTGGTCCACGGCTAGACATGGGTCGCTTTGAAGTAAAAAAGTAGCTTTTAAGAATTTATCTGATGTATCTTTTTCTATACACTTAATTTTTTGACCAAGAGTCTGTAATGAGAATTTTCTTGGTAATAAATCATCAGGAGTATTTACGTTAATGAAGGTCCTTGCATCTTTTGAGAGAATATCTACAGGTATGTAACAGCTTTTTTGGGAAGCTCTTAAAGTATCAGATGCCTTTGCCAAGCATCCCCTGAGAACTATTAAATTTATGTTCCTTAACGTTTCTTCGCGTCTATGATATTGCAGAAGTACATTTACTACTCCGTTGGGCCAATATATTGAGCCAGAACTGGCCTTCATACTGCTGCAGTTATCGACAAATTTGATTAGTGCTTCTGAATTTATGTAAGGCATATCTCCTGGAATTATTACGATTTCATCGTATTGTAATTTTTTTAGTGAAGTGATGATGCCATTAATAGGGCCGTCGACCTCACTATATGAATCTTCTATAACTCCGCTAGGGTTGTCGCATACCTTAATTAGAGAAATTGCCTGTTCTCTATTTTTTACTGATAAGTAAATATTCTCTGTGATTTCTTTAGCGGCATTGAAGACTCGTCTAATCATGGCTTCACCATTAACTTCGTAGGTCAATTTATTCACGCCGAACCTCTTTGAGCTGCCTCCAGCCAAAATTACAGCAGCAATCATAGCTATTTTTCTTGAGTAATACATTGTCTCGTTGAATATAGGATTATTGCTGCATAATGTTGTTTAAAAAATATTTTTCGTAACTACTGTTTTCTTAAGGTTGCGTATGAATACATTGTTGAGGAAGGTTTTATAGATGGCGAGTTGATAAGGGAGGTTAGGAAGCAAAGATTGAGCTCAGAAGAAGCAAAGAAGCCGAGGGCTTCAATCAAGCTGCCACGCAGAGTACTTAGGACTAGGAAGGAGAGGCCCGAGTTTAGGAGACAAGAATCATGGAGATATGTCAGGCTTGAGGATAGTTGGAGAAGGCCGAGAGGAAAGGACAGTAAGACGAGGCTACAGGTCAGTGGCTGGCCACCACTAGTAAAGGTCGGCTACAGGTCTCCAAGGAATTATAGGAGTCTCCATCCATCTGGCTTTAAAGAAGTACTAGTCTGTAGTGAAAAGGAGTTAATCGGACTTAACCCTACCATACATGCGGTAAGAATATCTGGAAGAGTGGGGAGGAAGAACAAATTAAAGATTTATGAGGCCGCCAAGTCGGCTGGATTGAGAGTGCTTAATCCACCTAGAGGTGTCACATAGATGTCCATGAAGATTCAAAAGAGACTGGCGGCTGACATTCTAAAATGCGGTGAGAATAGAATCAGATTTAACCAAGAACGACTCGACGAGATTAGAGACGCGATTACTAGGGGAGAAATCAAGGCACTAATCAAGGATGGCGCAATATACGCTGAGCCAGTTAGAGGGCAGCAGAGAATAAGAGTAAAAGAGAGACGTGGACCCGGCAGGAGAAAAGGAGCTAAATTCTCAGTCATTACGCGTAAGAGACGTTGGATCATGAGGGTGAGGAGTCAGAGGAGATATCTCGCCATGTTAAGAGACTCGGGGCGTTTAAAGGAAGAGGCTTATAGAAAAGTCTACCTCCAAATCAAAGCGGGAAGGTTCAAATCCATAGCCGACCTTAAGTCATACCTAGTCGAGAATCGACTTGTAAAGACGCCGTTAGGGTAGGTGTGAATCATGGTTAGACGCGTGTTTTATCGTAGGTTCCCGCCCCGAAGGAAACGTGAGGGAAAGACCGATTATAGATTACGTCTAAAGCTCGTGAAGTCAGGTCTCCCAAGAGTAGTTGTTAGGCGCTCAAATAGATACATTCTTGTTCAGATAGTAGAATCGAGACTCGGAGGGGACCGCACAATCCTCACAGTGAATTCTAAGGTTTTGTCTTCCTATGGCTGGAAGGGTGGTACTAAAAATTTACCAGCAGCTTATCTGACAGGCCTTATCGCAGGAAAGAAGGCGGCAGAGATGGGAATTAAGAAGGCAATTGCTGATATAGGAAGATATAGCCCAGTGCATGGGTCGAGAGTGTTTGCAGCGATAAAGGGCGTTATTGACGGTGGATTGGAAGTACCTATGTCGAACGAAGCCGCGCCATTGGAGGAAAGACTTAGAGGTGAACACATAGCTGCTTATTATAAAAGCCTACCGCGGGATGGATCCACTATACAATTTGCAGCGCTAGTCGGTGAGGTTGTAGAATCTCTACCCCAACACTTTGAAGAAATAAAATCAAGGATTCTTGCTTAAGTCTGGAGATTTTCTCGTTAGTCTATTTTTTGATATCTGTGGATAGATAAATCCGTCCCTGCCTATTCTCCCAGAGCCTAGAAAGATATCTCCACACTTGACTACGACGTATTTAGATGCTGGTTGAGTCTCAATTCTAATCGGTATCCCCTGCATCCATCTTTCTGCTTCATTCATATCTATCTCTATGAGGTTTTTCATGATTTTATGTGAAAAAAATTGCGCGCCCTCAATCGAGAGGGAAATTCCTTCATCAGTAAGTTTCGCTACATATAGACCCATATTGACAACATTTTTCAGTCTCCAAGAAAATTCTAAAACTTCTTTATGAGTAATTCTGACTCTGTTCTCGCCGCCCACTAAGACTACGTAGTCTTGGAGCCCATCGCTAATTCCATAATAACTGGTTAAGAGGCTTTCTATTCTTCTTTTTTCATCCTCAGTTAACACGCCCCTCATCGATCAGGCCTCCTTCCTAATTTTTGCTATAAAGAACCCCTCTGCGTAATTGTCGTATGGGTAACACTTGAAGCATTTTTTAACCTCAGATGAAAATTTTATGTCCCTCCATTCTTCAAGAGGGCTCCTTGACCTAAGCCCCTCTACTAGTACTGGCAATAACTCTGCATCTTTTTTCTTATCTAATAGATACGTGATTACGTTTTCATTTTCTAATGGATGTATCGTGCAGGTTGAATATACTAAAAGCCCACCCGGCTTTAAACACTCGTATGCAGAGATTAGCAATGATTGCTGAAGTTTACTAATCCTTTTTGAAATTTTTTCGTTATACTTATTTGCAGCAGTCCAATCCTTAGATACTATGCCTAATGAACTGCATGGAGCGTCTACTAGTACTCTGTCAAATTGCTCCCTTACCCATCTATGAAAATACCTACCATCAGACTGAGTAATAATGGAATTAATTACTCCACATCGCTGAATATTGGCTACAAGTGGTTTTATCCTAGTTGATGAAACATCATTACATACAAGAATGCCTGTATTCCTCATTAACTGAGCAATCTGAGTAGACTTGCTGCCAGGAGAAGCGCACAAATCAAGTACAATCATTCTAGGAGCCGGCTCCAGCACTTCTGCAGGAAGCATGGAGATAGGGCCCTGAATGTATATTAAACCTAACATGTGCTCCATCGATGAGCCTACTCCTCGCTCAGTACTGTTTAGTAATTTATAGCCAGTCTTGACCCAAGGCAGTTTCTCGAATTGCCATCCCCTATCTCTAAGCAGGCTAATTATTCGTTCCTCAGAAAGTTTAAGCGTATTAATCCTAAAACACTCTGGGAGGGGTTTTGATACAGCATCTAGATAAGCCTCGATATCCATATCGGGTAGCTCCTTAAGAAAACTCAATAATTCATCAGACGGTGTGACTAAGCTACTCACTTGAATACTTCACCCGTGGCTCTATACCAGAGTAGCAAGTCGAGAGCCTCAGGACTAAGGCCTAAAGATTGAGCCGTAGCAATAAAAACTTGCTCAAGCTCGAGATACTTGCGTCTCGACAATGTTCTCGGAATCTCATTTATTATGCCCATATACTGCATATTCCTGAGAATATGTCTATCAAGAATTGATAGACCGGTAAATCCTATATTCCTTAGAAAATGAGAGGCTTCTTTATATCCGAAGCCCCAAACATTTCTCGTCAATGCTTCTCTACTGTCAAATGGACTCAAGCTCAACATTTTTTTCAACACTCTCCCATCATCATTGAGAAGATATCTGTTTAAGATTATGTATCGAGACTTAGCCTCATAAAACCTTACTCCGTACCTTCTCAATACATTAGCAACTTGCCTATGCGTTCCTCTAAATAATAAGCCAATAGTCATAAGCTCCTTCACAGCAGCATCTGCAGCCTTTGCCCTAGACTGAGGAGTTAACACGCAAAAGCTCATCTCTGCAAAAAGCTTATCGATATTATCTCTCTCAAACATCTGGAACTCTTTCAATCTAGATTGAATCACCGACTCTATCATTGTATATTGTTTCATCAACTCTACACGTATTTTTTCTGGAATAGGGATGAGACGGTCTTGCATTTGCCTATTAGATAGTTTGTTTTGCCTTAAAAAATAGCTTTGTCGTCCCCATCATATTGAATTCAGAATCTCTGACATTTACTACGACCGGAATGCCATGTACTACTCTTCCAACGAGCAATGCCTGCCCTCTTTGGAGATAAGGAGATATTTTCTTAATCGTGTCCGAATCAAGATGACTGTACTTAGCGAGTGCTTCTAAGTCAGCATCGTTGGTGAAGTTGAATAGAAAGATGTTATCGGCTTGGCGATAAATCATCTCTGGAACAGTATCAGGTTGATTGGTAATAAAGATAGGTGATATCCCTATATGTCTCATCCTCGTGACAAGGTCCTCCCAGTACGTGTTTCTAAGATACAAGTGAGCTTCTTCAGCAAATAGAAAAATAGGACGTATAACATTTGAGAATAGTAGAGTATTGAGCCTGCTCAATAAATATTCAACTACAACGCGGCGAAGCTGAGGAGTAGACTTACTCAAATTAATCACTAGCAATAAACCATCATTATGCCTCGAGAAGATGTCTATTAGGCCATCCCCTTCACCATCAATGAAAAACCCAGAGTTGATTAGTGATAACAGACGACTAAGCAAAGCCTCTCTAACTGCCTCATTTATCTGAAATCTATTTACTGCTTGCATCAATTCGTGAGAAGAGATAAGGCCTCTATTCTTTAGTGTATTCCAGATTCTTGCAAACTCTCGAAGACTTGTTGTCGGGGTTCCATAAACATGTTCAAGTATATCCAATAAAATACTAAGCTCAACGTCAGATATGCCTACTTTAAAGTTCTTCCCCGGTTCAAGAACAACAATTTTGTCGTTTAATGGATTTGTTGTCCCTGACTTATAGCGACCTAAATTAACGTATTCTCCATTTATGTCAAGAACAACTACAGTCCCACCATTAGCAGCAAGCTCGGTAGATAAAATCTTTGCTAGATGTGATTTGCCAGACTCCTTTTTCCCAGTAATAATTGACAGTTTACCCTCCAGCTCAATAGCATCTATGTATAATTCTTCGTCTCCAGTTCTTCCGACAAATATCGGTATATTTGTCCTTGCACCCAGCATGCTTAAAACATTGTTGACACTTATCCTCTCAAGCTTAGCGGTAAATCTTGAAGGCATCCAGACTTTATTCATTGATAATTTACCATTTTCTATAACTGCTCTTATCTTTGTCAGGATTATTCTTGAATCTCTAATAATCATCGTGAGTGAAGAGATGTTAAAGGGGTCAAATAGCCGAGACTCATTTATCGATTCAATAGAAATTTCTCTGAGAAGGTCCTCGAGTACTCCCGGTATGTCTGCATATTCCATATCTATTACTTGTAGGAGCAATGCCATGCTTCCTTCACTGGCAATTAAAAAATCTCCTCTTTCTAGTTCAGCGTCTCCGGGGAGCGTAAGGACCTCGACCGTATTGTTATGCTTTCTAAGTATCTTCATTTTGCATCGCTATGAGAATGGTGATAATAAAGCCATCCTGTTCTCAGGCCCGTCTATTAGTATGGCGGATGTATTCTCGATTAATGCTCTTTGCAGTCCAACAACGTCGAGCCATGTGAAAGTACATAATGAATGCGCTATTGATAGTGTCTCTGGGTAGCCATATATCAATGCATCGGATGATAATAATGATCCGAAGACATGTGCTGTTGCTGAGCTTGGATAAGTGTCTACGCGGTATGGAAATAGTTGTTTTGATAGTCTAGAGAGATAGATGTTGCCGGCGTGTCTAAATGTCGGTGTCTTATATTTGATGGAGTTTGTTAAGTCTATTATGAATGGGGGTTTAGTATCAGCGTCGATGCTTTGGAGGGTGTTTCCTGAAAGTATTATGTTGCTTTCTTTTGAGAATGCCATGACTATGTTTGAGTTTTTACTTGATGTTTCAAGCATGTCTAGGAGTAGGCTGCCTGGCTTGTCTGGCGTGATTGTTAGTGAGTGGTCTAGGAGTATGATTGTGTCTCTGACCTTTGAGGCTGCGTAGAGTTGTATTAGTCGCTCGAAGATTTTTAGTTCTGTTTTGATGGATGTGTCTATTGTTGTTGTGCTTGTTTTGCCTTCGTAGCTGATGAATTTTATCATTGGTCCTATGACTTCGATTTTTATGTTGTTGGTTCTGTGGACGATTGCTCCTCTTAGTGCTATTACTGTGCCTCTGGTTGATTCTGCTATTCTTATGACTGATGCGTCGATTGCGGTGATGTTTTTGGGCTTGTTTGGTGTGATTTTGATGGGTTTGATGTTTGTGGTGTCTATTAGTAGTGGTGTGTTGTCTTCTATGTCTTTGTTGGTGTTTGGTTTTGTCCAGTTTTCTTTTATTTGTGTGTTTTTGAGTTGTTTGATTGTGTGTAGGCATTCTTCTGAGTAATCTATAAATAGGTGCATTTCTTGTTGAGTATTGGTGCTCAGGTTGGTCAATATGTTGTTCATCATGGCTTGTTTCTCCGTTATTTGTTGGTCTTGGTTGCTTATTAATGTTGCGCAAGATGGTCAAGATGAACATGAATGAACGCATCAAGGTAAGGATAACGGTCGGGGACGCGACGGTCGAGATTGAGGCGCTTCCTGAGCAGCTTGAGGAGGCTGTTAGTCGTGTTGTTTCGGCGTTGGGTCGTCGGCAGGCTGAGCGTGGCGTTGAGGAGAGGCGTAGGGTTAGTCGTTGTAGGGATATTTTGGAGCGTCTTATTGATGAGGGCTGGTTTTCTGTTTCGAGGAGTTTGTCCGACGTGGTGGCCGAGATTGCTCGTAGGGGTTATTCCTATGATTCTACCGCGATTGCGCATGGGTTGTTGGACCTCGTGAGGGAGGAGCGGCTCGTGAGGGAGGGTGCGCCTCGCAGGTATACTTATCGCGTGAGGCAGGGTAGGGAGCCGATTGTGGGCGGCGAGGTGGAGGGGAGGCAGGGCGATAGTCTTGGAGCCGAGGCTGTCTAGTCATTCTTTTGTTTTTTTAGTTTCATGAGTTCTTGTAGTCCAAGCGTTGTTATTGCATAGTCTCCTCTCTCTAATCTTCTAACCATTCCTTTTCTTAATAGTTCTGTCAGCCTTGAGGATGATGTTCCCTCTTTTAGTCCTAGCTTGTCCGCGATCTCGCGTGCATTCATTGTTGGTGTCTGAGTTATTCCCCAGATGTTCTCGAGGTGTCGCTTGGCGAGGAGTAGGAGTATCTGGTCTGATGAGGGTAGCTGCTGGAATCCGGGCTTGAGGAAGAATCCGTCTTCCTTGCTGTAGCCGATGTATGTCTCGACTGCGTCTATTAGGGACTCTAGGTCGACTGTGAGGGTTATTCTGCGGGCGATGGAGATTGACGGTAATTGTTGCTCGATAAATCTTATCAAGAGCGTCATGACTTCCTCGGGTGTGCCTTCGAACTCTGCCTTTAACTCTCCGTACTGCAGGCTCAGTCTCATCTTTTCATTCATCGCGTATTTATTCTTAGGGGCTATATAAAAAGCTCTTTGAGCGCTCTTGATGGTCGGCTCAATGCGGTCTCTGCCTGTTAAGCATCTGGAATTTTCATGAAAATTGCTTAACACTTTCATTATGCTTTTGGATAATTCTCGGTCGGCTATCATCATGTCTATGTTGTTTGTCTTACTCATCTTCGCATCGCTCATCTTGGACTATTCATTTCTATACTAAGAGTAACAAACAAGAATATATTTTCTATGAAATAATTAATTATTTCTCTATTTTCATTCTTGCATGATGGTTCAATATTTGAGGACTAGATTGTCAGAGTAGTCGTTACTAGAATTTTCTCGTTATTAGGAATTCTGTGAGTCCTCTGAGGAGTTCTTTTGCCTTGCCCTCGATGAATACGTCTTCAACCTTCTGCCATGCGTCTTTTATGATTTGTTTTGCTTTTTCCTCGGCGTATTTTACTGCTCCTGACTTTTTTATCAAGTATATTGCCTCCTTTATTAGCTCAGGCTCGCTTGTCCTCATCTGAAGTATCTCATTGAGCCGTTCTGCCTCACGCTTCTCAAGAGTCCTCAATGCGTATATGACCATTAGTGTTCTTTTTCCCTCCTTTATGTCTCCGCCGATTTCTTTTCCATAGAGTGCCTCCTCTCCGACGATGTTTAGGATATCGTCTTGAATCTGGAATGCTACGGCTATTGCGTCTGAAAAGTTTGAGACCTTCTTCTCCTCTGCCTCCGAGACTTTGGCCAGCCTGCACGCCATTCTTGCAGATAGCCTGGCGAGGGAGCCAGTCTTGAGCCTGCACATTGTTAAGTACATTTCCTCGGTCACTGACTTGTTCAGCGACCTATGCCACGCAATGTCTAGTGCCTGGCCTAGGCTTAGGTTCAACATCTCCTCCAAGTAAATCCTAGTTAATTCACTCATAACTTCAGAGGTATAATTTCCGAGACGCATAAAATAGACAAGTGGAAGGTAGTAAAGTGTGTTTCCCATGTTTATTGCCACGTCTACTCCATAGATCTTGTGGATGCAGGGCTTTCCTCGTCTTAGGTCGCTGTCATCCTCGACGTCGTCGACTGCGAGTGTTCCGTTATGTATGAGCTCAATGATTATCGAGAGGTCTGCTATCTCTCTCGGGTCTCCTCCAAGCGCCTCGTATGTAAGAAGCATAATTACTGGTCTCCACCTCTTCCCACCCCTAGATAGTAAGTCCCAGGCAGGCTTAGTAACGGTTTCATTTATTGCTGCCTCGTCGAAGACCGCGTCCTCGAGTCCAGTAAGAGTAGACAAATAATCACTCCTAGCCTCGATTGGGAAATGCTTCATTAACGCGTTGTTTACTAGTTCGACGTATATGGCTAGCTCTTTATCCAGTTCCACGTAAATAGCCTCCCATTACTGATTTATAATTATGTCTCTTTAGCAAATGAGATACTTACTAAATCTTGATGCCATTATTGTTTAGGAAGCTTGATATGGAAGAGTTGAGCTTCTCGACTTGCTTATCCACGGCTATCTTTTCCGATAGATATTCTAAGTAGGTCTTATTCGAATTCGCATACTTCTTGAGATAGTTCTCCTTGGCGAGCTTCATGGATGCCTCTTCAATGTATTTTCTAAGCTCCTCAGCACTCGGCTCCCTATACTCTTCATGATGCAGAATCATCTCTAATGGCAGCCTAGGCCTGAGCGGAGGCTTCTCAGCAGAGAGACCAATGCATAGAAATATTAACGGCGTGACTCCTTTAGGAAGCCTTAGTAGTGAGGACACCTCCTTATTCATCCATAATGCCCAGTCAAGCATGACTGAGCCATAGCCCAGCGCCTCAGCAGCAATCACGATGTTCTCGGCGAAGAGTCCCGCTTCAAAGATTGCCTCGATGGTCTCGACTGGATGTCTGTCGCTTCTGAGTACGTGCTTATCTGTCAGTTGGTCAAACATGAGGGCGGTCCTCCTGAAGTCGATGCATATCAGCATTAATAATGGAGCCTTTACAAAGAGCTGGTCATCAGTCAGTTCTGCGAGCTTCGACTTGACATCTTCATTCTCGATTATTATGACACTGTAGGACTGATAGGTGCATGGAGCCCTCTGCCCCGCCTCGACCAATAGCCTAACCACTGATGGACTAATCTTTTTTGGATGAAAGGCCCTTATCGATCTCCTGTTCATAATGATTCTCAGGATGCTCCTGCTTCTAGCCGCCATTCCCTAGCGACACCATTAACAGACCGAGAAATAGTACTTAAATCATTTTTATATAACGCACCGAATAACACTTATTCATGCCAATAACTAGTCTTGAAGAAGCAATCACGGGAGCAGTCGAGAAGGTAACGCCAAGCGTCGTTAGCGTAAGCACAGTCAAGATCTTTCACGACTACGTCTTTAGACCACTTCCAGTCGAGGGCATGGGTTCAGGACTAATAATCAGCAAAGACGGCTATATCGTGACAAACTATCACGTCGTCGGAAGGTCGAGGAAGATTCAGGTCTTGCTACATGATGGTAGGAGGTTTGACGCAGCCTACGTGGGAGGAGACCCGTCATACGATGTCGCGCTCCTAAAAATAGACGCGGACAACTTAAAGGCTGCAACGCTGGGCGACTCAGACAAGCTGAGAGTCGGACAGATAGCAATCGTGATAGGAAACCCGCTTGGATTCATGCTCGGAGGACCGACAGTGACGGTCGGCGTGATAAGCGCCCTAAAAAGAAAGATAAAGACAGATATAGGATACGTCGAGGAGCTAATCCAGACAGACGCTCCAATCAACCCTGGAAACAGTGGCGGGCCAATACTCAACACGGATGGAGAAGTCATAGGGATAAGCACCGCGATAATTCCATACGCGCAGGGCATAGGCTTCGCGATATCGATAAACGTAGTAAAGAACGTCCTCGAGCAGCTCATAAAATATGGACGCGTAGTGAAGCCCTGGCTAGGAATATACGGAGTATCAATAATGCCACAGCTCTCAGAGTACTATGGACTCCCAGTCAGCAGTGGAGTGCTCGTCGTCGACGTCGCTCCAGGCTCACCAGCAGAGGAGGCGGGAATAATGAGAGGAGACATAATAGTCAGCATAGACGGCACGGCGCTCTCAGGAATCGAGGAGCTGAAATCAATCATCGAGAGAAGAAAGCCCGGCAGGACTGTAAGCCTCAGAGTCATCTCTTACTATGGAGCAAGAGACGTCTCAGTAACGCTGGCCGAGCCTGAGTAAATATTACTACTGAGGAAGAGCAAGCGCTAGGAATCCTCCATCAACCACTATTACCTGCCCAGTTATGTAGGATGAGTCATCGCTTGCTAGGAATACTGCGGTCCTCGCGATGTCTACTGGTCTTCCAAGCCTTCCGAGCGGTATCTTTCTAATCGCAGCGTCTATCTTTAACGACCCCTCATCTATTCTCTGTCTAAGCATCTCTGTCTCTATCAATCCCGGAGCAATGGCGTTGACCGTTATTCCGAATGGAGCCAGCTCCACCGCCAGCGTCCTAGTCAGCCCGAGAATTCCGGCCTTCGAGGAGTTGTAGGCACTCCTTCCAGGAAGACTCACAAACGACGCAACCGAGGCAATATTAATAATCCTGCCATATCTCTGACTCTTCATCAACTCTGAGGCATACTTCGAGCAGAGGAACGGCGCCTTGAGGTTTACGTTAATTACCGCCTCCCAGTCCTCGACAGCGAGCTCATCAATACTCCTAACAATGTTTATTCCAGCATTGTTGACAAGCACGTCTATCCTACGCATCGAGTCTGCTGCGGCCCTCACTAGGCTGATGCAGCCCTCAGTCGTTGAGAGGTCTGCGGGAATCAACACGTAGTCCGCCCCCATCTCTCTAAGCTCCCTCCCCAGGCCCTCCAGACTCTTCTCCGAGGTCGCGTTCCCAACTATTCTTCCGCCCTCCCTAGCCATCTCGAGGGCTATCGCCTTTCCTATCCCCCTCGAGGCTCCAGTTATGAGGCATACCCTTCCATCAAGACGTCCCAACACGCATCAACCCCCCAAATCTTACTCCCTAATCCCTAAAGAATCCAATATAAGTATAAGCCATGAAGACAAGAAGACTAGGAAAATATTTTTTATCCGAGCCTAATCGCTAGGTTTTGAGATGTCTGAAATTAGGTTTGAGTTAGTGAAGATAGATTTTCCCGAGGGATGCAACGCCGTCTTCGGAATCACACACTTCATAAAGAGCGTCGAGGACCTCTACGAGGCAGTTGTCAACACCGTCCCAGGAGCAAAGTTCGGAGTCGCGTTCGCAGAGGCAAGCGGGCCATGCCTAATCAGGCACGAGGGAACCGACGAGGAGCTTAGGAGACTCGCGGCTGAAAACCTGCTAAGGATAGGATGCGGACATACATTCCTAATCATCCTTAGGAATCTCTACCCGATAAACATCCTGGGACGCCTCAAGGAGGTGCCAGAGCTATGCACAATACTCGCCGCCACGGCCAATCCACTACAAGTCATAGTGGCTGAGGCAGCGCAGGGCGACGGAAAGACTGGTCGAGGAGTTGTAGGCGTCATTGATGGTTACAAGTCGATGGGCATCGAGGCTGAAAAAGACATTATGCATAGAAGGGAATTCCTCAGAAAGATTGGATACAAGTTTTAATTTTTTTATTATATCGTTGATTTTGTAAAGTTTACGTCTCTGATTAGGGCGTAGGGTGCTTTTACCGGTGTCTCCACCTCCCACCACTTAATCCAGTACTTATCATGGGTCATGTACTCTATGTTCTGTAATAGTCTAAGGATGTTATCGCTTATTCTCAGCTCTCTTATTGGTCTCTCGATGCCTCCATTGATTATGAGGAATAGTCCATCTCTTGGAATTGTTGAGAAGTCTCCGCGAGAGGTGTCTCGATACCTCAGGTACCAGTCATTAGTGACTAGGACTCCTCTGTCTATCTTGGAGATTAGGCTGCTCAGAGATTCTGTTCCTCCCTCTACGACTAGGTTGAATGGGCCGGGAACAATCAGTCCAGCATTAGCCGTGCTCTCAACATTGAATTTCTTCGCCGTGGAAGAGTTGTGGAGATACGTCTTTAAAACGCCATTCTCTATGATTATGTTTCTCCTAGTTGGTAGTCCCTCGTCGTCGAAGGGCTCAGCGCCATAAGTGCCATGAAGGGTTGGGTCGTCAATAAGAGTAAGCGCCTCAGACGCGACTCTTTCTCCGAGCTTATCCTTCAAGAATGATATTCCAGAATCTACGTAGAAGCCTGAAGCCATATCTCCAACCTCTTCTAAGATATTTGCTAGTGTCATTGGACTGATGATGGCGTCATAAATGCCCGGCTCGACTGGGCTGGGATTTTCAGCCATCTTGGCAATCTCTCCGGCCTTTGAGCCCACCTCCTCTGGCCTAAACTCCTCAGTCGAGCCTGAGGCTGCCGCGAACTGGCCGCTCGATTCTCCGTCTAAGAAAGCCCTTACAGATATCTCGAGGTTGTCCTTTCTATGCTCAGCCATGACCTTCTCGGTCGTCATCAAGAATCTATACTCCTTAGTGAAGATTAGTGAGCCGGCGACTCTCTTGGCTCCTTCTTTTAGCGCAGCATTAATTGCCTCCTCGACCCAATCGATAAGTTTTTCATGAGTTACTCTACCGAGTCTCTGGTCGAGTAGTTTTTTATCATATTTGAATGGGCCCTTGGGAAGCGGTGCATATATGTCTGATGGTGGAGCACTCTTAGCAATAGAGACAGCATTGTTTACAAGCTCCTTAAACGACTTTGAAGAAATAATATTCGTCGAGGTTATCGCTCTTCTCTCCTTAATAGCAACGTAGAACTCTGCATATTCCTCTATGAAGACATTCGATATGGTTACTTCGTTGTTAGAGAACCTCACCATGTATGTTTTAGTTGAGTAATAATTCAGTGCAGCATCCGTCGCTCCAGCATTCTTAGCTAATCTTAATGCATCTCTTGAGAGTCTCTCAACGTCCGCCATTTTCAGACGACTATAATTATAGCGCCATTCATATTAAACTTCCTATGACGAGTATCTCTATAGATTTATGTCTATGAGGACGGAATATTCTAGTAGATGCAATATTGAGCGAGAGTGGTCCAGCCCTCGTCCTCATAGAATATCCTGTAAAGACACGAGAAGGAATAAAAAATGAATTGCTCGAGGCTCGTCAAGGAGTAAGAATAGCCACAACGACCAGTGAGGATGAGGCGTCGAAGAAGATAATAGTAGGGCTCGAAGCGATGCGGAGAGATGTAGAAAAATCAGAGTCAGGCGAGTATTTCGCGTCTAGGCTCCTAACACCATTCAAGGTACGTCTCGGTGAAGACCAAATAATGATACTCGCAGAGAAATACATACGAAGAACTATACTCGAGATAATTTATGACGCATTCAGCGACTATGGAATGGGTGTCTTCAGGATAAGATTTCTTCCAGAATATTTCCTGCTTAAAAAAATTAAGGCAAGAGTATCCTTCTACCCGCCTGCCCAGCGGATATATTGGTGGGCGGCCGACAGTTCAAGCAATCTTCTAGGAGCTGTGCTTAGAAGAGTTGAGAGTGAGCTTGACAAGCTGAGCAGTGAGGGGTTCCTATTCAAGGATGGCCGGTACTATATGATTAATCAGGAGGTTGCAAGAGATTTAGACTCCAATTTTCCATGGCGGTCGGCCAGAAGTATAAAGATAGATTCGCGTATAGCAAACCTATTCAGGACAGGCAAGATAGGAATCATAAGTCCATTACTATTAATATCAGACATGGTGGACATACCAGTCGAGGACAAGCCATTAGACCCTGAGCAATACGCATACGTAAAAACTTCGGGCGGTACTAATACGCTCGCAATGAATCAGGACGTATATGACATACTCAATAGCTACGTCATGCATGAAGGCGGAGAAATAACGCTGACAAAGACAGGCTCGATATTTAACTCGACATACATGGCAGTCGTGAAGAGAGACTCAGAGACATCTACGAGGCTATTCATAAAGAGATACGAGTCATGGACAGACGTTAAGTGGGTTGCAGCGAAGCTGTGGGCAATGCATCTCAGAAACTTTTACTACTCAGCATCTATGCGTCTGGGAAACGAGCTATTCTACCTGAACTATCTTAAGGAGCAGGGACTAAACGTTCCAAACATCATACATGTTGACTGGGAGAGAAAAATAATCATTGAGGAGGCAATAGCTGGAATAGACCTAACGCAGCTCTGGACAAAAAAACAAGTAAGCGATTTAACAAGTCTCACCAAACTATGCGGAGAGACACTCGCAAAGATACATCGAGAAAGAGTAATCATCGGCGACTGCAAGCCAGACAACTTCATAATTGATAAAAATGGAAACGTATGGATAGTAGACCTTGAACAGGCATCGTTTAAGGGAGACCCGTCATGGGATATTGCTGAGTGCGTACTATACATGGCTCACTACTTAGATGGGGAGATGCTTGAGAACTATGCATCAGCACTCGTCTCTGGATACTTATCGAGAGGTGACAGAAAAATCGTGGAGAAGGCACTAGACCCTAGGTATCAGTTGGTAATGATGCCTTGGGCACCATTATGGAGACAGCTTAGAGCAGTCGAGACAGTTAGAAAGATACTTGAGCAATGAACTATTGGATAAGCTTGATGTATTCTTTACCCACGCCTTTGAAGGAGCCTACGAGTATCTGTCTCCACTCCACTCTATCTCCTCTACGTGCATGTTCAAGTTTGCCTGAGACCTCAACAGTGTCTCCCGGCCTAAAAAGACATGCAAGCATCATGTCATACGTAACGATTCTATCGACTCCATAATCATTCTTCTCGACGAAGTATATTGCGGGAGTAAATCCGGACTCGAGTGATGATTTTATCTCTAGGACAGTCCTAACGCTGCCCCTAGGCTCATAAATCACTTCGCCGTACGTATGGAGGGGGCTAGACCTGACGCCATAAATCGAGAATTTTCTCCCCTTGTAGAATCCCTTATTCGAGATTCTCTTCGAGAGAGCCCTTATCTCCTCAACGCTTAGTAATGGATACTTCCTAGACGCTCTGGCAAGCCAGTCCTCGTAGCCAGCATCTCTGAAAAGCTTTAATTCTCCACTTCTAGTCATTGCCTCGATTGTCTCTAAGACCCTCCAGTACTCTTCGCGTCCATAGACCAGTATGTCGATGTCTGAGGCTTTGTGATGATTTCCAAGTAGGAGTGAGCCACTTATCCCGAAGCTTGACAACTTGACGCCTGACTGCTCGGAGAGCATTGATAAGAACTCATAGGCAAGGCCTGACAAATCATCTCTCCGAGGATTGACCAAGAGCTTTTCTACCGCACTCCTAGCCGAGTAGACCCTAAGTATAGAGGATGCTGGCGGCGCAATGATTCTCTCAGAGACTGTCTCGTCGAAGTATAGATATTCAGGTCTCTCTCTTTCTATGAACTCCATGACCCTCAGGAGCTCCTCCACCGAGTAGATCTTCATCAGCCTCGTGTAGCTCTTGTCCAAGACTCTCCATGGCCCCTCGCCTGGAATGTACTTCAGGAAGCTGAAGACCCTCCCCGGTGGATGAATCTCGCCAATCACGCAGAATATCCAGCCATCAATCGTCTCGAAGTAGTCATGGTCTCTCAGAGAAGTCTCCATCCTTGAATAATCAATAATGCTGCATTTTTATAAATCATGCATCTTGGACTGGATATATATTGAGAGACATTCATCGATTACTCATGAGAGTTGAGGCCTGGCTTCTCTACTCATTGATGGCAATATTGCTCTGGGGCACCTGGGGATTCGTCAGTAAAATTGTACTAGAGAGAGCATCCTGGGCATCAATAATCATCTACAACATGCTGGGAACATTCATAATATTTACGACATACATGTACTCGCAGGGATTTCCCAAACCGGCAGTCGGAACTACTGCTCTTATAGCGCTCCTCTCAGGCATACTCGGAGCGGCTGGAACAGTCTGCTTCATGCTCTCCCTCAGCATCGGCAGACCATCAATCACCGTTCCATTGACGGCTCTCTACCCAGTCGTCACAGCAGTCCTCTCAGTTATTTTTCTCGGAGACCAGTTATCCCCTAGACATGTGGCTGGAATATCCTTCGCAGTCATGGCAATATTTCTTCTCTCCTATGAATAGTCTTGGTTGAGGAGTAGATAATCGTCTCGATGATTCCCTACAAACACTCTAAAACTCTTCGACTTTAGGTCATACTCTATTCTTCCAGATATTCTTACTTCCTCGTCCCTCCTAGCCTGCTCGGCAAACCTAGACCTGAACGAGACGACTCTGCGGATGTTGTAACTCTCCTCTGGTCCTTGAAGCACTCTCAGCACCTCTATGCCGTACTGGTTTGGAGTATAGATGGCGTAAGAATCATCCATTATCCTGGCTATCAATGTTGTTCTCCCCAATTCTCGCCACCTCGCTGAGCCATACTCTTCCCAGTACTCAGACGGAAGTAGAACTATCTTTGCTGAGTAGATGACGCCTCGATAGACGCCGTAGAGCAGCTTGCGGGACTCGTGCCTAATCCATTCATGAAGCGGAATCGGGGAGTCGCTTCTCTTAGCGGCAAGGTCGTGGAGATGCTTTGCGTCGACTGGGCCTAGGACTCCCCTCCTCCTCAGGTCTGATAGTGCCTCCATTATCATTTCTGCCTTCATCCTCGAGTAGAAGACTATGTCTATGTCCGAGGTCTCACGCTGCCTTCCTAGTAGTATTGATCCTGAAAGCCCCATGTAGTCGAGTCCTACTCCTGAGTTTTTACATATCTCCTCGGCTAGTTCTAGGGCTCTTCTCGTAAGCTCGTCGTGTGGAGTATTCCTGATGAACCATCCCCTCGCCGATAAGTGGCTGGTTATTTTTTCTATGGGTATCTGTGGCAGTACTTGTCCTGAATGGTCATCGAAGAGGATGGCCTCAGGCATAGTCTCTCTCAGGTATGCGTATGCATCATCGATGCTAGTTATGCTTGCAACTATGTGTTTACGCTCAGGATGTTTCGGAAACGCTATGACTCTCTTAGGCGGATGGATAATGCCCTTCACGGCTAGGTATCCAACTCCTCGGAGGTAGACGTAGTCTCCCTCAATAGGCATGCTCATACTTATAGGTCTGCAAGGCTGAATGATAAAATTGATGCGTACTCGTCTCGGGGAACTATTGATAGATGTGTGGAGCGGTGTTTATCCACCCAGAAGGTCGACGAGGCTACTCATAAAGTACATGGAGGGCCTCACTGGTGATAAGGTGCTGGACTATGGATGCGGCTCAGGAATCTTGGGATTAGTCGCATTGTCGAGGGGCGCTAGCCGCGTTGTCTGCATAGACATCTCGCTGAGGGCCTGCAGAAATGCGCTTATGAATTTTAGGACTAACGGGATGGCTGACTCTGTCGACGTCGTGGTCAGTGATGGCTCTGCTTGCCTGAGGGATGCATCCTTTAATCTAGTCGTCCTGAATCCCCCCATGACTCCATCGCCGAGGCCTTTGCCGAGATATACATGGGGAGGCGTTGATGGCAGAGAATTCATACGGCGACATGTCCAAGATGTGGATAGAATATTGAAGAGCGGTGGGAGACTCTTAGTAACAGCCTCTTCACTCGTAGGCATCGACTGGGTCATATCCATGCTTGAGAGGCATGGATTCTCAGTAGAAATTCTTGAGCAAGTTTTTGTCAGGTGTGGCAAGCTTATGAGGGGACTATTGGAATACTTATCAAGCCTAGGCCACGCATCTATATTCGATTTGGACGGTGAGCCTCATTGGCGGTTAGCCGTGCTCAAGGCAGAGAAGCCAGCGCCCAAGTAGAGAATTAAGCTTAGCCAGCATCGCTAAGCTTTAATTATCGATTAATCATCTTTGGCTTTGAGTGTCAATAGATGGTTGAGTCCTGGCAGGGCTATAGGGGCAGGGTCAGAGAAATTCTTCTCGCCGCGGGTCTCGATATCGGGGACGAGGTCGAAGTAGTCAAGCCTGACGGTGAGGTCTATAGGGGATACTTAATGTCGAGGTATGAGCATGCGGAGGATGGGTACATCGTCATAAAACTAAGGAATGGATACAACATAGGCATAGCGATTACTGAAGGAGTAGTTATTAGACGAGTAGGGCCGGGGCCTAAGCCAGCATTCAAGAGGCCTGAGCCGCCAAAATTAGACCCTAATCTCCCCCATGTATCCATCATCAGTACTGGCGGAACAATCGCGAGCAGGGTAGACTATAGGACAGGCGCCGTGAAGCCTGCACTGACGTCCGAGGACCTGATAACGCTTGTTCCAGAAATCGCGGAAAAAGCATACGTCGAGGCAGAGATACTATTATCAAAATTCAGCGAGAACATGACCCCTAGCGATTGGGACAAGATTGCCCAGAAGATAGATGAGAAGATACGTAGCGGCTATTCAGGCGTCGTTATATCGCATGGAACAGACACGATGCACTACACTGCGGCCGCGCTAAGCTTCGCATTGGCTGGCACGCCAATACCAGTAGTCCTAGTTGGCGCACAGCGTAGCAGTGATAGACCTTCAAGCGACGCGGCCACAAACCTTATAGCCGCGGTCCAGATAGCGGCCTATGCGCCATTCGGAGAAGTCGTCGTCGCCATGCATGACTGGCACTCGGACAACGTAATAGCGATCCACAGAGGGACAAGGGTCGTAAAGATGCATACTAGTAGTAGAGATGCGTTCAGGAGCGTGAACGCTGAACCGATAGCATATCTAAGAAATAATGAATTGGTGCTTAATGATGAGCACTACAATAAGCGGGGGTCAAACAGCTATGATTACAGGCCCGGCTTCAGCGATGAGGCGGCACTAGTCAAGTTCTATCCATCGCTCAGTCCAGCAATAATAGAGTATTTCTTAGAGAGGGGATTCAGGGGCATCATTCTCGAGGGCACAGGCCTTGGACACGTAGCCTCGAACTGGATTCCAACGCTGAGAAAAGCAATAGAGATGGGAGTATTCATCGGCATGACCTCTCAATGCCGCTTTGGAAGAGTAAACATGTATGTATACGATAATGGAAGAGACATTAAGAGGGTAGGCGTGACGCCTCTAGAAGACATGCTTTCAGAGACTGCCCTAGTAAAACTGATGTGGGTCCTGGCGAGGACGAGAGAATTAGAGGATGTTAGAAGAATGATGCTGACACCAATCGCCGGAGAGCTTGGATACAGGACGCTTCCAAGCAGTATGAGGCCCGAGCAGACATGAACTACGAGGAATTAGGCCTACGAGTAGGGATAGAGATTCACAGACAACTAGATACTGAGAGAAAGCTCTTCTGCAATTGTAAAACAACTCCGAGCGGCGGGGGAAGAATAATCGAGTTCACGAGATGGCTAAGGGAGACTCAGTCAGAGCTGGGCGAGATAGACCCAGCGGCGCGCTTCGAGATGAAAAAGATGAGACGAATAATCTATCGTGCCGACACGGAATGTACTTGTCTCGTCGAGATGGATGAGGAGCCTCCACACATGCTGAACGAGGAGGCAGTGAGGATAGCGCTGACAGTCGCGAAGCTCCTAGGCGCGAGGCCTGTAGATGAGATACACGTAATGAGGAAAATAGTGATTGATGGCTCAAACACGACTGGATTTCAGAGGACATGCATAGTCGCGACTGGTGGAAGAATAGTGATTGATGGATTCGAGGTGCCTATACAGACAATCACACTTGAGGAGGACGCGGCAAGAATAGTCGAGTCGACACCAACACACGTCATCTATGACCTCTCGAGGCTTGGAATACCATTAATAGAGGTCTCGACCGCGCCAGTAATCACGAGTCCAGAACAGGCTGTAAAAACTGCCTATGCATTAGGGAAAATACTTAGAGCTACGAGGAGAGTCAAGAGAGGCATAGGAACGATACGCCAAGACCTGAACATCTCGATAAGAGGCACTGGGATAATAGAGGTCAAGGGCGTCCAAGAACTCGACCTAATCCCAAAAATAATTGACTACGAGGCGAGAAGGCTGAGACACCTGCTCGGACTGATGGAGGAGCTGAAGAAGCGGGGAATAACTCCAGAGAATATACAGGCAGAAAGACCAGTAGATGTGACGGATATCTTTGCATCTACTACGAGCAGAGTGGTCTCGAGAAAGATAAGTGAGGGTGGACGAGTATATGCATTGAGGCTGCCAGGCTTTTGTGGCCTCCTGAGAAGCATTGATGACGAAGGGGTTAGGCTTGGAAAGGACCTCTCAGAATATGCAAAGGCATGGGGTGGAGTAGAAGGAATATTCCACTCAGACGAGCTTCCAGCCTACGGAATAACCCAGAAAGAAGTCGAGGCAGTTGCCTCTAGACTGAACCTCAAGCCAATAGATGCATTCGTCTTAGTCGCAGACAGGGAGCGCGAGGTCCTTGAGGCGCTGGACGCGGTCAAGAACAGGGCGGCTGAGGCGATTACTACTGTGCCTGGAGAGACTAGGGGGCCGAGGCCTGACGGAACTACATTCTACATGAGGCCGAGACCGGGCTCTGCGAGGATGTATCCAGAGACAGACATCCCACCATTAATAATTACTCAGAGCCTACTAGAAGAGATAGCGTCTAATCTTCCACCAACGCTAGACGAACTCGCATCCAGCCTCTCGAAGAAACACGGACTGAGCAGCCAGCTCATATGGGAACTGATAGACTCGGAGCGTCTGGAAGAGTTTGAGGAGCTGGTCGGCATCGGCATTCAGCCGGGCTTCGCCGCGAGCTTCCTTACCGAGGGCTACAAGGAGCTGAGACGCGAGGGATACCCAGTAGACGAAGTGGAATTCAGCAAGGTCAAGGAGTACTTCGAGCTAGTCGTTAGAGGCGTGACCGCGAAGGAGTCTGCAAAGCAGGTACTGTCATACCTCTCACGCAACCCTTCATCATCCGTAGGCGAGGCTCTGGACAAGCTTGGACTTAGGGCTCCACCCCTCGAGGAAGTAGTCGAGCAGATAGATAGGTTGATCGCTGAGATAACGTCAGAGCAGCCTCACTCAGACCCGACCGGCCCATTGATGGGTAGGCTCATGAAGATTTATAGGGGCAGGATAGACGGCGCCTTCCTCAGCGAGCTCGTCAAGAAGAGGCTATCAGCGCTAAGAAACAGGTGATGAGAATTGAGGTTCAGCATCAGGGGCATATACTCGACCGCGGTTTCAAAGTATCTTTTAGACCTTGGGCACGAGCTCGTTAATCCGACGCATAGCCAAGAGGAGAGGTTCGGGATAGGGTCCTCGTGGACAACTCCTGAGATAATCATACAAGACACGAGCGATAAGGAGGGCATCATTATTCAAGGAGCCTCCAGCATCGTTGAGCAGGTTGTCGAGGAGCTCAGAAGAATCTCTTGGCAAGTAGTGACTACTCCTCTTTCAAGATTATCTGGCGGGATTGCCTCGGCTAGGGTCTATTTTCCAATCGAGGCGAAGAAGGCGCTGGACGACATAAGGTCGAGGGTGGCCTATACCTTGCCCTTTCATCACTTATGCAGGGCGGGAGGCGAGACACTCTCCAGCATCCTAAGCATGCTTGAGGACCTCGTAGTCTCAGGCTCGCTCGACAGGAAGATAGCCGAGGAGAGAATTTCCCTCCTCATAAATAAGCTGGGTCCCAGGAAGGGATGCACCGCCATGATTCACCACTTAAAGCCCCTCTCTGGAAAGATACTGCTAGGCCCGTTTAGGTTCTATCGGAGCGGTGATGTCCTGATTGGTAGACGCGTCATCAGGAGCTTCGGAAAGTACGACGGCTTAGGAATAGATAAGACTCCCGGCGATGTTTCTGTAACTAGGCTCAGAAGATTCAGCTGGAGTATGGATACTAGGTATTATGGCTTGGGCAACGCTGAGAAGGGCAGATACATAAACATCTCTACCCCGATACACGTATACGAGAGCCACGCATGGTACATAGACCTAGGAATAGACGTAGTAGAGAAGCCAGACGGTGAGAGGAGAATAATAGATACTGAGGAGCTTGAACTCTTGCTTGAGAACTCATGCATCTCTCGGGAGCTCTACGAGAGGGCGCTAAGCGAGGCGCGAAGCATAGCTAATACTTCCTAAGACCTATCTGACGAGTGTCTTCCTTGAATATGGCCCTAGCCATCCATGTACCTTGATAGCTCATGACTGAGCCTTCCCTAAATATTTTCTTGACTATTATTGCTGCCGGCATCATTGATAGTGGAGTATGCAGCGCATTGAAGACTGCTGTCAATGCAAGAATAATTATTAGTACGTCGATGCTTGATGCTTGGCTCCATCCAGTAGTCATCCTTACGAGGTTAACGACATACTCGACTGAGGACGTCATTGCTAGGACGAGGTAGTTAGCAATAGTCATCGCGATGATTCTTAGAAGCATTCCGAGGACGATGAGTTGAGTGAAGAATGAGGCATAGCCGCCGTTCCTCAGAATTCTATACATCCTGTAGCCTAGATACATGCCTACTACCTGTGAAGAAGTCGCGAAAAATTTGAGGAGCGGCCCAATGGGCCATAGCCACTCTCCAACAGTTATTGGTACTAGAACTCCTAGATACGTGGCGCTCGTCAAGAGCCCGGTCAAGGGGCCGAAAAGCATAAAGACAATAAAGACAGGAATCTCCGCCAAGTCAAACCTCAGGTAGGGGACAAGAGGAAATGGAAAATCGAGGGGAAGAAGCGTAAGCATGGCTGAGAGGCTGCCGAACAACGCGATGACCGAGACCCTGAGCGTCCTGGTAGGCCGAAGAGCGGACATTAGCCAGCCTATTTTATCTGTAATTTATCAATTATGATTAGCTACTCAAAAAATTGTAATTAATGAAGATTTAAATACTATTTACCTGGCAGATAGTTTCCATGGATGAGGAAAATATTACACGAATAGCTGAAATATTTAACGCGCTTGGGAATAAAAATAGACTAAAAATCCTGAAGATAGTTTCTGAGAGTCAGCGACCATTGCACATAAAGGCAATTTCTAGGGAGCTGAAGATGAGGTATACCGCGGTCTATCGACACATCTCCATAATGAAATATGCAGGCCTATTGACTATTTACGAGGTTGGCAGGTCGAGAGTCGTAGCAATAGCTAAACCAGAAATGATAAATGAGTTGATGAATTTTGCAAAAAAATTAACCTAAAAATGTAATATGATTACTGAGAAATTTGTCTAATATGTATCAAAAATTTTGTAATGAGTTAACAAATTAAATACTGGGAAAATATTAGGAATTTCGTGAAGATAATGAGGATGGGAAGTAGGGAGTGGAGCTTTGTCCTAATGATGGCGGCGCTCGGCAACGCGCTCGGCTTCATAACCATCGCGCCCACGATGATACAGCAAATCGCTCTTGACTTTTCCCTCCTGCCAGTCTACGTCGCAGCAATCTTCGGAGGCCCAGTAATCGGTGGAATAACAGGTTTCCTCGCGGGCATCGTTCCGTCAATATGGTTTGGACCCCTAGGCCACCTCGGGCCGCTCGGAATAACGGCCTCCCTTGGAAAGGCAATTGTGGGAATCACTGCTGGAATATTGGCGCGAATACTCAAACCGATGGATAGGAGTTCTCTCTACAACGTGCCGGTCGTCCTGCTGAGCTACGTGCCAGAAGCCTTATGGATCTATGCTGTCTTCTCGATCTTTGTACCTATTTTACTGCCAGGCTCTCCAGTGTTTCTCTATGGGCTTTGGCTGCCTATTCTCGTCAAGGGCGTCTTCGAGGTCAGTGTTATGGCTGCGTTCATGGCTGCGCTTGGAGGACACGTAGGCTTCAGGAGCTTCGTCATGAATAGTCTTAGAATGACGAGTATCAAACAGAACCAGAGAAGAAGTAATTAATTTATTTTGTTTATGGCTGAGTTTCAGGAAAGCTTAGCAATAGGTATGCATCATTCCTGATGATTTTCTCCCATTGTAGTTTTCCGACGGCGACTAGCGCTTCGGATGGAAGTAGCAGCGGCTTCGTGAATCTGGCCTGGTCCTCGATGCTGAGCCTAGGGCAAGCAGTGTTTACGTATGCATCGTATCCAGCGTCTACGAGTATGTGCTCAGAGACCTCATCAGTTACGAGGATATCCGCCTCGTATCCATGACGCCTCAATTCATCACGTAGTCTCTCAGCCAGTCCGAGAAGCATCTGTCCCGGCTTAGTGCTCACAATTACTCCAATTTTCCTAGCCTCCTTGAACCTAGTAATGTTGGCGTATCTCTGCGCGAGTATCTTTCTAACCGTCTCTTCCATCCAGTACGTCTTCTGGGACTCTGGGTCAGCGGCGATGACTGGCTTAGGAGAGATGAGGCCGAGCCCCAATGCATGGAAGACAGAGCCAATGACGACGAAGCAATCAACACTATTCTCTATCATCTTTAATGAGGAGTAGTCGCATCCCAACACTTGCCCCTCATGCTTTACGCGTCCTCCTTTCTCTCCAATAATGACTCTGAGCCCAGCCTTCTCTAAAGTTTCAGCAACTTTTGACAAGTGGTCTAGCCACTGGACTGTTGCTCCGATACCGACTACTCTGTAGCCTTTCAGCTCCTCAACCAGTCTATGAGCGATACTAATCAATGGCCTAGGGTCGGCATATCTGGCCTCGATGAAAAGAACCGGCAATGGATGGCTGCTCAGGAACGAGGAGTGTCCTACATGGATTATTCCGTCAGCCTTAATTTCTCTCGCCTCACTCAGCGCTACGTCGCATCCACCCCAGCATGGCCCCATCGAGACATAAGCTTCAACCCCCCACTCATGCATAATCTTAATTATCATAGGCACTGCTTGTCTGAGTCCTAGCGGTGCCTGTATCAGGACGCGTCTAGGCCTAACCTCCTCTAACCATTTCTCTAAATCCTCTCTCGGAATCCTGACTTCAATCTCTCCCAAAACCAATATTAGCCTCACTCATCAAGGATATAGATATTACATGTCTAGCCTCTTCTCAGTCCGCGGTCAGCCACTAGGACGCCGACGCCGGTGAATAATGCTGCAAACAACGTGAGGGCTCCTATGTCTAGCAATAGTGCAGAGATACTCATGGAGGCACCCATCAAGAGACTCTGCCTCACAGCATCGACGGCATAGCTGATGGGATTTACAGAGGCAATGGCTTGAAGCCAGGCAGGCATCATTTTTATTGGGTACAACGCATTACTCGCAAACATTAATGGCAGGTTTAGGAGGTTTATCGTCGCCATCTGCGACTCCCAGCTCCTCAGCCTGACTGCGATAGAGATGAATAGTGATGATAATCCGAGGGACAGCAGCGTCAATGCGGAGAGGGCTACTAGCGGTGCTAGTGGGCCTGCAGGACTGTACCTAGCTCCGAGGGCGATCGCGATGAGCATTACGAGTATTGCCTGAACAATAGACCTCACGACTCCTGAAAGTACCTTAGAAATTATTATTGAGCCCCTCTTGACCGGTGAGACTAGGAGTTTGTTGAGGAATCCGAGCCGTCTATCCCAGACAATCGTCATTCCACTCGACATCGAAGTAAAGAGGACCACGATTGAGAGCATGCCGACCGACATGTAGGAGAAGTAATCAATCCCAGAAGCGCCGAAAAGATTCGTCATAACCTTGTTGAATAGCTCAGCGATTAGTGAAGTAGCGTCCGGCGGCAGCTGTCTTAATAGCTCCTCCGGAACTTGGAGGAGGCCTGTAAGGTTTAGCGCCTTCCCGAAGAGTCCCATCCAAATGACTGGCTGGATAATCGTCATCAAAAGCAGGAAGGGAGACCTGTACCACTTCTTCAACTCTCTACCCAGCAGGACGTATATCTCGACCACTATGTCCCTCATGCCCTCGCCCTCTGGATTATCATGCGTTGTCTAAACGCTTCTTCCCAGCTGCCCTGCTCTGCTCTGAGTGCTCGTCCAGTGTATTCGAGGAAGACTTCTTCAAGCGATGGCTTCTTCATGATTACCCTAGTTACTCTGTGCCCCTTCCTGAGGAGCGTCTCGAGCATCATGGGCAACGTCTCCTCACCTCTCTCGACCGTCACTCTGAACAGCCCATCCATGAATGCGGCCTTCTTCACGGAGTCTATCTTATTGATCAGCTGGACTACGTCTTCTGGATTGTTATGCATAACCTCGAGCTCTATTATGTCTCCTCCGAGACTATTCTTGAGGCTCTTAGGCGTATCAATCGCAACTATCCTTCCATGATCGATAATAGCGATTCGGTCGCATAACGCGTCCGCCTCATCCATGTAGTGAGTCGTCAGGAAGATCGTCATTCCCAGCTCGTCTCTCAGCTTTTTCACGTAGTTCCATATCGCTGTCCTTGTCTGTACGTCTAGTCCAAGTGTGGGCTCGTCGAGGAATAGGATGTCTGGATGATGCATGAGTCCCGCGGCGAGTTCTAGTCTCTTCCTCATTCCTCCAGAGTATGTCTCAACCTTCCTATTCGCGGCATCGGTGAGGTTTAGGAGCTCTAATACCTCTTTGGCCCTTCTCTTTGCCCCCTGCCTGTCTAAGTGGTAGAGGCCTGCATGTAGCATTAAGTTCTCCATCCCTGTCAAGTCATCGTCAACCGTGATGTCCTGAGGCACTAGGCCGATTATTCTCCTCACCTTCTCGGCCTCGGCTACGACGTCGAATCCACCGACTACTGCTTTGCCAGAACTGGGAATAAGAAGAGTGGTCAAGATGTTTATCGTGGTTGTCTTGCCCGCCCCGTTAGGTCCGAGGAATCCGAAGAGTTCTCCCTCATCAACCGTGAATGAGGCCTCGTTGACTGCTATTAATTTTCCGAAACTCTTTACGAGCCTCTCTACAATTATTGCCGACATTACTTAATCATCAGCTCGGCAATTCTTTTTCTCGCATCCTCAATTATCCTTGCGGCTTCTCTTAATTGTTCATCGGTCGCATCTGTGAGTAGTAGTAGGACTGTCTGGGCGAGCCTCCTGCCCTCGCTGAATAGTTTGAATCTCTCATCAGAGAGGAATCCTGTGCATGTCTCCATGACTCTCTTTATGCTGTCCCCCCTACTCTCCAAGAATCTCAGGCCTGCCTCTGTTATGCTGTAGACCTTCTTTCCATCTACTTGGTCTGCCTTTACGTATCCCTCGTCCTCAAGCCATTGAAGCGTCGGATAAACCATGCCCGGGCTCGGCTCGTAGAGGCCGCCGAACAGCTCGCTTATCTCCTTCGCAACTTCGTATCCATGCATCGGTCTCCTCTTCAACACCTCGAGCACAAGCAACCTAAAATCTCCGCGTCTGAGAGGCTTAAACAACCTGCCCCAGAGATGCCTCGCCCTGCCTACGTGCCAGAGAGGCCATGGCTCAAATGGCAGATGCATATGATATATTACGAAATATCAAAATATATAGATATCTTACATAAACATTCTAGCAAAAACAACGACGCTAAAATGAGCTTTAGTCTACGTGGAACTTTAAAATACTCTCCTCGTAGAGATGTTTTGAAGTTGATATCGATAGTTATGCCCGTTCTTAATAGGGAAAAACTAGTGGGTGAGGCGATAAGTTCAGTCATCGCTCAGGATTATCATGATTGGGAGCTAATAGTCGTTGATAATGGCTCTACTGATGGCACAGTTAAAGTCGTGAAGGAATTCATGAGAGACTGTGAAGGAATCTCGCTGCATATATACTCGGAAAAAAGAGGAGAGTATCCTGCCACTAATTATGGAATTAGAAGAGCAAGGGGCGAGATAATCGGCATCCTACATTCAGACGACATGTATGCCGAAGGTGCATTAAGACACGTAGCCGAAAAGTTTTCCGAAAACCATGAACTTGATGTTTTATGTCCAAGAGTCATAGTCATGTTAGACTCGGGAGGCGTCACGAGGATTGAACGGGTCGTCCAGACAGATCTCAAATTTGAAAGCCTAATAATAGGGAAGCCTCTCGAACCAGCTCGCTTCTTTAGAAAAAGAGTATATGAAATCATCGGGCCTATAGATGAGAACTATAAGTACTCAGGTTTTAGAGAATGGTGGATACGCGCATCTTTAAAACCCGGCATAAAATGGAGACAGACCAGTCAAATATGCTACATATATCGACGCCATGCGGGGTCAGCTACAGCACCTAACAAGTTTAATGCACTGCGATACCTGCCCGAGCATTACCCACTCATCACTAAACTATTAAAATCACAGTCGGTGGATGAGGCGAAGAAAAAATTACTTAAGCACCGTTGGTTTAACGATTCTTATTCAGGATTCTTTATATCGCTTAGTCTGGGAAGAATACGTAGTGCTATCTGGTTTGCCGCCATGGGTACACGAGTAGAACCGTTATGGGCAGTCAAGGCTATCAAGAAAAAAATTAGTGGATGGTTAAGACCTATAAGCATCTAGAAGCGGATGAGTTGTTTAGTGATTTGGCTAGGTGATGAGTTTTGTGGAGAGGCTCATTATTTTCCATTCTCTTAGCATATGCATTATGGTTCCTTACTTTTAGGATTAATTTTTCTTCTTTCTGGCTGCGCCTCGCTTTTTCTGTGGCTGTGCTGCTATGTTTATCATTGATTATGAGGAGGAGAGGTCTCATTCATGAGTTTAAAACAACGCCTAAGGGGCTGCTGGTTGGAATAATGGTCGGCATAGGGCTATACCTGTTATTGCTCGCTGGATATACTCTTCTAGAGCATTTTGTCGCTCAGAGCGCTTCAGAGGTCTACCAGTTGGGCGTGGGTCTCGAGCCATACCTCATAGCTTTGCTGCTTATCTTTACGAGCATAGGAGAGGAGGCCTACTGGAGAGGCCTCATACTGCATAGCCTACGGGAGAGGATGGGGTCAATTCATGCAGTAGTGTTTTCTTCCCTTCTGTACTCATCAGTCCATGTATGGACGATGAACATTCCCCTAATGCTTATAGCCCTAATCGCTGGACTTGTCTGGGGCCTACTCTACGTGAAGACCCGCTCCCTCGCATCGGCCTCAGCATCACACATAGTCTGGACGGAACTTATATTCATCTTCGCGCCACTCCAATAATGTTTAAGAAAGACAGAATACGACTCTAATTGATGAGCCTGCGTACGTGGTTCCAGTATGCTAGGCCCTGGTCCTTCGTCATGACTGTTATCTCAGCCGGTGTTGGTGGAGCCGTTGCATTCAGTAGGGGATGGCTTGACCCGCTCCTCTTCGCGCTCACGCTCGTCGGACTCGTATTCTTCCACGGAGCCACAAACATGGCTAATGACTACTTCGACGTAAAACACAGAGTTGATACGGTCGAAGCACCCACCGCTAAGTATAGACAGCACCCACTACTAGGAATGGGGCCATCTACTAGAATCTTTGTCTCAGTCGTGGCTGGGCTATACGCATCTGTTCTTTTAATAGCTACATACATCGCAGTCCTCAGGGGGCCAGTAATCGCGCTCTTCACCGCGGCAGGACTATTCTTCAGCTACTTCTACACAGCAAGTCCCTTTACGCTTAAGTATCGAGCTCTAGGTGAGCCCGCAGTCATCCTCGTCTGGGGCCCATTGATGACTGGAGGCACGTACTACGTCCTAACCGGAGAGATAGCTCCAGAAGTCATGATTATCTCTCTTCCAATCGGTATACTCGTAGGCCTAGTACTGCTCGCCAACAATATACGAGACATAGAGTATGATAAAAGGGCCGGAATAAGGACGCTGGCAATAATTCTCGGCAAGCAGAGAGCAATAAATCTCTACACACTCGTGATAGTCTCAGCATACTTGATAATCATACTACTCATACTCGCAAGGATCCTGACGCCATTTGCGTTCCTGACGTTTATAACGCTTCCAAGCGCTCTTAGACTCATTAAGGTCTTTAGACGAGAGGTACCAGAGGCTGCTGACCCAATGACTGCGCAGCTCACAATGGTCTTCGGACTGACATTGATAGCTGGGATAATCATCGGCTCATTTCTGAAGATTTGACGAGAGGCTTAATGAGTAGCGACTGCTCAGATAACCTCGGAGTCCTCATCGAGTTCAGGACTCGGCAAAATCATCACAGCAACTAGAATTTTTCGAGTGCCTTATTTAAATCTATTCGGTCCTAAGAGAATCGCATCTAACGCCTTCCTGAGGAATAGCGACTTTGTAGACATTGTAGGCCCTCGATAACTTCTTGTATACTATGTCGATGTCTTCCTCGTTTACTACTGCAATTAAGCATCCTCCTCCTCCACCACCAGTAAGTTTCCCGCCAATTGCGCCATTCCTCATAGCGAGTTCGAGCGCTTCGTCAAGCTCCTTGGTCGAGACCCCGATTGCTCTCAACAAGTTGTGATTGATAGTAAGGATTTCGCCCAGCCTCTCGTATCTATTATTAACGAGCGCTAACTCGCATTCAGCCGTTATCTCCTCCACGGCCTCTCTGAGCTTCTCGAAGATCGATATGTATTGCTCCCTAAGCAGGTTGACGCGTCTAACCATCTCTCCAGTCCTCCTAGGAGTTCCCACATCTATCAGTAGTAGGCTCATCGGCTTCTTGATGTCAATCATTGCTGGTTTGCTTCCACGCCTATAAGAAATGACTCCGCCGTACGTAGAGACAGCGAGGTCGACTCCCGACGCCCTATAATGAATTATTCCCTCAGCGATCGAGGCGAGGTCAATAATCTCTGAATGAGAGGGCTTATAACCATAGGCATAGAGACCAGCAGCAACGCATGCGACAGAAACCGCGGCAGACGAGCCGAGCCCAGAGGCCCTTGGAATCTGTGAATTAATGCTTATAGATAATCCGCTGCCCTTAACCTTGTCGATTAGACCAGCGACTGCCTCACGGATTGGTCTGAGTCTCTCAGAGGCTCCTCGCTTAGATTCTCTTAAGAGCTCGGCTCCTCGCCACTCGGCATGGATACCCATGTCTTCAGAGGATATCGATATTACTCCGTCGTTTCTCGTAGTTGCCGTCGCATATGCTCTGAGATTGATTGCTCCCGCGATGGCTTTGGCACCATAGACCACAAAATGCTCCCCAGTAAATATGACTTTTCCAGGAGCTGAACAGGTAGCCTCCGCCAATTCTCAGCAAATAGTCTATAATAATGAGGAAATTTATATTTTGAGTATATAGAGTATTAATGTATTCTTCGAAGAAATAGAAAATAGATAAGCACGATATCTAAGTATATTATTCGATGATGGATGAGTGAGAAAATAAGTGGTGAGAATCAGATAAAGGTCGGCTCCCTCGCACGAAGACTAGACATAATGATTGATTCTGATAGGACGATAAGGGAAGTAGCAATAATGATGGACCGCATGAATGTCGGCTGCCTACTAGTCACGGAGAATAACAAGATAATCGGGATAGTGACTGAGCGAGACTTGGTTAGACGCGTATTAGCGACAGGCATAGACCACAAATCTACCAAGGTCAAAGAGATAATGTCCTTCCCCGTAATCGCCATCGAGCCTGACTCTAGCCTAATCGACGCAGTGAGGCTAATGGCAAGCTATGGATTCCGTAGGCTCCCAGTCATAGAGAAGGATGGAAAACTTGTCGGAATAGTAACGATTAACGAGCTAGCTGAGGCACTAGTAGCCACTAGGGACATATGCAAAGAGCTCCTAGAAATGATGGTGAAGGCAACCAAGCCGCCTGAGAGCATGTATCAATAATTTCTCAGCCTAGTTATACATAGTTTTGTATCCCTTTTTTCCATAAGTACGTAATGAGCCAGCCGCCCACGGCGCCGGTAGCAGTCCCAGCCACAAGTATAGTGATTTCAATAAGTATATTTCTCGGTAAGAGCCCGAGTAAATGAGCCGTGATGTAGTATGATACTAATCCTGTGAAAATTGTGCTTAACGTCGTTGAGATTATTATTCTGCTATTTCTAAGGGTTGAGGCTGTCTTGACCCTGAAAACCATGAAGAACATATCTATCAGCATGCCATAAAGAACAGCGAATAAAAGTGAGAGTGGAAAGAATGCCGGCCTCAAGATGGTTGTAAGCAGTCCACCGATAAAAGCAGTATAAGTCGCACCTAATTTTCCCAATAATAATGCGCCTAGTCCTAATACTAAGGCCTGAACTAGAAATAAGATCTTGTCCAGCGGAGTTGGCAGCATTACCTTAGGCATAAATATCAATACGCCGAAAAGCGACATCAAAACAATTCTTCTAAGCTTCGACACCATGTTATTCTAGGAGTATTCTCACATCTGCTGCGATCGCCGAGTCTTGATACGCGAAGACTGGGTTAAGGTCTATCTCCTTGATTCTCGGCTGCTCAATCAATAATTGGGAGAGCTTTGTCAGGATTTCAGCGATGGCTTCCTCCTTAACGGGCGGCTGCCCCCTGAGTCCCCTAAGCACAGGATATCCCCTTATCTCTCTTATCATTTCTAGTGCCTCGAAATCTGTGATTGGTGCCTGTCGGAACGTGACATCCCTCATCAGTTCGACGAAGATTCCTCCAAGCCCAAACATTACTACTTGTCCGAACTCTTCATTCTTTACTCCTCCGACTATTACTTCTAGTCCCTGGGGAGCCATCTTCTGTACGAGTACTCCCTCGACCAATGCTTCAGGCCTATTTCTACGCACGTTCTGAATAATTGTCCTGTAACCAGTTTTGACTTCATCCCTGTCTCTTAGTCCTATTACTACTCCGCCCACGTCGCTCTTATGAATAATGTCAGGCGAGACTATCTTAAGCACTACTGGGTAGCCGATACTCTCAGCGGTCTCCTCTGCTTCATGCTCGTTCCTAGCAAGTCTTCCCTCGGTTACTGGTATTCCATATTCCTTTAGGAGCATCTTTCCCTCATGCTCCAGCAAGATTTTCCTACCGCTCCTCAAAGCTCGGCTTATCAACTCATGTTCTTCAGCAACTACTGGTCTCTCAGCCCTTTTATTGAGTGATCTTTTCTCAAGCGTAGACCTGTACTCGTTTAGCCAAATCATCGAGGCGGCGACCGCTATGGCTCTCTCAGGAGACCTATAGAAGGGTATTCCACGTTGTTGGAGTTTCTTCGCGACCTCTCTTCCATAGATTCCCCGTGAATAGACGCCTAATATTGGCTTTCCGTAGCGCTTCATCTCTGGCAGTACGTCCAGTATTCCCTCGTCCAGCGGAGTGTCTTGGAAGACAAAGAACGGCATCAATAGGTCAATATTCTCGTCGCTGAGAAGATGCTCCATCGTGATTTTGTATTCTTTAGAAGTTGCGCTACCGGTAAGGTCAACGACCTCCCTCACCAATGCGTATTTTGGAAGAGCCTCAACCAGCTTCTTACGCGTCTCGTCGCTGTACGTTCCTACGAGTATTCCTCTTTGTTCGGCTGCATCGCAAGCCGAGACAGTCATTCCCGCACCGTTTGTAAGCATTCCCACCCGCCTGCCCTTGGGAAGTGGCTGGAGAGCAAGAGCCTTAGCGCAGTCATAGAGCTCCTCAAAGTCTTCGGCGACGACTATTCCGGCCTGCTTAAAGATTGATTTTGCGACCTGATAGGAGCCTGCGAGCCATCCTGTATGCGACTGGGCCGCCCTGACTCCTAGGCTCGTCCGTCCAGATTTGAGTATCACTATTGGTTTCTTAGCGCTGACCTCACTTACTGCCTGTACGAATCTTCTGCCGTTTACCACTGCCTCCATGTAGATTGCTATTACTTTTGTGTCATCGTCCTCTCCGAGGAATCTTATCAAGTCCGCCTCGTCTACGTCTGCCTTGTTTCCGAAGCTCACCATCTTGCTGACACCTATTCCTTCCTCAGCCGCCTCTTCGAGAAAAGCTACACCATAGGTTCCGCTCTGAGTGATGAATGAGAGAGGACCGTGCGGCGGCCTGACCATTCTCTCATAAGACTGGAAGAATGTATCGAACCTGCTTTTTCCGTCGAAGACTCCGATGCAGTTGGGCCCGATTACCCTCATTCCATATTTCTTGGCGATTCTGACAACTTCTGTCTCGAGGTCTATGTTTGAGCCTCCGACCTCCTTAAAACCACCCGAGACGATTATAACGTTCTTCACTCCTTTAACTCCGCACTCCTCCATTATCTGCGGAGCGAGGTTTGAGGGAAGAGCATACACGGCTAGGTCTACTGGCTCAGGAATCTGCAAGACAGACTCGTAGCATCTTAGCCCGAGGATTTCTTTTGCAGAGATCGTGACTGGGAATACCTTGCCATCGTAGCCTCCCTCGACGATGCTTCTCAGTATCTCGTGGCCTATCCTTCCTCTACTCGCCGATACTCCTATTACTGCGACTGACCTTGGCCTAAAGAATAGTTCTAGTTGACTTAATTCTCTGATACTAGATTTTTCCTCAGACATCTCTCTCCTCTCGACCATGAATCATTTGTGTTTCTTTTATTAATAGTTAAATAAAAGATTCTCTATTTAATTACGATGAGTTCTACTCCTTGGATTGGGGATAAGTGGTTCGTGAGTCCTTTTAACTTTGCGCCTGAAGTCCTATCAAGCATGCAGCTGCCCAGGAAGGTCGAGATATATGACGTGACGTTGAGGGATGGCGAGCAGTGTCCAGGGGTCGTCTTCAGGTCTGAGGAGAAAGTTAGGATTGCTCAGCTGCTCGACGAGGTCGGAGTCCATAGAATCGAGGCAGGCATGCCAGTCGTCTCTGAGGACGACTTCAAGGCAGTCAAGCAGATCGCTAACTTGGGACTGAAGGCAAAGGTGAAGGCATTCTGCAGAGCTAGGAGGGACGATATAGATACAGCACTGAGAGCCGATGTGTGGGGAGTACTTATTGAGCTTCCATCCTCTAAGACGCTTATTGAGCGTGGATATAGATGGGATGAGAAGAGAGTCCTCGAGATGGCTGTCGACGCAGCTCAGTACGCAAAGGCTCATGGGCTGCACACCACTTTCTTTAACGTCGATAGCACGAGGGCAAATCCTGAATACTTGAAGGCACTAGTAACTAAAGTGGTGAGTGAAGCTAAGGTTGACGCGATCGCCATTGTTGATACGTTTGGAGTAACGGCTCCGTGGGGATTCGCCCACTTGATTAGGCAGGTAAAGTCCTGGGTAGACGTGCCCATCGAGGTTCACTGCCACAATGACATGAATCTAGCCGTCGCTAACTCTGTCGCCGCAGTTACTGCTGGCGCCGAGGTCATACATACAAACGTTAACGGCATTGGTGAGCGTTCAGGAGGAACGGCGCTTGAAGAGGTCGCAGTGATACTAAGAGTCCTGCTCAACATGGATATTGGTCTTAGGCTTGAGAATCTGCGCAAACTATCAAAATATGTAGAGGAGGCGTCTGGAGTAAAGATGCCGCCTATCAAGCCGGTCGTGGGCGACCAGTCATTCGCTTACGAGGCTGGGATAGCCGTGATGTTCTCAGTAAGGTTCAGAGACGAGGGATACCTTCAGGGAGCGCTTCCATACCTGCCCGAGCTCGTCGGCAACGAGTTCAAGATAATACTGGGCAAGAAGAGTGGAGGGCACTCGATAGCTGATAAGCTTAGAACTCTCGGCATACAGGCAAATGAGGAGCAGATCAACAACATTCTCATGCAAGTGAAGAATCTATCATTACAGAAGAAGGGACCAGTAACCGATGAGGAATTCAGGAACATAGTAAGAAACGTACTTCAGAAATAGTAACACTCCTCTACACTAATAATTGTTTTATACTTAAAGTTAGGAAGCGGTATTAATGTTAATGGTTAATATGAGGACTTACTAGTAATTGTTGGATGTCGTCTCCAGAGCTTGACGAGATTCTGGATCATTACAGAAACCCGAGAAACTACGGCGAGATCGAGAACCCAGACATACATATGAGGGATTCAAACCCACTATGCGGCGACATAATCGAAATATTCATAAAAGTAAAGGATGGAGTAATAAGCGACGTGAAATTTAAGGGCAGGGGATGCGCAATAAGCCAGGCATCCGCCTCAAAACTGACCGAGAAACTAATCGGCATGAAGATAGAAGATGCAAAAAACCTCAGTAGGCAGGACATTCTCGATATGCTTGGAATAGAGCTGAGCCCGGTTAGGCTAAAATGTGCGCTCCTGAGCCTAAAAGTACTGAAAACAGGATTATACACATATCTAGGCCAGAAGCTTGAACGAGATGAAGCAGAAGGATAACACAACATTCAATGCATAACGAGCAGGAATTACATATCTTTAAATAAGGCTATAATGCGTTTTGTAAACGATACCGATATGGATGTTAAAAACGATGTTGGGAGAAGTAGTCCTTCTATGTATCGGTGGATGCTCGTAGCCATCGGATTCGTAATAAACATTTGTCTAGGCTCGATATACTCCTACAGCGTCTTCAGGAAGCCTCTTGAAGCATTGTGGAAATTATCATCGACTGAGAGTGGATTACCATACATGGTCTTCCTCGCATTATTCGCCTTCACGATGCCGCTTGTCGGCGGATTTCTGGATAAGTTCGGGCCCAGGATAACCGTAATGATTGGCAGCCTTCTAGTAGGTGCCGGCTGGTGCTTGGCAAGCCTATCAAGCAATATCTACATACTAACCATTCTCTATGGAATAATAGGCGGGGCGGGTGTCGGCGTAGTCTACGGAGCACCCATAGCAATAGCGGCAAGATGGTTTCCAGAAAGGGCAGGCACAGCCATGGGACTAACTCTGCTCGGCTTCGGGCTCTCACCACTAATCACGGCGCCGATAATGTCTGTACTGATTTCCTCAATAGGGCCGCTCCAGACCTTCCTATACCTCGGCGCAGCCTTCCTAATCATACTATTATTACTATCCATTCCCCTAAAGTTTCCGTCATCAGGTGTGGGGACCTCAGCCAAGACGTCTTTAAACACTCAGACAGCGGCAAGAGAAGTAGGACAACTCGATCGGCATGAGATGCTGAGAACAAAGACCTTCTATGCACTTTGGACAGCATACACGTTAGGCTGCCTCTCTGGACTAATGGCCATAGGTATCGCAGCTCCCTTTGGGCTCGAAGTGGCCAAGATAAGCCAAGAGACATCCTCAATAGCGGTCTCAGTCTTCGCAATATTCAACGGCATGGGAAGACCGCTCTTCGGCTGGCTCACTGATAGACTGAAGCCTAGAAATACTGCGATGATATCATTCTTACTAATCGCCATGTTTGCTGGGCTTCTCTACATGCTCGGCGAGGGAAACGCAGTCATCTACTTTGTCTGCTTCTCAATCCTCTGGCTGAACTTGGGTGGATGGCTAGCCATTGCGCCTGCCGCGACTAAGATATTCTTCGGGACAAAGTATTATGGAAAAAATTACGGCGTAGTCTTCACTTCGTATGGTGTCGGCGCAATACTCGGTATGCTCTCCTCAGGATGGCTAAAGGATACAACAGGCACATATCTCAGCGTCTTCCCAGTAGTCAGCGTTTTAGCTATCATTGGATTACTAATTGCATACACTGGACTGAAACCTGCTAGGATAAAAACTCCATGAATATATTCAGAACACCTAAGAGGTCATCGGGTCGTCTTGACTATCGATGGGTCATCGTCATAGTTGGATTCATCATTAATCTATGCATAGGAGCAATATACTCCTACAGTATATTTAGAAAACCACTAGAGAATCTGTGGGGAATCACCTCCACTGAGAGTGGACTGCCCTACATGGTCTTTCTGGCGGCCTTCGCCTTCTTCATGCCTTTCGCGGGCAGCTTCCTAGACAGGTTCGGACCGAGGCTAACACTCTTTCTCGGGAGCTCCTTAGTAGCTATGGGATGGATATTGTCAGGCTACTCGTCCAACATATACATGCTCACAATACTCTACGGAATAATAGGAGGCGCAGGAACAGGGACAGTTTACGCAGTCCCAATAACGACGGCAGCAAAGTGGTTTCCAGAAAAAGCGGGGATAGCCATAGGACTGACAGTTCTCGGCTTTGGCCTCTCACCATTATTAACAGCGCCAATAATTGCAATTTTGATAGAGCTAGTAGGGCCCCTCATGACATTCCAGTATTTAGGAATAGCAATCCTACTGGTCCTATTGGCGTTCTCGTTTCTGCTAAGATTTCCAAGACAATTCCCATACGAGTCAGCCGGTTCTAGCAGTCAGAATAAAGAAGCACAGTTAGAGCTCGGCAGGACGGAGATGCTTAGAACAAGGTTCTTCTATACCCTCTGGCTGGCATACGCAATTGGTTGCTTATCCGGCTTCACCGCGGTCGGCATCTCAGCGCCATTCGGAATAGAAATTGTGCATATCGACCAGATGACGGCATCAGCAGCCGTCTCTTTATTCGCGATTTTTAATGGGTTGGGGAGACCGCTCTTCGGCTGGCTGACAGACAGGTTGAAGCCCAGAGCTGCTTCGATGCTATCATTCAGCATGATTACGTCTGCTTCATTTTTATTATACTTCTTCAGCGTAGACAACGCGGTCGTATTCTACCTGGGATTCGCTGTCCTCTGGCTGAATCTAGGTGGATGGCTAGCAATTGCTCCCACGTCTACTAAGGTATTTTTCGGAGCAAAAAACTATGGGAAGAACTATGGAATCGTAATAACGGCGGACGGTGTTGGAGCAATTCTGGGACCCATAATTTCTGGATGGCTGAGAGACACGACGGGGACATATCTATCGGTCCTTCCCCTCATAGCCTCGCTAGCACTTATAGGAATATTGATAGTGTATGTTGGTTTTAAGCAGGGATAATCCTAAATCAACACGGGAATCGATGGCGAGTCAAGAATAGCCTCACCGTCCTTGGTGAGATGCATCTTTACAGAATAAATATCAACCCCTAACTCTCTTGCTTTTCTTAATATTTCTCCGATGAATGGATCAGCCTCACGGCACGGCATGAAGTACCTGCATAATGGATGAGCAGATATGAAGACCAAGAATGATTGATAATTTCTGCGTCGAGCCTGTATGAGTCTCTCTACGTGTCTTCTTCCACGAATTGATATGGTGTCAGGATACATGCAGTAATTATCACCCAAGTGGTAGAGAGCAGACTTAATCTCTAGTAAGCCCTTAGACTTATTTTTCACGATGAGGTAATCAATCCTTGAGTCACGGTATCTGTATTCACGCTTAGCAATCCTCCATCCCTCCAGCCATGGAATCAGTCCTCTCCTCCATGATTCTTCAAAAATAACTGTCTGGAGTTTCGTGTCGAGAATGGCTGCCCGCATATCATCAATCATTATTCCGACTAATAGTCCATCCGTCCTTGGTCCTTTATGGTGGATAAACAAGGCGGTAGACCCTGGCAGGAGTAGCTCGCTGAGTCTACCAGTATTTCTGAGGTATAGCTTTAGAGACTTGTCAAAATAACAAGCCTCGATGACGAAGCGATTTAAACGACGCATGATAACTGCGGTATCCACCTCAACTTTGAGAATCATTATTCATGCAGAGTATCTTCAACTTATTATAAAGATTGCTTGAGTTTTCTCAGAATGGATGTATAATTGGGTTGCCAGCACCCGGCTTTCACGGGTGGTTTCCCACCCCACTACTCACCAGGCGGATGGAGGCTTAACTTCCGGGTTCGGAATGGGTCCGGGTGTTTCCCCCCATCCTATGACCGGCAACCCAGGTGAATCATTTACTCGGGCCTGGATTTAAGGCTATTTTAAAGATCGAGGCGGAGACATACTGGTGACTAATAACTATTAGTAGAAGATTGTAAACAATAGAATTATTATATCCACAAGGTTATTTACTTACCTTTAACTATACACTCATTGCAGATGAGTTTATGGCTAGGATGTCATTAGCTGTGGAGTCTACGTTAGGAGAGGAGCTCTCACTGATGGCTAAGAAAAAGAACATGACTGTATATGCCCTGACGAATGAGATAATCAAGGCTGGCCTAAAAGCCATGAATGAGGGCATAGAGCCGGACTTTCTTAGAGACCTGTGTAATACATACAAGCTCCTGAAAGACTTCGATGCAATCCTGCTACCCTCTGAATTCATGGATAAATTATTGTTAATGCTCTACAATGCAAACCGCACCGAGCTACTAAGCAGCTACTACAAACTGGGAAGAGATGTCGGAAAATACCTGAGGATACTTGCTGATACTCCAGAGCAGTTATTCGACCTCGGGTACAAGCTGCTAAAATTTTTCCCATTAAAAACAGTAAACATAAAAACCGTTGGGGAGGGATTATTCGAGGTGAATGCCTTCGGCGTAGGGGGAACAATCGAGTCTACAGAATGCGTATTCGAACTTGCAAGAGGCATCTTTGAGGAGTTCAAGCTAAGAATAATTGATTCGGAGATCTCGAAGGGGCTTTTAAGACTAAAACTCCAATACGAGCCCAATAAGAACTCACAATCCACGCGCTAGAGCTAAATCCAACCCTAGAGTCTATAATTCTTTTGGTGGAGTAAGAATTGCTCAATGCGTGGGGGCGTAGCCTAGTAAGGTCTAAGGCGCCGGGCTCCAGATGTATTCACTGGCCAGAGAAGTAACCCGGAGACCGTGGGTTCGAATCCCACCGCCCCCAACTCATGAATACATGATAATGTAATGCTTCATAGGCTCTGCCTACTAAGCTCGATCATGACCTTTAATGAGGCGTCTGTCTTTATTGCTGAGTGGTCGTGATGCGTAATCGAGGCTCTGTACCCCATCTCTCTGAGCTTCTCTATTAGTCTCGAGACGCTTGGAGGCGAGGTCTTTGCTCGCCTAGCGATCTCGGCGACAGGAATATACATCGGAATGTCCTGTATTTCCTCATCTATCCCCCTTAGTAGTTTATACGCCTCCTTGTAGATAGGGTCTTCCCTCTTACTGCTGCTCAGTATATTTTTGATTAATTCTTTATTGCTGAGTTCTCCTAGCCAGAGCGGCCCTATGGATACTATCTTTCCTCCACATTCATGGCAATTAGCATCGATGAGTGAAAGCTCAGTATTCTTAATGGTTAGGAGACATGACCCGCAGTGTGCGAGGTATCCAACCCTCGAGACACTATCCAGCGCCCGGCTCCTTCCCCGGCCAAGCTTAACGAAAACCCTGACAAAATGTCTATGTACAACCGTGAGGACGGGCTCAGCGGAAAGTCCAAGCCTAGCAGCCGTCATAACCATAAATCCCGCAAGCGTCCTAGCAGCGACCTCCCTCGGAAATACCGTCCTGACTAGATATGCTCCATACCTCCAGCGTGCAGTCGATGCCGAGGCGCCGCTCAGTGCGGCGAGGTCAGTGGCAGATGCTCCGAGGAGTCCATTCTTATTCGTGGCCCTGCACGCATTCTCGAGAAACCTGGCAGGCGAGCCGGCTGGGTCTATGTCGATATAGTCAGCTCTCTGGTGTTCTGCGTGCATCTTGGCGAGTAGGTGATTTGCATCGATATGAACCGCCCTTACCCTTTCTCCCAGACCATTGAGAGATGCGTTTAGCTCGATAAGTCTGGCCGCATTATCATTGATGTCGCCTGCAACTGCACTACTCATTGAGGATGTCTCAAGCATTATTCTGATCGTCCTTACGCCGCATCCCGCCAGTGGCTCACACATCAAGTACTCCTTCTTGTCTCTGAAGTATCCCTCGACTGCGAGGACTGCGATGTCTCTAGAGATCTTCGAGGCTGGATTGTAGAAGACTGGCAGTGAGGCTGGGTCGACCTCGCCTACTCCTTGAGGAACAAGCAGCCTCGCGCTTCCCTCGATTACTGATTTGACCGGGAAGCCTAGCTCATCACTCATCGACACTTCTCCTAAACCTTACCCCTATTTCCTGAGAGAGCTCTGAGGCTATTTTATCTAATTCATGCATCGAGGCTCCTCTCCTGAGCTGTATGAGTCTCGTCGCTTTCCTCCTCAGCTTCTCTGCTAGTTGATGTCTCGAAGTGAAGTGCACAGTGGCTACTATTATTCTTGACTGGCTTAGTGCTCTTTCTACAGACTCGATGAATTTTCGGCTCATGAGCTCCATCGGTCCAACCTCGTCGATGATTACCACTGAATTGTTATCGATTGCTTGAAGTATCGACTTGACCCCTATCTCCTCTATGTTTGATATGTATACAGAGTATTTTCCGATTCTTGGCTCTTCATTGCCGAGCCCTGCAAGTGGTAGGGACTTTCCGGTAGAGACGTCAAGTATCTCGAATCCAACTCTTATGCCGCCCCGCCTTACCTCGCTTGTAATCATCCCGCCGATTGGTATCCCAATCAACCTCAGTTTCTCAGCGATTAGCCTTATAGTCGTTGTTTTTCCACATCCAGGAGGACCAGTAATTACGTATAGGGCAGTGCTCAATCTACTTCTCTGAATAGTCATTTAGGCTTGGCTGTAATGCATCGATTGTTCTCCAAGACATGCGTATAAATCTGCTGGAGCCTCCCTCGCTTCTCAGCAGTTCTCTGAGTGCATTGATTGTTTTCTTATCGCTCGGATATCCTGAGCCGAGGTCTCCTAGCATGTTCTTGATTCTTTTAATTGCATTGTCCCTCATGACCTTTGCGACGATTGAGGCGGCGCTGACTATGGGCCTCGAGGCGTCGGCCCCATGTTCACATATCAATCTGCATCTATATCCGCCGAGCCTCTTCCTGATTAGCTGGCCGAACTCTTCTGCAATCTTGGTAGGCGAGTCTATATAAACGATGTCTGGACTTGTCTTTATAATCAAGGATGCAAATGCCTCTGCCTCTAAGGAATTAATTCCCGGCCCGCCTGAGCGCCTAGCATATCTATCAATTACTCTAGGCTGAATCTCTATTGACTCAGTGATGAACCCATGCCTCAATAATTGCTCATAGATTTCTTCTCTCTTCTTCCTTGATAGTTTTTTAGAGTCCTTGACTCTGAGCATTTTTAGGGTCTTGATTTTATCCGGTGTGGATACGACGATGGCGACTACGAGTGGCCCTATTACTGAGCCCCGGCCCGCCTCATCTATTCCCGCTATCAGTCTCTCATTTCTTCTAATCATACTTGACTCGGACCATTATGTGGTCTTCCTCGTAGGGCTCAAGCCTTACGTGTTCTTTGACCTTGAGTCCGCTTCTCTCCAGTATTGCGATCTCTCTTCTGAATACTCTCTCCGGCTCTTCGGTGCTGTCGATGCTTCTGGCCTTGACTGCTAGGAGTGCCTCTCCTCCCTTCTTTAGGTATGCCCTGCAGTTATCAATGAGTAGCTTTGCCTGCTCTGGCTGAGCTACGTCGCAGTAGACTACGTCGACCTTGCCTACAAAAGCTGAGTAGCGTTCGGGCAGCCTCGCATCTTCAAGTATCGGGATGACGTTGCGTCTCCTCCTAGCGACTCTCTCTATGAATTGCGCCATGACTCTCGGGGCGAAGTCAACTGCAAATATTACTCCCTCTTCGCCGACGATGTCTGAGACGTGGCTGACAGTCGTGCCTGTCGCTGAGCCGAGATACAGTACTTGTACTGCTGGCCTTATCGGTAGTTCTCTGAGACCAGTGAGGATTGCTGCTGCTAGTTTGCTCCTATACGGAACCCACTCTCTGAATTCTTTATCGCCATGCCTAAACGTCCTCTCGCCGTAAATCGATGTGCCAGGGTCTAGGCTCATCGTTGCAAGTATTCTTTGACTCTGCTCTACTAGCCAGTATACTCCGATAAATGCTTGATGAGGCTCAATCATCATTTCTTACTCATCTTCCTCCTCGATTTTCCCTTTACGACCTGTTTTGGCGGAGGCGATGCATATTTATTCCTTATTTCAGATATTCTCTCCTCGAGTGATTTTCTAAGCTCGGCGGACCTGTCCTCTCTGCTAAAATAGTCAATCTTCGAGGCTATAGATATCTTAGTCGCCAAGGCGCGTGCTATCTTTCCCCTCTGCCACTTCGGCGAGCCGTGGACATAGGGATGCTGAAAGATGACTCCATGCTTCGGCGCTCCCCTTCCCGTCTTAAAGAATCTGAAGAGGGCCTTCTCCGCGCCGAGTACTTGGATTGTGCTTGCCGGCGCTCTCGCCAGTGCCTCTAGCCCGCCTGCCAGAGATATTAGCCTAGCACCGATTGTCGGTCCAGCGATTGCTGAGAGGTTTGGCGCCTCGATATCCATGAGTGACTTAACGTAGTTCTGCATCTCTACTCTATAATCCATCAGGTCTATTATGCGTCCCGCAAGCTTCCTGATTTTTGCCTCGTCTACTTCGTTTAGTTCAGCTCCGAGGCTTCTATTGCATACCTCTAATATTTTTGACACTAACTCGCCTTTTAGAAGCTCGGATAGGGCTGACTCGTGATAGTTCTTCCTAGCTCCCAGCCTATGAACAAGTTTCGCATATGTTTCTGGATCGTCGACGTACTGGTTAAGCTCGGGGAAGTGTTGTCCATACCAATCGATGAGGCGTGAGTAAAGCATGTTGATAAGCTTGTCCAAATCGTCTAGTAATTTGACTGCTTGGACGATCATTAAGTCCCTTCTCGCGACTGACGTCCTCACTTTCTCCTCGTAGAGCTCGAGGGCAGTTTCACGCGCCTTCTTGACATATTCCTTCAGGTCCGCGGCGAATCCACACTTTACTGCTAATGATGGCGCGTCGTGTTCAATGCCTAGTGTCTCGACTATTACTTCCATCTCTGGGTGAGCAGACCTGACTGCCTCGGCCAGTCTTTGGTCAACACATACAACAATTGATGCGTCTATCTCCTTCATCCTCTCTAGGAGACTTTTGAGCTCTGCTATCGGGATGCCCTCCATCAGTTGTCTAAGCTTCTCAGAACTCCTTCCGCGAAATTCCTCGCAGAGCATCTCTCCCCCCTCAGTTATCGCGACGAGTCCAAGAGTCGTGACGAGCAATGTAGTCCTCAAATCTGTATGAGTAGATATCATGGCCAGTATTAAAGAAAACGCTTTTAGGAAATGATGGAATTAATGTTTAAATCAAACGGATTACATAATTTGAATGGTGAGATAGTTGCCATCGCACGGCTCAATAACAAAGGCCGGAAAGGTGAGGAGCCAGACTCCAAAGCTAGAGCCAAAGCCTAGGAAGTACCCAATTCCGAGGGAGAGAAACAGACTTAACTACGTCAAGAGAATTCTAAACGCGGCACCGACAACGACTGAATAATAAGCAAAAAGTTTTTTCTTCATGCCTAGCGGCACAATATATAGATATTCAGCCTATGGACTAAACCTTCTACATTAAGCAACGCATTATTGAGAGCATAACTTAACGTTAATTATATGGCTAATGCATCTTTTTTACGAGATATCTCCATGTTCCTAGAAATTTTGTTTTTGGGCCGAGGCGGACAGGGAGTTGTGACTGCAGGAAGAATCCTAGCAGAAGCAGCATTGAGGCAGGGAATGTATGTTCAGACCTTCCCAGAGTTTGGTCCTGAGAGGTCAGGCGCACCGGTGAGGGCCTACGTAAGACTGTCCGATGAGCCGATAGAGATTAGAGCACCCGTCGAGAACTATGACATGGCAGGTGTATTTGAGAAGAGGCTACTAGAGTCTCAGAACATATTGCCGCTCATGAAGGATAGTGGAATATTAGTAGTAGGCTCTAATCAGCCGCTTGGGATAAAATCAAAAAATATAAAATTATTCAGTGTTGATGCTAAGCAAGTTGTAGAGTCTCTTGGAAGGCCTAGGTCGCTTAACTTGGCAATAGTCGGCGCCTTGGCATCAGTAAGCGGGATAATATCAATAGACGTCCTGCGAGAAATAGTAGAGAGCAGGTTCGGCGAGAAGGACGCAGAAGTAGTCGCGGTTGCGGGAAAAAATGTGAGGAGGGAGGGAGAGAATGCTTAAGAGTGCTGGAATAATTCTTGAGCCTGGCAGCATGGCGCGCCAGCTGAGGAGCGGCTGGCGGAACCAGAAACCAGTCATTGACCAGACAAAATGTACAAAGTGTCTAATCTGCTGGGTATATTGCCCAGAGCCTGCCATCTATAAGACTCCGACTGGTCTCATAGAGATTAACTATGACTACTGCAAGGGATGCGGAATATGCGCCGAGGAGTGTCCGAGAAAAGCAATAACAATGGTGAGTGAATAATGCTCAAGCAGGAACAGCTTAGGCTCATGTCTGGGGACGACGCCATAGCGCAATCAGTAAAGCAGTGCGACGTAGACCTAATCGCCGCGTATCCAATCACTCCACAGACAATAATAGTTGAGAGGCTGAGTGAGTACGCCGCTAGAAAAGAGATGGACGCTGAGTACGTAGCAGTTGAGTCTGAACACTCAGCGCTAAGCGCATGTATAGGCGGCTCTCTTGCAGGCGCTCGTGTCTTCACCTCTACCTCAAGCCAAGGACTGGCGCTGATGCATGAAGTAATGTACATAGCTGCTGGGCTTAGGACGCCGATAGTTATGGCAGTAGTCAACAGGGCGCTCTCGGCGCCGCTCAACATTCATGGAGACCACTCAGACATGATGGGCTCGCGTGACTGTGGATGGGCACAGATATTCTGTGAGAATGCTCAAGAGGCCTACGACAGGGTGATACAGGCATATAGGCTCGCTGAGGACCCGAATGTTCTTCTTCCAGTCGCTGTAAACATTGACGGGTTTGTCGTGTCCCATTGCTATGAGCCGGTCGCTATTATGGATGACAATTTAGTCAAGGCATACCTCCCCCGCAGGGAGAGGCCGAGAATTGATTATGAGAAGCCAGCCACCTTTGGCTCCTATGCACTCCCAAACGCATACTTCGAGAGTAAGGTCGAGCAGGAAAAAGCACTCATAAGGGCTGGAGAAGTATTCGAGGACGTCTACAAGAACTATCCAGAAGAACGTGGAAGAATAGGCAAGATGAGAATCGACTGGAAGGACGAGAAAATAAGCGTGATATGCATGGGCAGCACCGCTGGAACGATAAGACACACAATAAAGCACATGAAGATCGATGGAGTATCACTGGTTAGTCTAAGACTATTCTCTCCATTCCCAAAGAAGGAGATAGTGGACGCCGTCTCGAACTCCGAGGTACTAGTAGTAATGGATAGAGCGCTCTCCCCAGGCGCGGCTTCACCTCCACTTGCCTCCAACGTCAAGGCAACGCTATACGATGCCGACCTGCGGATTCCAGTAGTGAGCGTAGTATACGGACTTGGAGGAAGAGAAGCCACGATGAGTATGATTGATAATCTCCTAAGAGAGGTAAAGGAAGACCTCGCGGCGAGGCGGCTGCGTAGCCGACAGGTCTATTTAGGACTGAGGGAGGATGTGCTATGATGCAGGTCGCTAAGCTCGAGGACCTTTATGGAAGGGAGGGAATATCGCCCGGCCACTCTGCCTGCGCTGGATGCGGAATGATGGTCACTGTTAGACAGATACTTCTCGCAGCTGAGCCTCCATACCTTGTTGTCAGTCCGACTGGTTGTCTCGAGATAGTCTCGTCGCCGTATCCATACACGGCCTGGAGGGTTCCCTGGGTCCATGTGGCTTTCGAGAACGCCGCCGCGGTGGCTTCTGGAATAGAGGCTGCCCTAAGAGTACTTGAGCGGAAGGGCCTTGGAAAGAGGCACAACATAATCGTTCTGGGAGGAGACGGAGGAACCTTCGACATTGGCTTCCAAGCACTCTCAGGAGCACTTGAGCGTGGGCACAAGATGCTCTACGTCTGCTATGACAATGAGGCCTACATGAATACTGGCATTCAGCGTTCTGCCGCTACTCCTCTCGGCGCCTCGACTACTACTTCTCCCATCGGTAAGCTTGAGCCAAAGAAGGACATCGTCTCGATTGCCGCTGCTCATGGTATACCGTACGCAGCCACTGCTTCGCCGCATCTCTGGAGAGACTTGGCGAACAAGGTTAAGAAGGCATTGAGCTATGATGGTCCATCCTTCATGCATGTCCTCTCGCCCTGCCCCAGGGGATGGTACTTCGACTCGAATCAGACCATCAAGATGGCTAAGCTAGCAGTCGAGACAAGGATCTTCCCAATCTATGAGATCGAGGAGGGCAGGTACAGGATAAATGTCATGGTCTCTAAGCCTAGGCCAGTCGAGGACTATATAAAGGCTCAGAGAAGATTCGCCTACTTGCTGAGGCCTGAGAATGCAGAGCTACTTGAGAGGTTCAAGAAGCTCGTCGAGGACCGCTGGAACTACCTGCTAAGAATGGCTGAAGCATTCCCAGCAAAGTAGAAAATAATTTTATTTTTGTCCCACTCCTAAATATTTCACATGAGTTGTTATAGGATCGGTCCTGTCCAGTTCATCGTGAAGAGGGGCGATATAACTGAGGAAGAAGTAGAGGCAATCGTCGTTCCCGCTAACTGTAGGCTCGTCATGGGTGGAGGCGTGGCCGGCGCGGTAAGGAGGAGGGGAGGAATAGAAATCGAGAGGGAAGCGATGAGTAAGGGTCCGATAAAGATTGGAGAGGCAGTCGCAACTACTGCGGGCAGGCTGAGGGCCAGCTACGTTATACATGCACCGACGATGGAGATGCCTGCAGGAGAGACTGACGCGGAGAAGGTCTACAAGGCTACGAGGGCGGCGGTCGAGCTAGCGTATCAGTTAGGTCTCAGCGAGATCGCCTTTCCCGGAATGGGAACGGGTGTTGGCGGCCTCGACCCAAAAATAGCCGCTCGAGAGATGGTTAGGGCCATTATTGATGCTGCCGAGTCTGGGAAACAAGTAGATACTGTGAGGCTCGTCGCGCTGAGTAAGGAGCTTGAAGAAGCCTTCCTAAAGGCGCTCGAGGAGGCTAATAAGTAGGATGGAGATTAGGCCAGTAGAGATAATTATTGACTCGAAGCTGGCTGAGAGTTTTCCCGGTGTCGATGTTCTAGGCACGCTTCTGATCGGCGTCAAGGTTAGGGAGAGCAGCGAGAGGGTCGAGGAGGAGAAGAGAAGAATCTATGAATATGTCAGGAATAAGTATACGCTTGAGACGCTGAAGGACGTTCAGGCATTCAGGGCTTACAGAGACTTCTTCTGGAGGATTGGGATAGACCCGACAAAGATGCGTCCATCCTCTGAAGCACTAGTGAGGCGTATACTGCTCGGAAAAGAGCTGCCGAGAATAAACACGCTTGTAGATGCCTACAACTTGGCCTCGATTATGTCAGAGGTAACGATGGCCGCGTTTGATGCATCGAAGATATCTGGAGAGATAACTGTCTCGTTCGCATCGCCTGGAGAGGAGTTTATCGGCATAGGAATGGAGCGGCCAATAGTCCTCAGGGGCGGCGAAGTAGTGATCAGAGACGACTCAAAGATACTCTCGATATATCCATACAGGGACTCTGAGCTCTCAAAGGTCACCTTAAGCACTGTCAACTCAATACTACTCGTATGCGGCGTACCTGGAATTACTAGAAGTAAACTCATCGAGGCAGAAGAAATAGCGGTCAAATATGTCCAGAAACTTGCAACATAGTTGCGACGATTAATAAGTAGGTAGAGATGAGTTATAGCTAGAAGATTTGCTAGGAAACTCGAGGGTCTGCCTAGGCATAGAGTCAACTGCGCATACGATAGGCTTCGGAATTGTAACATCTGATGGAGAGATACTCTCAAACGAGCTTGAGACCTACAGGCCCACGAGTGGAGGCATACATCCAAGAGAGGCTGCCCAGCACCACGCCCAAGTCGCACACGAAGTCCTGAGGCGGGCCATCCAGAAGGCCGGGATAAGCATCGATGAAATAGACATTGTCGCGTTTTCAGTCGGGCCTGGACTGGGCCCATGCCTAAGGACAGGCGCCACAATCGCTAGGGCACTTGCGCTAAGGCTTGGAAAGCCGCTAGTAGCAGTTAATCATGGAATTGCTCATATCGAGATTGGTAAACTGGTGAGTGGTGGTACTGACCCACTAGTGCTCTACGTCGCCGGCGGCAACACACTCATAACCGCCCACCATGAGGGAAGATACAGAATATTCGGCGAGACCCTAGACATCGCGGCAGGCAACTGTCTAGACGCCTTCGGAATATATGCTGGTATCGGACCGATGCCTGCGCCGGAGCTCGAGGCTAGGAAGGGAACCACTCTGCATCCGCTGCCGGTGAGGGTGAAGGGCATGGATGTCTCATTCTCAGGACTATTGACAGCCGCTAAGAAGCTCGTCGACTCTGGTGTAAGCATTCCAGACGCTTCATTGTCTATAACTGAGGCTGCATACTCGATGCTGGTAGAGGTCTTGGAGAGGGCGCTCGCGTTGACGATGAAGAAGGAAATAATGACTGTAGGTGGACTGGCGAGGAGTAGGAGGCTGAGAGAGATGATTGATGAGATGGTGAAACTCCACGATGCAAGACAGCTATACGTCAGGGATGAGTTTCTAGGCGATAATGGCGCAATGATTGCGTGGACAGGACTGTTAATGCATATGCACGGCCTCACCATCGATATCTCTCAGAGCAAGGTCAGGCCGAGGCTCAGGATAGACGAGGAAGAAGCACCATGGGTGGGCAGGAAGAGTTCCTAAGCCTCGAATTAGTAAAGATAGGGGCTGAGGCCGTAATCTACAAAGTAATCTGGAGAGGACTCTTACTAATCGCGAAGAGACGAGTCCCAAAACCCTACCGTCACCCAGACCTAGACATAGAGATCAGGAGGAAGAGAACAATCAATGAGGCAAGGGTGATGCATAGGTCAAAGATGCTCGGAGTCTCATGCCCAGCAATCATCCACGTAGAGCTCTCCACGAGCACAATATACATGCAATACATCGAGGGCAGAGATATGAGGGAGATATTGGCCTGCGAGCCTGAAGAAGCACTGAGAATAGCGACCAAGATTGGAGAACTAGTCGGAAAGATGCATAGGGGAGGAATATATCACGGAGACGTTGTACCCTCAAACATCATGGTCGCTAACGGTCTACCAGTATTGATAGACTTTGGACTAAGCGGCTTCTCATTAGAAATAGAAGAGCAAGCCATCGACGTCCACCTACTCGAGAGAAGCCTCAAGGCAAACTACCCCGCAATTACTGATAGCTTCATGCAGAGATTCATGAAGGGCTACGAGTCAATAGTCGGAATAGAATATGCAAGACAGGTCTATCAAAGAGTATTAGAAATAAGGAAGCGTGCAAGATACGTAACTCGGGGCCTGAGGCATGAAGGCTAGCGTTCGAGTAGTGACGAACAACCCGGGAAAATGGAGAGAAATAAACGAAATATTAACTAGTCATGGAATAAATACTGGATGGATAAGAACAAAGCTTACAGAAATACAGTCCGAGAGCCTCGAGGAGATAGCAACCTACTCAGCGATTGAGGCAGCAAAACTTCATGGAGGCGGCCTACTCATAGAGGACTCGGGCCTCTTCATAGACAGTCTCAACGGCTTTCCTGGACCATACTCCTCATATGTATATTCAAGAATTGGATGCATAGGCTTGATAAAGCTCATGAAGAATGTATCTCAAAGGTCAGCATATTTCCTCTCGGTTATATGCTACATCTCAGATGCACATGGCATCAACCTCTTTACTGGGAGATGCGAGGGAATAATAGCAGACGAGCCTAGAGGCACTGGTGGATTTGGCTTCGACCCAATATTCATACCACTTGAAGGAGATGGAAGAACATTCGCCGAGATGTCGCTCGATGAGAAGAACGCAATCTCGCATAGGTCCAAGGCACTGAGAGAATTCATCAACTGGTACAGCTCAATAACTAAGAAATAGAGAGTCACGTGCTTATCTCTTTCAAGCTGAGGTCTATCTTAGTAATGTATAGCTCCCCATCTGTCCCTGGAGATATGAAGATTCTGTCAGGATAAACGACTGCCAAGCTATTTATCGCTTCATGAATAATCCTCGGCGAAGATAAGTGGTTATTCTCAAGCAGCCTGAAACTAGTGACTAGCTCGAGGAGCTGCATCTTCACTGGCCTCTTCTCACGATTCGAGAGTGTCTGAAAACTGCTGAGAAGCTCTGAAATAACTGTCTGTCTAGAGGGCTTCCCCGCATACGAGGCGTAGAGCGGAGCGATGTTCGTGAACAATTGATGTGCAAGACTTGTGGGGGAGAAGCTAAAGGTCCTAGAAAACACATCTTTATAATTTCTTAAAAGCTCAGAGACTCCATACTTTCCTCTCCCCATTCGTTCAAGCAGGTCTAGGTCGACGAGCCACTCCAGCCTTGGGGGAGCTATGTGTCTGTACTTTGCGTATAGGCTGCTCCTTATCCACTCAGTCTTAGAGGGATACTTCATCCTCCTTTCCCTATAGGTGAGTGCCTCCTCAAGCTTGGCTGATAGCTCGGCCCTCTTTTTCTTTCCGGCAGTCATCATCAGGATCTTTAGGGCCTGTGGATAGAGCTCCTCCATCATGTAGTTCATGCCCTCCATCCTGGTCAGGCTTGACTGGCCGCTAAGCCACTTGATTAGGCCAGGCATCATTAGAAAGTCCTGCGTCGCTATGACGTAGAGAAAGAAAAATTTCTCGACTTGGTTAAGCGATACTATGTCCCTGTGAGTCAGCATGGTCTCGCCCTTTAGAAAAGCGTCAAACTTAGACGCGCTCCTAAGCGAAGTATAGACTATGCCATTAACGTCAAGTCCTCTCCCATAAATATCTAGTATCTTTAACCCACGCGCAAGCGTAACATAATTACGCGCAGCAACTCTGCTCCTTATGAGGCCAATAATGTTTAGCCTGGATGAGTGATTGGCAATAGTCTCGGATTTCTTCACGGCATCCTCAAGAATCGAGGCAATGAAGTCTGGGCTGAGCTCTCTCGTCGAGTCGTTATTCTTAGCGATTGAGGCTATGAGCCTGAGGTATCCGACTCTACATACCTCTCCATGAGTCTCTATCATCACGCCATTATCACCTTCTTCTCGACTGGTAATCCACGCTTCCAGTCAATCGATACGTCTCTCTCAGCAGCTACTCCCTTATGTAGTTCGAGTATTACTTCTCTGCTGACTCCCTGGTCCTCCCTGAGATACATGAGGTACTTGTTCTCGCGTGGAATCGTGTCCATGATTATCCTTACAGGAGAGAATCCTATCTTCTCAGCTATCGGCGCAATTATTTCAGCCATATTTATCTTCTGACCATTGAGCTTCACGAGCCCGACGACGAGGAAGCATGGCCTATCCCACTTCATGACCCTAAACATCTCCTTCAAAGCGTCTTGAATGAATTCCCTGAACTTCTTAATTGAGCTTGTGTGGAAGAGCTTCTTGGACACCTCCCTGTAGTCATGTCCAAGGAACCATAGTCTCAGCCAGTTATCCCACGCATATGTCTGCATATTGAAGTATGGAGGAGAAGTTATGATCATGTCTACAGACTCGTCTCCAAGTCCTGTCCATCTAGCATCTCTCATGAATGCTCTACCCCTAGTCATGGGCACGTATCCATCCATCAGCCTAGACGTCCTCTCGAGTAGGCAGTCAAGCACGTTTCGCCTCGGCTTCTTGAGCCCAAGCCTATGAATAGACTTTTCCACGTACCTCGGAGCCATCGAGAATGAATGTGAACACTTAACAGAGAGGCTCAGCGAGCTTGACCCATGCAGAATCCCGAGAATCACTGCCTTAATGAATATTCCAAGGTCGGAATCGTCATTCATCAATAATTCCCTAACAGCGAGGAGCTGCCTCAACGTGTATTTATTGTAGAAGACCTCGACCTCCTCAGGAACATCGCAGCCCCTGTAATTCTCTACGAACTGTCTATTCCTTTCTACCCACTCAATGACCTGCCTAGCCATTACTGGCCTCACCTTTGCATGCGTGATGACGTATGCCTCGGGCGCCAAGTCGTTGCCTATGCCTATTCTTCCCGACCTGCATGCCTCTAGGGGTGCAGTTCCCTTCCCGGAGAATGGGTCAAAGACAACGTCGCCCGGCTCTGAGAATCTTTCAATGAAGTAGTAAGCCAGGGATGGTGGAAATGACCCGGTCCTTGAACAGACCCTATGCAGGCTTATGCCCCAATCTTTACCAGCATATTTCCAGGAGTCTTCTAGTGTCCAGCTTGAAACTATTCTTACTTGCCGCATACGCGGCAGGCATTTTTACTTCAGCTCTTTTAATGATTGGCCATTTACGGAGAATACACACTACTATAAAATATCGCTCAATATTATAATAAGAGTATGCGGTCGATAATAGAAATATGTTTTTGAATTGATACTCTAGGCTGTCTTCTTAAATATCGGGAGAATTCCTAGGTACTCTACATCGTCATATGTTGCGCCCTCAACAAGTATTGCTACCTTCTTGTAGATTATTGCGCCCGCCTTCTTTGCGAGTTCCTCGAGGGCATTCATAGTCTCCTTTGTGCTGACGATGTCGTCAACTATCGCGACTTTCTTATCCTTGAGCTTAGGAATGTATCTACCATCGATGCTGAGCTTGACTGTAGACTTGCTAGTGATTGGTCTACACTCGACAACTAATGGATTAGTCATGAAGGATTTCACCTCTTTTCTCGCGACAATGTAGTAGCCATGATTGAGGAGTCCAGCTATCTCGTGGACGAGTGGTATTCCCTTGCTCTCAGACGTCATTAATACCTCGCTTCCCCTAATCTTCTCAGCAAGTATCTTAGCGCAGTGAGATATGAATTCCTTATCTCCTAGACTATCGAAGTATGCAATCCAAGTATCTTCGCTCACCCTGAGTAGTGGTAAAAGTCTCTTAAGACCAGCAATACTCAATTCATAATATTCTCTTCCATCATATGGAAGGACAGCCTGCACCATTGCCGAATATGAATCAAGAATAGCTATACTTATATTTTTTTACAGAAAAATTAACAAAAACACCGTTGACTCGAAGAGCAACCTAAGTATAGGTTAACAAGAATAATTTTAAACAACAGTCTTCGGCGACAAAGTCTTAAATAGGGGCCCAATTAAAAAACTAATGAATTGAAGAAAAAGATCACGCTAGTGATAATTGCAGTCGTACTAATCCTCTGGAGTGTTCTTCCGCTTTATTACATATTGATAGCCTCCTTCATGTGGGAGACGGATGTATTGTCTAGGCCTCCGCAGCTTATCCCCACGAATCCAACGTTCTCGAATCTACTCAGGGTTCTCGGCTTCCCAGCTC
>CALIKS010000016.1 GCA_938017985.1 uncultured archaeon | reverse complement strand
TAAACGGTATCTCCGAATCGCTCCCCGCCCTACCCTCGCCGACAACCTTCACATCCTCTATAGAGGCTATACCCGCGCCGGCACTCCGCGCAACATTCTCCAGAAGAATCTTCAAGCTCAGCGGCATAGAATCCAAGCCCCTAGCAAGGCCAACCTCCTCCAGCGCAGAAAGACTGTAATAATACGCCTCCCCCAGCGGCGTCGATATTCTCCTCCTAACCTCCCTAATCTCCGCTCTCGAACTCATGTTTCATCTTGAGGATCTGTTACAACAAAATAAATGTTATCCAGAGAATAACTTTGAACAAGACTAGAGAGGACTTCTAGTTTAAACGTATTGGAAGGTAATGGGTATGGGTTAGCAACATTCTCTAAATAGTGCCAAGGATTATAGGATAGAGCAGATGAGTAGGGAAGGCGACAATAAAAATGTCTCCCGGCGTGATGTGGACCTGATCTTAGCTCAAGGAATTAAAGGCTTGGTAGTTGGACAAATGGAGTATAGAATGCTCGATCGAGGAAAAGATGTTTTAGAGAGGAGATAAAATTTGTTAGCAGTCTGTATAAATACAGTGGTGATAACAGCGACCTATGAGGGTTTTTAGCCAAATGTTGTAACAGGCTATAACATTTATCCATGGGTGATGTCTAATCAACTGCACTATTATCACACAGTAGACTAGTAGAAAGTACTTCTAACTATTTATGGCATGGACATGACGCATAGCCCCTCTCAGGTATCATTGGATACCACTCAGGTCGAGCTGGATCCGATGTATATAGATACTCCTTAACCTCGTGGTAAAGTTCTTGATACTTCTCAAGCTTGTTATAGTCAATTTCAACTCCTATCCCTGGGCCGTCCGGCACCCTTATTCTACCTTCGGTTATTACTATCCGCTCCTTCACCACATCGTCTAGTAGATGCATATAATGAGTATCAATTGCCGTTGCAAGTTGAGGAGTAGCCGACGCCGCATGTACCATTGCCATGAGACCGATTCCTAGCTCGCCTGGGCTATGCATGCCTAATGTTAGGCCTAGGGTCCCGCAGACTCGCCCTAATTGTTGGTACCCCCTCAAACCCCACCACCAGTGTGGATCGCCCAGAACGATATCAACAGCTCTAAGGGAGTGGGCGGCGATAAGGTCTTCGAACCTCGTCACACATGTATTAGTTGCTAATGGGATTTTCACATAGTCTCTTAGACGAGCCATATTTCCCATCTCCCATACAGGATCTTCCAGGTATTCCATCCTGACACCGACTCTCTCAAGTTGGCGCCCTACGTGAGCTGCCTCCATAATGCTCCACGCTCCATTAGGATCTACCCTGAAAAGAGTGTATGGTAATTCCTCGTTAAGCAGTTTAAGTACATCTAAGTCATGGATCGGTTTGAAGACCCCCGCCTTAAGCTTATAGATTCTGAAGCCATATTTTTCTTTCCATCTCTTAGCTAGCTTAAGTATCTCCTCAGGCGAGGTCTCACCCCCTCTATCGTCCTTAGAATATCTGGGAAAAATGTAAGCTGAAACTTCAACTTCATCTCTTACCTTACCACCAAGTAGCGAATGTACTGGAATATCCATAAATTTACCTTGCAGGTCAAGTAAGGCAGTCTCTATGGGGAACCAAATCTGTGGTAACAGTTGATTATAGTAAGTCGCCGCTATCGGTGATGCATATTTCCACTGTATCCGCTGCAGATTAAATATTGATTCGCCTATTAGATTCTTACCAATGGATTCCAAAAAATTCTTTACACTAAATCCACCACCTCCCACCTCTCCCCAACCTTCTAACCCAGAAGAGCTGGTTATTTTAATCAAAGTTATTATGAACCATCCGGGATGAACTCCATTACTATGTCTGAGGGGCGCTTCGATAGGAACAGCAACAGTATAAACATCCACTGACCTGATAATCTCACTCATCAACTTTATATCATCCCCAGGGAAGCCTGTATGCGTTGATATTTAAGAGTTTATGAGCCTACCGTAGGTCTAGGAGAGGTCTCGCCAGTTATGAGTTTTGTTACCTCATCAATTGTTGTCTCCTCCTTTTTTAAGTCACCTACAACCTGTCCATGACTCAACACAACTATTCGATCAGCAATTGAGTAAACATGGTGAATGTTGTGTGTAATGAATATACTTGAAATCCCTTGATTCTTAGCCTCGGTTATGAATTGCAGAACTTTTGCAGATTCCTTAACTGATAGATTATTGGTCGGCTCGTCTAGAATCAAAAGTTTAGCCTTAAAGTAAACAGCTCTCGCGATAGCTACACCCTGTCTCTGTCCTCCAGACAAATTCTCGACCACCATATCTGGGTCTACACCATCGAGCCCTATCTCCTTCAAGCATTTTAGTGACTCCTTACGTATCTTTTTTAGATCAAGTATAGGTACAATGCCATATAATTTCTGAGGCTCGCGTCCCAGAAAAATGTTTCGACCGACACTCATCAATGGTGCCAGCATAACGTCTTGGTGAATCATTTCAATCCCATGCTTCATAGCATCCTTGGGTGACTTGAAATTCACTTCCGTTCCGTTAATAAAGATCTTACCTTTGTCTGGTGGATAAATCCCAGCTAGAATCTTCATTAAGGTAGATTTGCCGGCACCATTGTCACCTACAAGACCGACTATTTCAGAGTTGTAGACCTTGAAGTTGACGCCTCTCAATACGTGTACTCTCCCAAACCACTTATGGATTTCCCTCATGTAAACAAGTAGTTCATGATTATTCATGACTCTACCCTACTTCGAATGGAGCGTCTCAATATATAAATATTAACCGTCACGGCAATAACTATCACCAAACCAATGTACAGCCTGAAGTAATATGAGGGAGCTCTTATTATTATTAGCCCGTTTTCTATTATTCGGCTCAGATATTCTGCAATCACTGTACCTAATATTGTTCCTGAACCGCCGAACAGTGATGTTCCTCCTATCACTGCGACCGCTATAGCATCAAACTCCAAACCATCACCTTGATTAGGTAAAGCCTGGCCCAGCCTTATAGACTGAATAATACCGCCCATCCCCGCCATCAATGATGAAAGAGTGAAAAGAACAATCTTAACGCGGTCTGTATTCACACCCATCGCGCGGGCAACCTCCTTTCTACCACCAGTAGCGTATATCCAGTTACCAAACTTCGTCCTTTCTAATATGTAGTAAAAAAATCCTGCTAGTGCGAAGAACCATATCATTTGCATATGAATGAATGGGGCAATTTTGCCGCTAAAGAAAAAGATAATTTCCGGCGGCATAGTCATGTATTTTGGTAGACCTCCCGTTACCGCAAGAGACACTCCTCGCCAAATCAATAGGCCTCCAAGAGTTGTTATAAAGGATGGGATACCTGTTTTTACAGTAACTACACCATGAGTTAGTCCGACGAGAGTAGATATTAATAATCCGGAAACTATGGCAAGGGTTGGGGGAATCCCACTCTCTATAAGAAGTATCGTGACCATTGGTATGAAGCCGAACACTGATCCTACTGATAAATCGAATTCGCCCCCAATCATCAGTAATGTTACACCAAGCGCAACTATCCCAAGTTCTGGAGTAATTCTGAGTAGCACATCAATATTTGAAGGGCTCAAAAACACGGGTTGGATGCTGTAGAAGGAAATTATCGTGCCGAATAGTATCGTAGCAACACTAATCTCCTTTCGCTGCAGCGATGTAACAATAAGTGATTTGTAGCGCAACATGGTACCAATTATGTGAAATACTGATTACCTATAACCTTTTCTCGACAGCTCTTCTACTAGACTGACATTTGATTGATCAACTACTGCATTGCCTGTGTTGACATCCCATGCGCTAAGGCCGTATTTCTTCATGAGGACCAACTGTATTATTGGTAAGAATCCCTGTAGATATGGTTGCTGGTCGATCGCTACTTGCACATAACCCTCCTTTATCCATTCTATTACTAGCGGTACTATGTCGAAGGTCCCGATGGCTACACTTCCTGGGGGTACACCCTTAGACTTAAGCACCTTACCAGCTATAGGCGATGTATACCCAACACTGAATACAGCCTTAGTTTGCGGATTTGCCTCTAAATAAGCTGAAACTCGCGACTCAACGACAGCTAGATCAAAGCTTACATCAAGCCTATCAAAAGTGCAATCATATTCCTTTAAGAATCTCTGGATGCCTTTGGCTCTCTCCTCGGCCCATACCTGCCCAGGACCCTCAATCAGAATCAAAGCATGACTACCACGAGGGAAGTACTTACTTAGGGTCTTTGCCAAAAAGTATCCCGCTGGTTCCAAATACTGACCTATATAGGAGAGACCTCCAGCCTTTATTCGATCGTTGGGATCAGGCGCATCTATGTTTGCTACTATGACGGGTATACCTGAATCAGTTGCTTTCTTAACATACGTTAAAAGCTCCGTATAAGCTATAGGGACGATTATCCCGTCTGGCTTCTCAGCTATGGTTGCTTCAAATGCGGCAACTTCTTGTGCTAAGTCACCTTCCCTCTTAGGCCTGATCATAACTGCGTCACAACCTGTTAGTTTAGCGGCCTCCCGCATTCCTAGGTGAACGGAATTCCAGAAGACGTTCTCCTCCCCCCCGTGTGTTATATATGTAAACCTTAATCCTTTCGCGAAATCTGGCGCCCCAGCTACTGTCTCCGTAATTACTCGTGTCTGTGTTACTGTTGCACCGCCTATAGTCGCGGTCACTGTACGTGTTTCTCTTCCTGTTGCAGAACCAGCCAAGTAACCTCCAATACCAGCAATCGCTCCCACCCCAACGATAGCACCGATAGCGGCAGCACGGCTTATTGCTTGACGTCTGGTTACCCGTGACATAACCGAATTACAAAGGATGTTATATTTAAATTTTTTGGGCTTGCAACTCAAACCAAAATTTTAAAAATAAAAAATATATGTTAGTTATTAAACCCTCATTCCGTGGCTGCAAATTCATTACTACGTTTTGGATATGTAGCTGCTGTCGAAGAGTTTTCTCCTTCTGAATTGGTGAAGTTCTGCGTTAAGTCTGAAGAGTGTGGACTAGACGCTGTCTGGGCCTCTGACCATTTTCATCCTTGGTTTCACACTGGGGGCCATGGATCTTTCGCATGGAATATATTGTCGGCAGTCGGAGCCTTAACCCGAAGGGTCATTTTAGGCACGAGCGTTACATGCCCCCTGTTCCGGTATCCTCCAGCCATTGTTGCACAATCCTTTGCAACCCTTTCATGTCTTTATCCAGGCAGAGTATTCCTCGGCGTTGGAACTGGAGAAGCCTTAAACGAGGTACCATGTGGGTTTAACTGGCCGTCAACACACAGTGAGAGGTTAGAGAGACTTAAAGAAGCGTTGATAATCATTAGACTTCTCTGGAGTAAGGACTTCGTAACGTTCAGAGGAAAGTTTTATAGGGTTACTAAGGCTAATCTTTACGATAAGCCGCCGATCCAGATTCCGATCCATATAGCTTCAACCGGGACCAAAGGTGCGGAGCTAGCTGGCGCTCTGGGAGATGCATTCATGACCCTACCCCTCGAGGACACATCTATGTTTACTACGAGACTCTTCCCAGCGCTTGAGAAGTCTGCAAAGAAGTATGGTAGGGATCCCGTGACGATAGAGAGATCCCTGCTAGTTCACGTGGGGTTCCAAAAAGACGATCATGAGGGAGCGCTAAGATCCCTCTTTAAGTGGCGACCAACCCTCCTACCAGTTTTCTTCGATTTAGGAGTATACGATCCGCGATACATAGAGATGCATGGAGACAGAATTTCGTCAGAGGCTATTGAGAAGTACTTTTTGGTTGCGGACTCAGAGGAGCCGGTAATTAGATTCATGGAGAGATACATAAAGATCGGGTTCACACATATATCGGTCTCTGTCAGCGGGGACGTTGAAGGCTTCATTAAGGTTTTTGGAGAAAGAATTTCTCCCTACTTGAAGGAGACCTATGGCGGGAAAGCTATGGAATGGCAGCCTTATAAGGGAGTCTATCCACAAGAAGCACTAGAGGAGGTAGTGAGTGAGCTACAATGAATGGTATAACATACTCAAGAGATGATGAGAAGATCTCTAAGATTAAGACTACAATGGCGCGGGAAGGTTTAGATGTGTTAGTATTAAGACTACCTGAAAACGTCGTCTATTTTAGTGGATATTGGCCCTTCTTCGGCGTCTCTTACTTAGTATTTCCATTAGATGGCGAGCCTTGTATTATCTCACATACAGGAGAGGAGGAATATGCTTCAAAGAGCTGGATAAAGGACATACGCTCATATGGTTGGGAGACACCGGAAGTGATGGGCAATTACCTAGACGCGGGGATAAACGTGCTGTTAGAAGTGTTAAAAGACCGTGCATTAGTTGGGAGGAGGGTCAGGATAGGCATTGAGGCATCAGCGGAGTTCATAGCGTGTACATACAACAGAAGAGAGGCATGGAGTGTAGGGGTCCCTACTATCGAGATGCTCAAGCAGAAGCTTAGAGATGCTGAGATTGTGGACTTCACCAAGTCGCTTTACGCCCTTAGGTCGATCAAGACGGAGAAGGAAGTAGCTATACTCAGGATAGTCAATGAGTTAGCAGATGTAGGCCTAGAATCTTTCCACAACGCGGTAGATGAGGGACGAACTGAAGCAGAAGTTGCGGGTGAGGTGGAGCATACTGTCACCGCAGAGGGAACAGGCTTCAAGGGGGTGGAGAAATGTATCGTCACAGCTTTCGTGATGTCAGGTCAAAGGACTGCAGAAGCATACAAGATGTTCAACAACCATACAAATAAGAAGATTCGAAAGGGTGAACCTGTATTACTAGAACTAAATATATGTGCGGATGGTTACTGGTCGGATACTACTCGGGTATTCTTTGCAGGAAAGCCTGAAAATGGTGTCCGGAGAATTTTAGAGACGGTTCTCGAGTCACAGGAGGCCGCCATTGATAGTATCAGGGATGGTGCTATGGCGTCTGAGGTGTGCAATGTGGCTTTCAAGTATATAAGGGAAAGAGGTCTTGGACTCTACATACGGCATAGGCTAGGTCACGGCATAGGAGTTCATTTGCACGAGCCTATACCAGCTCTCCATATAGCCTCTCCTCACTCCCTAAGAAAAAACATGGTCCATAGCGTCGAACCTGGAGTCTACGTTCCTCAATCTTATGGAATCAGGATCGAGGACATGGTTTTAGTAGGGAACAATAAAGCCGAACTACTTACAAAGTACCCGAGAGTAATTCTTAATTAGGATAGGATTAATTGCATACCTATTTGAAAACGTTAAATTTGTTCTTGATAATTTTTACCAAGACGGTCACGAATTGCCTTTTTAGACGTGGTACTGTTATAATGGCTTACAGAACTTAAAGGCGTCTCCCAGGCATTTAAGCCTGTCCCCTAAGCATTGGCTTAGATGCGAGCTATGTGCACCATGTGGGGTAGCTCGGGACCTATTAGCCTGAGGGCTGTCTCTACTGCCTCGGGAGAGCCGGGCAGGGCGAGTATTATGGAGCCTGAGATGACGCCGGCGAGGCACCTCGAAAGCGCGGCGTGAAACCCTATCCTCTTATAGCTCTCAATCCTGAAGATCTCTCCCACACCCTCGATC
>CALIKS010000015.1 GCA_938017985.1 uncultured archaeon | reverse complement strand
TATTCGCAGTATTTTGAGATGAGTAGGGCTAGGCTGAGGCTCGCCGGAGCCATCTCCTTCACCTCACAGGTCCTAGGATACCTAGTCGGAATACTCTTCACAGCCATGGTCTCGAGACGACTATCAGAGAGGGACTTCGGGGCATGGGCATACATCGGAACACTCCTCAGCTACGCAGTAACCCCAACAGACCTCTTCGCCACATGGATATACAGAGACGCGGCCAGGGGAAGAAAAATACTCGGCCACGCACTCATCCTAAACACTCCAATACTCACATCAGCAACGCTACTATACATCGCATTCAGCAGCCAAGCCGCAGCCTCAGCAGGACTACAGACAAGCCTAGTCCTACTAGGCCTCATAGCACTACCACCACTCTACCTAACCACAGCGATAACAGACATAGCGAAGGGCTACGTCCCACAACACGTCGGCATCTCATCAATAATCTTCGAGACATCAAAACTAACACTCGGAATACTACTAGTAGCGCAGCTAAGACTCGGACTACAGGGAGCATTCACAACACTAGCAATAGCCTATACACTCCAACTCACCTACCTACTAACAAGAATCAAACCACTGGCCTCAAGACAAATAGAACTCAAAACAATCAAGAGATGGATAAGAGGCTCAATATTCAAACTCGTAAGCGTCGCCTCAGGATACATCTCACAGCTCGACATAATCCTAATGACAACCATAACCACAACAACCCTAATAACCGGATACTGGCAAGCAGCACTACTCATCGCACTAATGGTCAAATCAACAGGCGACCTAATGGGAGGACTCACACAGAGACTACTGGCAGGTGGAGGCCAACGAGACATCGACAAATCATTCACATTCACAATGACACTCGCAGCACCAGCACTCCTCGGAGCAATAATCTTGAGCGGAGACATACTCTACGCCTTCAGACCAACCTACGCCGCAGCCTGGCCAACAGCCACAATACTAGCAACAAGCACCTTCATAGGAATACTCACAAACTTCTACTCATCAACCATATTCGCATCAGACAGATTCGACCTAGAAGAAGACACATCCCTTAAAGACTTCGCACAAAGCAGAGTCTTCCAGCTCTGGAAAATAGGACTATACACAGCCACAGCCTACACAGCACTAATAACTGCCATCATACTTTACCTCCAAACAAAAAATACAGAAATATTAACAATTACAACCGCCACGGCCACAATACATCTAGCCATTAGCACAGCCAGACTCATAATCTACAGAAAACTCTCAGAAAAATACACTTCCCATAGACCAAGACTAAAAACTGCATCACCATACATATCAGCCTCACTAATAATGGCAGCAATACTCCTCCTTTCAAGGACATTAATAGACCCACGAGCACCAACATTATCAGAAACGCTCCCACCTCTACTTTTCCTAATAACTCTAGGAGCAACAACATACTTCACCATCCTATATTTCCTTAGCAAAGACTTCAAAATCCTCCTAAAGGAAATTAAAGCCTTCATGAAAAGCCATATAATAAAAAATATATAAAATCTAAAAATACATAATTATAGAAGATTATCGATACTCAATAACCTTTTCAGGAGCAATCTTCATGATTATGCGTTTCTGTCCAGGCCTCCTAAATGGATGCTCTTTAACACCCATGTACCTATTTGCTAATTTGTCTATGTGTTCCTCAGCACCATCAACACTCAGCTCCGATACTCTGCCCCTTATCTCTACATATTGAAGTGGATTAAGATGATCTATCACGACAAGTGAAACTTTAGGATCTCTCTTTACGTTAAGGTACTTTACTCTACCAATCACTGTATTAACAAGCACAATGTCTCCCTCTCTATCAACATATACCGGACTGAGATGCGGCGACCCATCAGCCATAAGAGTTGCCAAGATACCTACGTTCCTACCATCAATGAGCCATCTAGCAAACTCAGTGAGCCTCATCTCGAATAGTAATGGACATAGAGACACATTTAAGCATTAGAAAAATATCCATGCACCCAGCACTACAATTTTAGCTCTTCAATGCCCGCTAAGGTCTCCTCGACCGCTGTGTCTAGCCCCAGCCTATTCCACTCATTCATAACTTCTTCAGGACTAGTTTTAGTGGATGAGCTCCTTACAAGTATGGAGCAGCAATCCTTATACTCCATAATCGAATAACTATAAGTCCCAATCTTCTTGGCTAGCTTGGTGATCTCCTCCTTATCCATGCCTATCAGTGGCCTATAGATGGGTAGCGAAATACCAATCGATGCTGAGTAGATATTATCAAGTGTCTGAGACGCAACCTGACCCAAAGAGTCACCTGTGACGATGCCGAGCGCATCAATATTCATTGCTAATCTCTCAGCAACTTTAAGCATGAACCTTCTGAAGAGTGGCAGCTCAATTCTTGGGTCAGCGCTCATCGATGCCTTCATGAAGGGGATGAATGATGCTAGGAAAAGTCTTGAGTCAGGAGAGTAGTTCTTTAAGACTTCGAAGAGGCTCATAATCTTGCTCATTCTGACTTGTTCGATGCTTGGTAATGCATAGAAGTGTAGCAGGTCGACGTGGCATCCCCGCTTCATCATGAGCCAGCTCGCTACTGGCGAGTCAATTCCACCAGAGAAGAGCGATACTACTCTTCCGCTTGTGCCTATTGGAAGTCCGCCTGGTCCTTCATGTCTGTTCCATATTATTATTGTCTCGGATGGAAGTATTGATATGTATAGTGTTTTTTCTGGGTTTTTTAGGTTGACTGGTGCTCCTACTTGTTTGGTTATTTCTGCTCCTATCTCTCGCTCTATTTCTAGGGATGTTAAGCTGTATGATTTGTCGACCCTCGTTGCCTTAATTCTGAAGGTCTCGTCTGGCTTGATGTGTTGTTTTGCGATCTTGACTGCTGTCTTTCTTAGTGAGTCTATGTCTTTTGGGATTGAGTATCCCTCGCCTATCCACTTTATTCCGAGTACTTTCTTCAGCTTGTTTATTATGTTGCTTGTTTGGTTGTTGTCCGTATCGTCGAGGTAGATTAGGAGTCTTCCTGGTCTTCTTTTGATCTTGATGTTTTGTTCGAGGATTTTTTCTGCGTTTCTTATGAGTTTGGCTTCGTATTGTTTTCTGTTTGCTCCTTTTAGTGCTATCTCTGAGTAGTGGATTGCGATTATTCTTTTTTCTTTTTGTTCTGTCACTTCTTTCCTGTATGTTTGTCTGTCTTTTGTGGATATGAATCTTTAAGTTGGTGTTTGTGTATTGTTTATTAGTTGTGGGGTTTTGGGTTTGGTGGATGTGCCGGTTGTTCAGGGGTCTGAGAGGGTTCTGGAGCGTGTGGTTTGTCCTGTCTGTCGTAACGTTGCTAGGTTTTGTAAGTTGTCTGTCTGTCCGTATTATAGGAATGTTTATGAAGGTATTCGTCGTTCCCTTTCTTCTGAGTCTTTGTTTGGGCCTTCTCCTCCGGCTTTGCTCTTCGGCGAGTGGGGTTATCCGAGGATTTATGGTGGTTCTTGCGTCTCTTTTCTTGAGGGCGTTGAGGCTGGGCTTCTTGAGTCTCCGAGGAGTTGGCTTAAGTTCTCGATTGATGATTTGGTGGCTCTTAGGCTTGGTCTTGTTCTTGGGAGGTTGAGGATGCCTGTTGTTAGTGCTCGTAGGCCTGGGAGGGTTCTGGAGGCTATTCAGGAGTCTGCTCTTTCTAGTCTGCCTGTTGACGTTGAGTTGAGGGTTGCCGGTGGGTTTAGGGCGAGGCCTGGGTTTGGTGTTAGGGCTATGCCTCATGGGCCGTCTGTGAGGGTTGAGGGTGTTAGGGTTGTTGGTAATGTTTCTGCGCCTAGGATTGTTGAGCGCTTTGTTGGTGATGTTGATGTTTCTGCGGGTGAGGCTGTCGGCGAGCTTTACCTTCGCGGTGTTGATGAGTATTATTTGTCTAGGATTTTTTCTGCTGGTCTTCTTGGTAGGAGGGTTGAGCGGAGGCTTGTTCCGACTGAGTGGAGTATTACTGCGATTGATGACCTGATTGGTAGGATGCTTTTGAGGAGGGTTAGGGAGTTGAGGGTGATCGATGAGTTTCGTGTCTATGAGGCTTCTGCCTTGTTTAATTCTGTCTTTGTTGTCTTGGTTCCTTTTCCGTGGATGTTTGAGCTGCTTGAGGGTTGGGTTCGGTTCTTGTCTGATTCTCCTTATGTTGATTCTGAGTATTTTTGGGGTAGGAGTAGGTATGCCGAGAATACGGGCGGTGCGTACTATGCCGTTAGACTGTCTGTCTTGAGGTATCTTGTCTCTCGTGGCGAGCAGGCGGGTGCGGTTGTGTTTTTTGAGGTGGGTCGTGGCTGGGTTCCTCTTGGTGTTTGGAGGTTTAGGGAGTTGACGAGGGTTGCTTTGGAGTCTGGTTTTCGTAGGTTTGGTTCTCTTGATGAGGCGTTGGGGTATGTTGGGCCTAGGCTTAGTATTCCGCTGGGGAGGTACTTGTCGAGGAGTAGGCTTGTTCCCTTTATTAGGGGTCAGGCGAGGCTGGCTTGATTGTTGGGTTAAGGTTTTTAATTTCTTCTTTATTGTGTATCTGTGTGCGGCCGTAGTCTAGTCTGGTAGGACACCAGCCTGCCACGCTGGGGGTCCCGGGTTCAAATCCCGGCGGCCGCAGTTGTTAAGCAGTCGTGATTTTCTCAATTTTTGCTTAACAGTCTTTTTCTCGTCTTTATGTTTCTCGGTAGGGGCTGCTTTTCTCTTCATTGTTCCTCGTTCTAGTATATGGAGAGATGTTGTAATTATATTGTGTGGCTTGATTAAATAATTAATTATTTATGTGGTTTATACTCGTCGGATTTTTTGTAGTATCTCTGCTGGTAGATTTATTTCTATTTTATTTGCGTCTTGGTCGTATGCTAGTATTTCTTCTTTTTCTGCAGCGCATATTTTGTGTTTTCCACTGCATATTGGATATGTGTCGCTTAGTCCGCACATGCATATCCATACGTCTTCGCCCTTCTGTGTCGTGTATCTGTATGGTCTCTTGGCGGTATGTATGATTATCCTAGCCATGGATACGCTTAGTTTTAGATATCTTTAATATTTTTCGGAGCTACTCTTATTCTTCATAAAAAATTTATTTGTAGTGATTAGTGTTTCATTTTACTGGTCTTCCACATTTGCCGCAGAATTTGTCTTCTGGTCTGAGTGGGTTTCCGCAGTAGCCGCAGAATAGGGCTACTGGGGTTGCTACGGATGGGGCTATAGAGGTAGTCACGGATGATTCATAAATGTTAGAGGCTGACCTGCCGATGAAGACCATGAAGACCGGGGATAATATTAGGGATATGAGCCATCCAATGTAGGGTATGAATGAGAGTCCGGCCAGTATTAGTCCAATGATGAATATTACGATTATCCAGATTATGTAGTTTGCCCAGCCTATGGCTCTGATTTTTGATAATATCTTGTTAAAATCAAACGCGGCTCCAAGTCTTCCAGTCTTGACCATGTGGACTATCGCCATTAGTGCTATTATCATTATGAAGAATATCAGGATTAGTCCTATGACTACCAGTATGCTGCCTAAGACGCCGAGCCCGGCCATGGGAAAAAACATGCCAGCCACTATAGCCGAGGCCATCCCTACCGATAATAGGACTATCGGCACTATCATGTAGACTAGTGTGACGATGAAGATTTTTGCTCCTTCTACCCAGAGTTCTCCATACTTCTCGATGGGTGGTGGAGCGTCGCTTCTCGGCGACTCTTTGATTACTCTTGCGAAGTATCCAGAAACTATGAAGTTGACTATGGGTATTATGTTTAAGACGATTAGGATGGCGAGTCTTCCAATGTCCTTAAATAGCTTAGCCGTATAGTTGTAGGCGTCTCTTAGATTATCTTCGAGCTTCATCTCTACTGCGCCTCCAGCCTCGAGCCGCATCCAGTACAGTAAATCAGGTCGGGAGCGTTTGCCCTTCCACACTTGGGACAAATCTTTACTGAAGGAGAGGCGGTCTGAGTTGGCGCTGTTGTCTTTTCTATTGTTGTTGACTTGACGAGGACTACGTCTCCGAATGCGATTATATGGGAGGATGGGATTGCTTCTTCTCCGCCCTCATCTAGCTTATCATATATCAGGACGATTTTTCCTTCGGGATCATATCCGATGTCCTTTACCTTGCCGAGCCTTATGGCGGCGTCGGATATTATGTCTTTACCCACGATTTCGTCCCTCCTGAAGTATTTTTTACTCAAAATTATTCACCAGAGTCTTTACGTATTATTGCCTTTGGCTGATGCTTATAAGTTTTTAATTATCTAAAACTTCCTCACACTCGGTATTTTTTGTTTAGGGCGCCGATGTATACGTGGTCGAGCACTGTTCCCGCAGCCTCCTTTATCTTCATGTGCTCTACTAGTCCTCTTGTCCTTCCGCCCGCTAGTCCATCCGCGATGAGGGCTGCTCCCTGTGCCGCTGCTTTTGCCCTCGCCTGGAGCCCGACTATCTTCTCAACCCTAGCTATCTCTGAGAGCCTGCTGCTCAGTTCTTGATAGATCTCTGGGATATTACTGAGTCTTCCAGATATTATGATTGCTTCTGGCTTCTTGACAGACGCCTGCAGCGCTCTCGCCGTCTTCTCGAGTCCCTCCATGAATGCTTCCCATGCAAGTCTAGCCCTCGGCTCTGTCCTAGCTCTCTTTGGGAAGTCTTCTGGCGTGAGACTCTCGTCTCCAACGATTGTCCTGACACCTCCTGTGAAGAGAGTCGTCTTGCTGATGCGCTCAAGCATGTAGGCGACCTCTCCGTCAAGTGCACCAGAGGTCAGGAAGCCTGGGCCTGCCCTCGTCCCCCCGATGCCATCAACTATCCTTCCATTCTCGATTGCTATGCCTGCGTTGTATCCGAAGCCTATCTCAAGCAGAATTATTGATACTTTGTCAAAAGGCACTCCATGCCTCTCGGAGTAGTCATGAATCGCGAGGACCGCGCAGCATAGCTTATCCGCAGTTCCCATGTCTATCGCGTTTATCTTCCTGTATTCAGGCACTGTAGGCAGATGGATGATGCCTGGGATAAAAATAATGTTGAGGCCTGCATCTTTTAGGAGCTTTACTGCCTTTGAGAGACCGGTCAGGACTGGGATATCAGGGTCGCCCGGCTTGAAAAGCACCATCTGAAAAATTTCCTCCTCACCTATCTCTGATATGTGCTTCATAGGTAATCCGTAGCCAGAGGGGCCGACGACCAAGTCAAGCGGTCCCGCATCCATTAGCAATTTCGCGAGACAGCCAGGGTTCCTTGCTATCTCTGTCGATGGAATCGACTCGTCGAGAAAGACCTCTCCATCCTCTAGTCCGAGAACGTCGAAGCTCCTCGTGCCTGGGTCAATCCCCGCCACTCGGACACGCACGGATATAAAACAACGTCCCAACTAATTACCCTAAATCTTCTGAGCCTCTTTAGACATCAATTATAATCAAAACAGCATTAATAATTTGGAAGCATAACTTTTTTTATTTTTTTAGAAAATCAATGCTTATTAGACTCATTAATCATATTTAGGCATGGTTCAGAAGTTTATTTTGCCCTTTATTGCGTCGATTCCTGAGAAGGGGCTTAGGAGCCTCTTTCTCGAGCTTGAGAATAAGCCCGGCTCGCTTATCTCAGCACTCGAGGTCATCTCCGCGGCTGGGCTAAACATCGTTGGAATCATCTCGAACATAGCGATGAATGTCGAGCAGCCATTCCACCTAATAGTCTTCATCGATATCGATGGATACACCGACGAGGAGGTTGACAACCTCGTAAAACTCATCGAGAAGAAGAAGGGAGTAAGAAGACTATTGATGCATAGACAGTTGCCAATCCATACATCAATCGCGCCATTCTACAACGAGTTAGGGATATACGAGTCTAGGGCAATGGTGGTCACAGACACCGAGTTCAAGGGACTACTAGAAAGTCTCTATGAAAAACTCGGAAAATCAGCGGCAGAAGCATTCCTCTACCATCTGGGCCAGCCGATGGGCATGTCCCAGGCACAATACATCAAGAAGGTCTTCCCAGAGATGGGGACGACAAAACCGCTCGAAGTTATTCCACTCACAACGCTCGGCTGGTGCCACAGCGTCGAGATAGAACAGCCGGAGAAAGACACCCTCAAACTCAAGATAAAGGGACTCGTCGAGTGCCAACTAATCAAGGACAAGATACATGAGCCAGCATCACAACTCATGCGAGGATACCTAGCAGGCTACATCTCAGAGATAATGGGAGGAGAATGGGAAGTCGAGGAGCAGACATGCATAGCCAGCGGAGCAGAGGCATGCATATTTATCGCAAGTAAAAAACAATAGACTGCGGCCGCCGGGATTTGAACCCGGGTATTGGGCTCGGAAAGCCCACGTCCTAGTCCAGACTAGACCACGGCCGCCAAAACCATTCCTAGACAACTCAGAATAAAAATGTTATCAATGATAAGACAATTATTACTCCCCGAGCTAGGGATATTGAGGAGATAAATGAGGAGGAAGATGATTGGCTTCGAGGAACTCACACCGCTCAGCGAGGCGCTGGAGAAACTCAGGAGATACATGACACACAGAATAACCGAGACAGAGATAGTCAGCCTGGAGGAGTCGCATGGAAGAATACTCGCAGAAGACATAACCGCAACGATAAGCATACCAGACCTCAACAGAAGCGCAGTAGACGGCTACGCAGTAATCGCCGAAGACACCTTCGGAGCCACACCCAACAACCCAGTCACGCTCAGACTAGTCGGAAAAATAATGGCCGGAGCGAGGCCGGACCAGCTGCCAAGAATCAGGAGAGGAGAGACGGCGGAGATAATGACCGGCGCACCGTTGCCCGACGAAGCGACAGCCGTAGTCATGGCTGAACACGCAAGACAGACCAACAGCAAGGTGGAGGTGACTAGGCAGGTCACACCTTACCAGAACGTGTCTAGGATGGGTGAGGACTACCCCGCAGGCAGCATCATAGCCAAGAAGCAGACGAGAATAATGCCGTGGCACATCGCTGCGCTGGCCGGACAGAACATCACGAGCGTCAAGGTGCTGAGGAGACCGAGAGCCGCGATAATCTCGACCGGCAACGAGCTAGTAATGCATGGAATGAAGAAGAACGTCGGAGAAGTGATAGACACAAACAGGCCGATGCTAAAGGCACTGCTAGAGACGAGCGGGGCAGAGCCCATAGACCTGGGAATATCTCCAGACAGCACCGAGGAGCTGAGGAGCCAGATAATGAAAGGCCTAAGCCGGGCAGACATGGTGATAATAACCGGAGGAACAAGCATTGGCGAGACAGACAACGTGCCAGACGTGGTGAGCAGCCTAGGAGAGCCTGGAATAATCATTCATGGACTGAGGATAAGGCCGGCGAAGCCGACAGGAGTAGGAATAATCGGGGGAAAGCCAATATTCATGCTCTCAGGCTTCCCAGTCTCCGCATACATAGGCTACAAGACGCTCGTCGAGCCGTGCATCTCGATGATGACTGGGACACGCATGCCCCCGCCTCCAAGAATTAGGGGAAGACTGACGAGACGCGTCGCGAAGCCGCAGGGGATAAGGGCCTTCGTAAGGGTCAGAGTCAGGCGAGAGGGAGAGTCCTACATAGTTGAGCCCATGATGCTGACAGGGTCAGGACTACTCTCGACACTCACGGGTGGGAACGGAATACTGGAAATTCCAGAGATGCTGGAGGGGCATGACGAGGGAGAGGTCGTCGAGGTTGAGATTACACAGCCACTAGAGGGGGACTAAGCTTGGCATACGTCTTTCACAGACTCGTAAGCGTGGAGGAAGCCCTTAGAATGATAGAGGAGGCGCTGGGAGGATTTAGGTCGCTCGACGTGGAAGAGCTGGAGGTAACAAAGGCTGCTGGGAGAGTGCTTGCAGAGAACATATCTGCAATGGTCGACTCGCCTCCATTTGACAGGAGCACAGTGGATGGATACGCAGTAAACTCTTCTGACGTATACGAAGCCTCTGAGCTAAGTCCAGTCAAGCTGAGAGTAATCGGAGAAGTGAGGATAGGCACACTGCCAGAAGTGATGATTAGTCGGGGCGAGACCGTCAAGATCTCCACGGGCGCAATGATTCCCCGCGGCGCTGACGCTGTCGTAATGGTCGAGTACACTAAGGAGTCCGATGGAGAGGTCTTGATATACAGGCATGTGTCTCCAGGTGAGAACGTCTCTGCAGCTGGCTCCGACGCGGCGAGGGGAGACGTAGTGCTTAGGAGGGGAGACGTGATAATGGCTAAGGAGATTGCCGCACTCAGGGGTACGGGAATAAGTATGGTTAAAGTGTATCGCATGCCTAGGGTAGCGGTCTTCTCTGTCGGAGACGAGCTCGTAATGAGTAAGGAAGAGCTGGCTCCGGGAAAAATAATCGACGTGAATGGCCCAACGCTGGCCGCTCTTGCTAATGAGTGTGGAGCCGATGCGAGGTTCTACGGAATACTGCCCGATGAGCCCGAGGAGATTACTCATGCATTGCAGAGCGTCCTGAATACTCATGACTTGATAATTACTTCTGGAAGCACGTCTGCAGGCTATGGCGACGTTATCTACAGAGTCTTCAGCAATCTTGGAAGAGTCCTAGTTCATGGACTGAACATCAGGCCAGGCAAGCCGACGGTCATAGGCCTCTCGCATGGCAATCGACTGCTCTTGGGACTGCCTGGATTTCCACTCTCAGCCATGATAATCTTCAACGTGCTTGTCCGCCCACTTATATTGAAGATGAGCGGGGCAAGGATTGTTGAGGGAGGCCTAAGGGTCTCGGCCAGGTTTCCATTCAGGCTTGAGGCAGGCGGGGGAAAGACGGAATACGTACCCGTCCAGCTCATCGAGACAACTAATGGCCTCGCAGCCTATCCCATACTTGTGGGCTCAGGCTCGACGACCGCGCTCGCAATTTCAGACGGCTTCGTCGAAGTAGGAGAGGAGAAACAATTCATAGATGAGGACGAAGAAGTAGTCGTCAATCTTTTCTCTCAGAGGTATAGATTTACTGAGCTAAACATCATTGGTAGTCACTGCTTAGCAGTCGACGCCCTGCTGGAGCTAGCCAGTATAAGAAATGTTAGGATAATCAATGTCGGAAGCCTGGCCGGTTGGAAGGCATTGAAGAGAGGCGAGGCAGACATGGCTGGTACGCATCTACTCAATCCAGAGACTGGAGAATACAATGTCCACATGGTCAGCGAGCTGGGGCTCGAGGGAGTTGTCGCCCTCTACAGGGGATACGGCAGACGGATAGGACTCATAGTTGGGAAGGGAAATCCACTCGGAATAAAAAGCCTGAGAGACGTCGTCGAGAGGGGTCTCAGAATAGTGAATAGGGTTAGGGGCTCAGGTGCGAGACAACTACTAGACATGAAGCTCAAAGAACTGGGAGTCGATTATCCAGAGAAGACCATCAAGGGATACAACTATCAGGTCGGGACGCATAACGCTGTCGCAATCGCAGTGAGGGATGGAAGAGCTGACTGCGGAGTCGGAATAGAATACGCCGCAAAGCTATACGGCCTAGACTTCATACCGGTCTCGACCGAGATATACGACTTCGCCGTCCGTATCGACAGAGTCTCAAAGCCATCCATTCAGAGACTCCTCAACATCTTATCATCAGAAATTTTCAGAGAGGCGATAGGAAGACTTGATGGATACATCGCTTTAAAAAATACTGGAGAAAGAATAGTATAGAAAAAAAATGATTGTTTAGAGCTCGAGCTTCTCTCTTAGGACTTTATCCACGTCTTCTAGCCCGAGCTTTTTAAGCGTCTCGGACTTCGGGATGCCTCTCTCGTCCCAGCCCACGATCTTGTAGTACTCCTGCTTCATCTTCTCAATCTCTTCTCTCGTTGGAGCTTGTCCCTTCTTCGGGCCTGATGGCAGAGGCTCATAGAACCTGGCTGGGTTCTCATCTATCCTCCACTTGACGTCCGGCCCGCCTAATAGGAGCATCGCTCTCTGAATCTCCACGATTCTCATCGCTATGTCGTAGTACCACTCATCGACTGTATATCCGAATCCAGTCACTGCGTTGAAGAACTCTATGATTTCTTCTTTCTTTAAGTAGAGTTCATTGAAGAGGCAGTATACTCCGGAGTCAGACATCATCATGCTGTGGTCGCTCACAGTTCTAGTTATTGGAATCAGCGCTACCGAGGTATGGTCCCCGCCCTGCACTGAGCAAGCATAAGATATGCCCATTGGATAGTCAAGACCACTCCTAATTCCGTGGGCGCCAATCCCTATGCCCTTGCTCTGAACCGCATACTTTAATAAGTCTAATCCCTTCATCTCTCCAAGCTTAAGCGCGGCGCGGAACGTGCCCTCTGCAAGTATGTCTCCTATGCCCTCCCTCTTCGCAATCATCTCTGCGAGTCTCGCGAAGGCATCCGCGTCTCCCCACTTCAGCTCAATTCCTCCCAGCTCTTCCTTCGTGAGTATTCCTCTCTGGTATAGCTCCGCCGCGAACCCCATCGTGTTTCCCACCTGTATCCCGCAGAATCCCCACTCCTCGATCACGCTGACTAGATAGACATTCTCCTCAGGAGTGAAGATTCCCAGGTTCGTTCCCTCGTAGGCCTGCAGCTCATAGTCAGGATTGTCAGCGATGCTGTTCTTGTACTTACCAGTCCTGACGACTGCTAGCTTCAGGCAGGTGGTTGGGCAGTTAAAGTCTCCCCAGTACCTCTTTACCCAGACCCTCCGCTCAAACTCGTCTACTCCGAAGCTCCTCTCGTCGTGCCACTCCTCCTGCCAGTTCCTGACCGGCTCGGAGCTGTACTGGGCGCCAACGTTGTATCCGGCATAGCCCGTACCCCATCTCCTATTCAAGTCGTGCTGGAAATTAATTCTCCAGACCTTTTTGATGAGCTGCATCGTTTTCTCATGGTCAGCAACAGGTGGGAGCGGCCCGGTGCCCTTAACCAAGACCGCCTTCAGCTTCTTAGAGCCCATGACTGCTCCATATCCTCCGTACCCGGCTCCGTGGGCCCACTTGCCGACCACGCCGGCGGTCCTCACCTTCTTCTCGCCTGCTGTCCCAATCATGTAGATGGCGGGCTCCTTCCACTCGCCGTATAATGGATTCTTCGCGTTGAGCTCGTCTCTAACCTCCTTGACGAGTGTGAGGTAGGTCTTCTTCGCTCTGCTTCCCCACACATGACTCGCGTCCCTTATATCTATCTCCGAGTCCTTCACGAATATGTAGCAGGGCTTCTCAGACTCTCCAGTAATTATTAATCCATCCCAGCCAGCGCACTTCAGCTCGGCTGGAAACTCACCCGCAATCGTGCTGCCCACAACGCCGTTGCTCTGCGGAGACTTGCCAGTAATGCATATCCTTCCACCCGGGAAGAATCCAGTCAGCGGCCCAGTCAAGAAGAGCAGGATGTTCTCCGGGCCCAGTGGATCAATCTCGTCCCACTTGGCACCAAGCCTGTCCCAGAGGATCTTTACGCCGAGCCCCCTGCCGCCGACGTATCTTCTTAAGACCTCCTCCGGGAATCTTGTCTCCTTGATACTGCCAGTCGAGAGGTCTATCTCTGCGAACTTGCCCGCATAGCCCCTGCCACTCATAGCATCTCCTCACCCGCCTCGCCGTATAGCTGAGCGACCAGCCCCTTAGTAGCGTCCTCAGGCTTCCTCGCATAGAGCCTATAGGCATATAGCTCCAGCGGGTCATCAGTATGTGGAACAATCCTCAAAGCATTCCATCCACCCTCGCTGCATATCTTTGCGCACTCTGGGTCCCCGCCGCATAGGTCGCAGATCAAGGCATAGTTAAGCGTTGGATGAAGATGCGGAATCCTTCCTGGACAAGCATCAACACAGGACGCACAGCCAGTACACATATCTCTATTAACATTTATGGCGCCGGTCTCGTCATTCACGGATATCGCTCCTGTCGGGCAGGCATCCATGCATGGATGGTCATGGCACTGTGCGCAGAGATGTGGATACTCGACGCCGGGAATAAGCATGAAGACCCTGACCCTAGACGCCTCAGGCCAAATTCTCCCCTCGTGATGAAGTGAGCAGACAATCTCGCAGAGTCTACAGCCACTGCACTTCAAAAAGTCACGCGCTATCCAGACCTTGCCACGGCTAGTCATATCAAGATAGAAGAATAATTAATTATCCTACTTAAGGATTTCTACTCTACAAGCATGAGTTCTTTTGAGATTATGCCTTGCCGCTTCTCAGCTGGCTCAGTATCTGCTGCGCCCTGTCTACGCGTATCATTCTCTCCCTAATCATCTGCTCAGCGACGATGTCGATCTCCTCTCCGACAGCTCCGGCCATCACTGCGATATTCTTAGCGTGGAGCGACATATGTCCCGCCTGTATACCCTCGGCTGCCAGCGCCCTTAGAGCAGCCAGGTTCTGTACAAGTCCCACCGCAGCCATCACCCTCGCAAGCTCAGAGGCAGACTTTACTCCGAGAATCTTCAGCGACAATCTTGCGAGCGGATTCGTCCTCGTGGCTCCTCCAACTATTCCGACCGCGAGGGGCATCTCCAGCGTGCCTATCAATTCACCGTTCTCCGTGAGCTCCCATCTTGTGAGCGGCTCGTATCTTCCATTCCTAGCCGCGTATGCATGTGCTCCAGCCTCGATGGCTCTCCAGTCGTTACCAGTAGCTAATGCGACTGCGTCTATGCCATTCATGATTCCCTTGTTATGAGTGGCGGCCCTGTATGGGTCGGCGAGCGCGAAGGCATAGGCCTCATAGATTCCCTCAGCCACCTCCTTGCCGCCGATGGAGGAGGGAAGAATCCTCGTCTTAGCCCTGACCAATCTCCTGTCAGCGAGGTTGGAGATTATTCGCAGCCTGAACCTGCCGCCAGTAATCGATGCCAAGTGTGGAGCAACTGCCTCAGCCATCGTGTTCACCGCGTTGGCACCCATGGCGTCGCGTACATCTACGTAGAGATGAGTAATAATCATTGGGCCAGCGATTGTCTGGATTACCCTCGCTTCGATGTCTCTTGCACCGCCGCCTAGATTTACTAGTACTGGGTCCTTCTCGTTCGCTATCTTGATTAGCTCTTCTTTCCTCTTGATTATCTCGAATATTGCTGCGTATGGGTTATTTACGCCTACAAGTTGTATCTGACCAATCATTACTTGTTCAGACGACCAGGTCTCTATTCCACCTCCCTCTCTCGCCCATCTCGCCGCGTTGGAAGCGGCCGCGACGACTGACGGCTCCTCAATAACCATTGGCACCAAGTAGTCTTTACCATCAATCAGGAAGTTGACTGCTATTCCAAGCGGTATCTGGAATATCCCTATCACGTTCTCGATCATTCTGTTGGCAGTGGCGAGGTCTAGGCCGCCCCTAAGCAGCATCTCCTGCTCATTGCTGTTGAGGCCTGAGAATTCTGAGACTATTCTGAGCCGCTCCTCGACGCTGAGCTGGTAGAATTTCGGTATCCTAGATGTCTTCTCAGACATTCATCCGTCACCCAACGTTACAATTACATGCCCAGATATTAATAGTAGTTTCTAAGCGATTTTTAGTCCGCTTCCAGTTAGGAGGAGTACAGCGTCCTCTCCATGCTTAATCTTTCCCTGCTCTTTCCACTTATTGTATGCTGCGAGCGTGGTGGCTGAGCTTGGCTCGACATAGAGTCCTTCAGCTGCTAGTTGTTTATGTGAGTTTAGGATTTCTTGGTCCTCGACAATCTCTGCTGAGCCCCTTGTCTCTCTCAGCGAGTCAACCATCTCTTGTAGCCTTATGGGCTTAGTGCTTATCAGGGCGTCTGCGACTGTTGTCAGCTCGGTGGGAGGTTTATAGGGCTTATTCATTAATGCATGATAGACGGGTGAGACCTCTAATGGTTGTACAGCAACTATTGTGGGCATTTTATCGATAACCCCTGAGCTGAACAGATGTCTGAATCCATTGATTACGCCTAGGATTAATGAGCCGGCAGAGGTAGGCACGAAGACGTAGTCAGGAGCGGTCCAACCCCTCTGCTCAGCAATCTCGTAAGCAATCGTCTTTGTCCCCTCCTGGAAATATGGATTCCACGCATGGCTGACATAGAGACTATTAGGAGCAGTCTGCGCAGCCTTTGAGACGACGGAGACGTCTCCAGGCAACTTTACTATCTCTGCACCATAAGCCAATATCTGTCTCAACTTACTCTCCTTTATTGAGAGGTATGTATAGACCGTGCATTTTATTCCAGCCTTCGCGGCATATGCCGCCACTGATGAGCCCGCGTTTCCAGAAGACTCGATCGAGACCTCCCTGTATCGCCTGCCATCTATTAGGTGCTTAACCGAAGTGATGAGGACTGTTGAGCCTCTGTCCTTGTATGAGCCAGTAGGCATCATGAATTCAAGCTTAGCGTAAAGATATGGCGTACTTGTCGGAATTAATGGTGTGAGTCCCTCACCCATTGAGACACGTTCACCTTGACGCGCAACAGCTATGAATCTTCTATACCTCCATAATGAGTAGTCGTGAGAATCAATGTCTTTCGGATTGAATGGTTCTTCCCATACTATTCTGTATGGATACCCGCATCTCGGACATTTCCAATGGTCATCTTCTTCTTGAGGTACTCCGCATCTTGAACAGATTACCTTAAACATCAAGACAAGAAGCCCGAATAGTTACTTATCAATATGAATTATTCCTCGACTTTCTTGTAAGTGATTAGTCCTAGTTTGTTGAGTTCTTCTGTTAGTTTATTTATTGCTTCGTATACTTCGCGTTCATATTTTGCTCCAGTACATACTAGTTTTCCACTCGCAAACATCAGAATGACTACTTTTGGTGAAGACATTCTGTATATCAGTCCTGGAAACTGCTCAGGCTCATACATGACGTTCTCTAACTTCTGTGCTGCGTTCTCTAGGTTTATCTCTCCCTTAAGATCAATCGATGCAACTATGTTCTGAATCTCTATGATTGGCTCTTCACGAATCAAGAAGTTATACTTCTTCAAGAGCTTAACAACTGTCTTGACTGCCTTGATCGCTTCGTCCTCACTCTTTGCTCCAGTGCAGACCATCTTTCCGCTGCTGAAGATTAGCGTAGCTGTCTTTGGCTTTGCAAGCCTAAAAACGAGGCCTGGAAACTGTGCCGGCTTATACTCAACCTCTGGAAAAGCATTCTGTATTGCTTGTAGGTCTAGCCTCTGGTTAAGCGTGACTGATGCCACTACGTTTTGAATCTCAATCTTAGGCTCCGGATAGCTTGAAGTCATTCCTATTTATATACCCCCTTATAAATCAGGCATTAGCAGTATTTAAGGCTTGAAAATAACAAGTATCGCTACGTATACGATTGAAGCTTTTAAATTTTGATGCATTCTTAACGTCTAGGCTTCTTCACCTTGCCTAAGACTAAAAGTTTTAGGGGTACACCATTAACCATGCTTACCTCGTACCTGACTCCCGGCAAGTCGCCATAGCTCTTTCCGAGCGTGCCTCCTATTCCCTGTATTATCACTTCGTCGTGTTCATCGACAACGTTAAGGGCGCCGTCGCCCGGCAGAAAAGCCGTCACGACTTTTCCATTCTTGATTAACTGGACCCTGACGCATTTTCTCACTGCGCTGTTGGGCTGCCGTGACTCTATTCCTTTCTTCTCGATCACGATGCCTCTAGCCATTGGTGCTCCTTCCAGCGGGTCATACTTCTCCTTGAGCTTGAGCATCCTCACTCTATACTTGCGCTGGCTCCACCTGAACCTCTTCCTGACTTTCATCAGGCTTCTTGCTGCGTATTCTCCGTTACCCATTCTTTCAAAAATGTTATTGATGGATTATTTAAGGCTTAACAATGTTGAGACGCCAAGAAACTGACGTGCCGCCCGTCCTATCCGTACGTTGATTTCAAGTATGGAATAACGTGTCTTCCATACATCTCGATTGTCTTTCTCTCGTCAGGACTCGAACTCGTAACGTGAATGTTCCTAAAGCCCAGACCTATGTAACGTTCAATATGTTTTATGTGGTCTTCAGGCGTAGTGCCTATCATCCATGCCTTCTTTAAATGTTCTTCACCAACAAGCATACCATACGACTCGATCTCTCTTGGGTCATAGATGGGATACTTGAACATGAAGGGCAGAAGAGTAGCTGCCCAACACTTGACTGACCTTAACGCAGCGTCATAATCCTCATCATAAGATACATATACCTCGACAGCCATGTCTATGTCCTCTAAGCTGCGCCCAACACTTTTTGCTCCTCTCTCCACTGCTGGAAAAAGTACATCACGATAATGAGCATCCTCAAATGGAATCGTCAAGAAGCCATCGGCAAGTCTACCAGCAAGCTCCGCGACAGTAGGCCCGCTAGCCGCTACATAGATCGGAATAGGCATTGATGGACGCGTATAGAGATTCGCCCTCCTGAGCACATAATATTTTCCCTTAAAATCAACAAAACTCTCATTCCACAACTTCTTGATTATCATTATGGCTTCCTCAAGCATCTTAACCCTATCCTTAAACGGTGGCCATGAACAGCCGACAGGCACCTCATTCATCGCCTCTCCAGTACCAAGCCCTAAGAGTATCCTGCCGGGATACATAGAGTCAAGCGTCGCAAAGGCCTGCGCTACAATGGCGGGATTGTACCTCATCGTTGGACACGTCACGCCTGTGCCGAATGATAATTTTCTGCTCCTCTCAGCCGCAGAAGCTATCCAGACCCATGCAAAGCCTCCCGCAGCATTTGTATGGAACCATGGATGAAAATGGTCACTGGCCCAGACTGAGTCAAATCCGGCCTTCTCTATCTCGGGCACTAGGCCTAGTAGAAAGTTAGGCTGATATTCCTCCATCGATGCGGTAAAACCAATTCTCAAATTAAAGCGCCGCATTGAATTACTCATAGTCCATCAAAAATTTATCCTTTTTTTCATTGACCAGCAAGAAGAATAGAAAATCCGATTATTATTAGTATTGTTCCCATTAATTTTCTAGTTGAGGATTGCCTAAGCTTATTGGCGCCGATGAAGCTTCCTATCAAGGCTCCGAGAACTACCATTGGCATGACGAGCATAATTACCAGATTGAAGTTAGAGGGAGTATTCATTCCAACAATCTTTCCAAAGAGGCCGGAGAGGGAGTTTAGAAGTATGAAGAACGTAGTCGTAGCGGCTGTCTGTTTTGGAAGAGCGTCGCGAGAAAAGACTAAGAAAGGAGAGAGATAGATGCCTCCACCGATTCCAGTGATGCCGGCTGCGAGTCCAATAAGCATGCCGACCATCACTCTCACATATGGCGAGAGACTTTTAGGCCTGCTTGGGCCCGTCGTGAGCAGCATTAATGTTCCAGACGTGATGACTAATGCAGTTATTAGGAGCCTCAGCCATACCTCTGAAATTCTGAGCTGGCCGCCAACGTAGGCAAGCGGCATCGAGCCGACTACGTACCATACTAGGCCTCTCTCAAGATACCTACGCCAACGAATAAAAGATGCAGAGGCTGAGACTACGTTAAAAATTAATCCATAAAAACTCGCCTCGATGGGGGAATATCCTGATAATAGTAAGACCGCTAAGAACGCAGAGCCACCGGCAAACCCAGCGCTTGTATAGAGAATAGGAATAATAGATATCAATACGGCAGAAATGAGGTGATCAATGATGCCCAAGTCATATCACTCGTCTTTTAAGCATCTGATTACGGCTTGTGTTTAAATATGTATTGGCGGCCCTTCCATTCGAGCTTTACGCCTCCCCTAACATACCTGATGCCGACGACGAGAAGCATAGAGATGATAACGATGGCGGAGACAGCGACGAGTGGAAAATAATGAATGGGAGCCTCTAGCTTCCTCAACTCATAAGCCTGAGCAAAAAACATCAAGAAGAATGGTAAGGATAATACTAAGTTTAGAGAAATTAGCGCATATGCTGCGAGAACTATGGGTAGAATTAAGAACACAATTCCGCCGATGATGTATTTCCATACCTTCTTAATGCCAGACGACTCCGCATACTCGGTAAACAGTCGCAGCAGGGCGTTCATGTAGTCATGCATCGTGTCGTTAAATCTTGCCCTCATTCTTCTCCGCCCATCAAGCAACGCGACCCTGTATCCCATTGATTTTGTAAGCTCTCCCAGCGCCTTGTCCTCAAGTATGTGTTTCCTAACGGCTCTATGCCCGCCAATCGATTCATAGACCCTTCTTCTGAACAGCATGTATGAGCCATAGAAGAATGAGAGCTTATCCCTCGGATCATTACTCCTACGCGGAGGAGCCAATACATACTTAAGTGCAGTAAGCGTTGGCAGCATGATTCTAGAAGCAGTAGTATCCGTCTCAAGCATCGGGATTAGAGATAATGCATCTATTTTATTATTGATGGCATAGGTAAGTGTGTCCCTAACCACGTACTCATCCACGAATGAAGCATCAGCATCAATGAATAGAAGCCAGTCACCACTTGTCTCTGTGTATCCTACATGGCATGCCCAGCTCTTACCTATCCATTCGTCGCTCCTTTCACTTACTCTTACGAGCTTAACTCCTCGGCTAAGATAATTCTTCAGGACGATGAGTGTCGTCTCGTCTTCTGACGAGTCATCAACAATGATGACTTCCTTCTTGAAGCCTCTCTGAGAGAGTACTCCCTCGATGCATCTACTGATTGTTTCAGCCTCGTTCCTGGCAGGTATTATGATTGAGATGAGCGCATCTTCATGAGACTTCTCAGAGTCAGTAAGTCTTACCAGGCATCGCTCTTCTCTAATACGTCTCGCGATAAATATGAGATAAACAATCACTAATAATGAGGCTAATGCGAGTGTTGCGTATTCTATCATTCTTTTTTGGAAGACTCATTTCCAGTAAATATAGCTTGGCTGATTAATAGGACACGACTTAAATAATAGCAAAATAATAATTAAAACTAATGAGTACCGGCAGATGTGAAAAACCAACATTGGAGGGAGTCATGACTGCGCTTACGCAGTGCTATGACCCAGAGATACCGGTAAACATAGTTGACCTTGGACTGGTATATGATGTTCAAATCAGAGATGACGACACCGTCTACGTTAAGATGACGCTGACCGCTCCAGGATGCCCGATAGGCTTCTTCTTAATTGAGAGGGTTAAAGAGACGATTAAATCTGAATGCCCATCTGTGAAGGATGTTGAGGTAGACCTGGTCTTCGACCCGCCATGGACTCCTGACCGCATGTCAGATAAGGCAAAGGAGCTGCTAGGCTTCGTTTAACAACCAGCAAAAAATAAAATAAAAATACTGCATCAATCCTAAGTATATTTTGGGCATTTAAATTGGTAGTTAAAGAACAAAAGTTAAAAGCTTACTTATCAAGGACCGAGAGCGTTGCTTATAGGCATCTAGTAAAGAAACTCACTGTTGAGACGCTCTGGATATATGTCTTGTCGCTTCTCTCGGAGGGGCCTCTCTATGGATACGAATTTCCAAGCAGAATTGAGGAGAGGTTTGGTTTTAGGCCAAATAAGATAACGTGCTACGTGGTTCTTTATAGATTAAATCAGGAAGGACTCATCAAGGAAGAAAAGAAGACTCAGAGCAACGAGGGCCCTATGCGTAAGTACTATCAAATCACTGAGAAGGGCAGGAAGGAACTCGCATATGCGGGTTCATTTTTAAATACTGTTGCGGATATTATCAGGTCGAGTTAATGGTTATTTAGTAGTATATAAATATAAAATAGTATGCCAAAGGTCAAGGTAGCGATAGTAGGTGTTGGGAACTGTGCATCAGCCCTCGTCCAAGGAGTTGAGTATTATAAAGATGCGAAAGAAGACGAGTTCGTCCCCGGCCTTATGCATGTAAAGCTAGGAGACTATCATGTGGGAGACATAGAATTCGTGGCAGCATTCGATATCGATAAGAGAAAAGTCGGTAAAGACCTTTCAGAAGCGATCTTTGCTCCTCCAAACTGCACCTACAAGTTTGCAGACGTGCCCCGACTGGGAGTAGAAGTAATGAGGGGCATGACTCATGACAGCCTTGGAAAATACCTGAAAGACACAATAATCAAGGACGCGTCGCCTACCGTCGACGTCGCTGATGTGTTAAAATCAACCGGTACAGACGTAATGATCAACTTTCTGCCCGTAGGTAGCGAGTCAGCTACTAAGTGGTACATAGAGCAGGCTCTTGATGCGAAGGTGGGCGTCGTTAACGCAATACCAGTCTTTATAGCTCGTGAAGAAAGGTGGAGGACAATTTTTGAGAAGCGAGGAGTGCCAATAGTGGGAGACGACATAAAGAGCCAATTAGGAGCAACCATACTTCACAGAGTACTCTCGAGACTCTTCGTCGAGAGAGGAGTAAAGATTGATAGGACATATCAGCTAAACTTCGGCGGAAACACCGACTTCCTGAACATGCTAGAGAGGGAGAGACTCGCATCTAAAAAAGAATCCAAGACATCGGCAGTAACCTCAGTGATACCATACAAGTTGAGTAATAATGACATACACATAGGGCCGAGTGATTATGTTCCCTGGCTCGAAGATAGGAAATGGGCATACATAAGAATCGAGGGAAAAAACTTCGGTGGAGCACCACTCTCAGTAGAAGTTAAGCTCGAGGTCTGGGACTCGCCCAACTCGGCGGGAGTCGCAATCGACGCCATAAGATGCGTAAAGATAGCGCTTGATAGAGGAGTCTCAGGCGCGCTTATCTCTCCCTCGGCATACTTTATGAAATCCCCACCTGAACAGTACCCCGACGATGTGGCGAGAAGAATGGTAGAAGAGTTTATAGAAGGCAAGAGAGAAAGATGATTCTGAGATACTAGTTATGACGCTGCGAGCTCCACCAACTTGACAATCTAGATACAATTATCTTGGCGTAATCAGTGTTAAGCTTGCTATACTTTACTACTTCTAGGAGCTCGTAGAAGAGTTCCTCTGTCCTATCATCAATAGTTGATGATTTAAAACTAGTGAATAGGTCAGCCCTATCGATTAGGGATGGATTCACCCCGAGTAGCTTATTCGCACAGATTGCCAGAAACCTCAGAGTCTCGCTGCCTATCCCGCGGATTGATAATAATTCCTCAAAATTCCTAAACGATAATCCATGAATAGCGTTTATCGTCTTCCAGCTAATTCTTAGCGGCATCTTGAGCGGGTTTTCTTCACCTATCGGATAGCCCAGCAGCGAGTTCAGAGTTGTCTGAGACTGTGGAACGACACTCTTAAACACATTTCTAATCCTGTTAATCGGGAGCGCCAGTGTCTCTAATGTAGCTTGGCGCAGATTAATGTTGTCATGAAGTGTAAAGTCAAGCGAATACTTATTGAGCACGTCTGAGAATAATCCTGTGTGTGGCTCATCGACGAAGCTTCTATGCAATACCCTACCAGAAAACCAGTGATAAATCCTGTTGAGTGTTGATTTGCTGCCCATTTGGATTACAGTCCAAGCCGCGTTCCGTGAAAATATGAATACATGGAGCCAGAGCCTATAACCATCCTGCACGGCCGCATCATCTACCTTTGCTACTAGCCTACTACAATAGATCAGTCTCTCAATTGATGATGGTGCCAGTCCGAGCTGGTCGCCTATCCTCTCAACTTCGTTCGGAACAATGAATCGTCCCTTGAATGCGCCTCCGGCTACTCCTACACCCATCTCAGGCTTGACAGCATCTTTGAGCGCAGTCAATGCATAAAGTATTGAGTATGCATTATACTCTTCCAGTCCTGTCGCTATGCATAATGCTGAGAAGCATGCAGGGTTGCCGACCAGCTCTACAAACTCATCCTCACCAAAATAACCAATAAATGAGTCAGTAATGACCCTCATGTTAAATAGGACCCTGTTGTATTCTTGCCTACTGAGCCTGTAGGTCGAGCCTTCAAGCTCCCTTATGCCGGTCCTATACAATCTTCCATAGCTATGATGACGCCTATATTTATCTTGATTAGTAAAAAAATCTCTAGAACCTTAACAAAAAATATTATAATAATATTTGGATATTACGCTAAATCTTAACCATGCTCTCCATTAATAATTTTTTCAGCGGTATATCCTCGTATGTTCCGTCTGGGTATCTCCTCCGAATTATTATTGGTAAGACTCCACTCTCCAGCTCTCTCTTCGCAATCGTGAAGGGAGTATCCTCAGGCCTAGGCTCAACGAGTGGAAAGGCACCTAGAGATAACTGTAGAGCCCTACTGCCAATAATCCTCGTAACTTCATATTTAGTTAAACCCTTCTGCAATGCTCTTCCTTCGGTTAGTCGAAACTACTAGTCTCTTCGCCTGCTTCTTCCTCCCTCTCCTTCTTCCTGCCCTCCTTCTCTGACAGCTTAGAAGCGGCAATTATATCGTCGATCTTCAGAATCATTGATGCTGCCTCAACAGCCGACTTTATAACCTGCTTCTTAACAATCACTGGGTCAATGACGTTTACCTGCTTCATGTCGAAGAGCCTGTTATTCAAGACATCGACTCCGTACCAGATCTGTCCTTCCTTGTGCTTTGACCTAAGCGTCACGATGCTCTCGATGGGGTCGAGTCCAGCATTCTCAGCTAGCTGAATCGGCACAATCTCAATCGCCTCGGCAAACTTCTCGACTGCTAGCTGCTCCTTTCCAGGCAGACTCTTGGCATAGTCTCTAAGGTGGAGTGCAACCTCTATCTCTGGAGCACCGCCACCAGCTACAATCTTCGGCTCCTGCAACACGTCTTTAACTACATTTATCGCATCCTTTAACGACCTCTCAGCCTCATCGACAATCCTCTGAGTGCCTCCACGTATCAGTATCGTTATTGACTTCGGATTGTCACATCCCTCGACGAATACCATCTTGTCTTCTCCAACCCTCCTCTCCTCGACGAGCGCGGCCTTGCCCAAGTCTGCTGGAGTAATGTCGTCAATTCTGCTAATGACGCGGCCACCAGTCGCCTTCGCAAGCTTATCCATATCGCTCTTCTTTATCCTCCTAACAGCCATTATTCCCTTTCTCGCTAGGAAGTGCTGTGCAAGGTCATCAATTCCCTTCTGGCATAGCACGACGTTCGCTCCTACTGATGCTACCTTCTCAACCATCTGCTTAAGCATCTCTTCCTCCTGCTGCATAAAAGCCCTCATCTGTTCAGGTGACTCAATATTCAGCTTAGCGTCAAATTCTGTCTTCTCGATCTCGAGAGAAGCATCAAGAAGCGCAATCTTAGCATTTCTGACAATCTTAGGCATGTCTGGATGCACAACTTCCTTGTCGAGAACTATTCCATCAACCAGTATCGTATCCATTATTGAGCCGCCCTCCTTCTTCTCAAGCTTAATGTCGTCGAGGTCAACCTTCAGCTTACCATCATACTTCTCCGCAATCTTCAATACTGCATTTACGGCCAAGTCAGCCAAGAAGTCTGCATACTCTGACACAAGCTTACTGATCAGCGATGTCTTTGCAATTCGTAGAAGTGAGTTCTTGTCGTTTACATCAACCTTCTCTCCTATCTTATCGAGGAAATTTATTGACTCTGAGGCGGCCTTCTTGTATCCATCAATTATAAGTGATGGATGAACCTCCTTCTCTATGAGTTCCTCAGCCTTTGCTAAGAGCTCGCCAGCAACGACAACGGCTGTGGTCGTGCCGTCGCCCACTTCCTCATCCTGAGCCTTGGCCACTTCTACAAGCATCTTTGCGACTGGATGCTCCACGTCCATTTCCTTAAGAATCGTTGCGCCATCATTAGTAATCACAATGTCTCCGAAGCTGTCGACGAGCATCTTGTCCATGCCCCTCGGGCCGAGAGACGACTTCATGGTCTCAGCTATTACCTTTGCAACCATTATGTTTGCGGACTGCGCCTCGCGGCCTCTAGTCCGCTGTGTTCCTTCCTTCAAAATTATGACTGGAGTTCCCTGAGTACCTGGTGCTGCAGCCATTCCCAAATTCACCGATACTTTATATATATTATCCTTTTTATATACTCTTCCAGTTTTACGACTCGAAGAATCAATGGATTGACTGAAGTGTCTTAACCTAGACTAAAAAATTTTTTAATAATTTTCGACGAGTAGCTTAGCTAGTGTTTATATCTGAGGAGAATAAAATAATTAGACGACTCAAACATGAAGCTAATCAGTGTCAAGCTTCCTGAAGCACTTATCGAGGGAATGGACGAACTCGTCAGAAGAGGAGTCTATCCAAGCAGGTCAGCAATACTGCGAACCGCCGTGAGAGACCTGCTTAAACGCGAGTTATGGAATCAGAGTCAATGATGTAGGTTCACTTTTTTACGAGGCTTTAGCCATGGAGGTACATCAATTAGGCTTATTATTCTCGCGTAAAAATACTTCATGTCTGTGATGTAGTTGGTGAAGCTTACGTCCTCTCTTCCACCTGAAGTGATGTATCTCAGGAAACCGCCACGCGGCTCCTCTTCTGACTCTACATAGACGAATACAGGGAGGGCGTTTGCCTCATAATAATCATAGAAAGGTGCTAAGACACCTAGGACGTATCCTTCATCATGCCTAAACGTCCATATGGGAGGAGCACCAACTCCGTCTGTCATTATCAATAGAAGCCTGACGAGAGCGTTAATGTCTTTGGCCCTCGTAAGAATTGGCCTCATTATTTTTTTACTACTCTTGCTTTTAAGGGCATCTTTTAGGAACCTTGGAGGTGTGGCGGCCTCCACGATCGCTCCGTATATATATTTTGGGTCCTCGTTGGAATTAGTCAGGAATGACTCTTCAGTCCCAATATTCGTGTAGGCGATGTAGGCAGATGCCTCATTCTTCGATACGAGGCGGATATAGGAGAATATCGGGAGATTGCCTCTCCAATACGGAATTGAGAACAGGCTTCCGAGAATCCATTCTTCTTTATGCCTAAACATCCAGAATAATGTCTGAGTGTCTGGTCTGTTCAAGGTTAGTCGAGCTAGATTAGTCAGGTCAGCCACTTCTAGCGGTACTGGCGGCCTTAAACGCTTAATGCCCATCAATATACTAGCCATCTCCTTCTCTATATGAGCATTATTAGGTTGCCTATGTATACTCATTGCGGATTCGCATTACTCCACATCATTTATAATGAGCAAACTTCCACTTGAAACGACATTTTCCACATATTATTTCACGACTCTTTAGGACAGATGGTTAATTACCACAACATGAATATGCAGTGCAGTAGGGTTTAATGGGTACGTTAATGCATCATCAATAATGGTGAGCGCCGTTGCCCCATTGGCATAGAGCCGTCTTCATAGGCAGATTCCAGCCTTTCCATCTAGGACATCTCGACGCAGTCAAGCAGATTCTACAGGAAACCGACGAACTAATCATAGCTGTTGGAAGCGCACAGTACAGCCACACCTTAGAAAACCCATTCACGAGTGGTGAAAGAATAGAGATGATGCGTATCGGGCTAGAAGCAGCTGGAATTGACCTACGGAGAATAATGATAATACCTATCCCAGACATCGGTGAGCATTCCCTATGGGCCGCAAGGCTAAAGTCAATGCTTCCACAATTCGACGCGGTCTACACGAATAACCAATTCGTAAAGCTACTGCTTGAGGAGCAGAGAATCACAGTGATCGAGCCAAAGCTACAGAATAGGGATGAGCTTAACGCAACCAATATCCGCAACCTTATGATCAGGAATGAAGATTGGCGACGACTACTCCAGCCGGAAGTCGCAAAATTCATAGTGCAGATAAAGGGTGATGAGAGGATTAGGAAAATAGCATCGTCAGAGCAGAAAGTACAACAACTTCCAAGGGGGGCGACGCAATAAAGCCTATGGGCGGGACAAATGAAAGAGGTTCTTGAGATTAAGCTTGAAGGAATGAGCAAGCTATCCAACATCTTTGCATACCTCCTCTCTGAGAGGTTAATCGAGTATGACGCATTCGCGTTTATCAAAAAAGATGCTATCGCAGTTGATTTATCCCACGCCTCAGACAGACTTACACTAAACAAAATGATAGAGATGATAGAAGACTCTCTGAATAATTTAGAATTGAAAGACAACTATACTATAACAATCGATAAAGAGAGAATCGTAATAAAAATAATTAATACGTTACTTGTGGAAGAATTATTAAGAAAATATGGTTATCAACAAGACCGGTTACTTATATGCCCACACTGCGGCTACGTGACCATTTATCCAGAACTTCTCAGAGAACATATAAAAATACATTACTTATTGTAAGAGTCGATTCGTCAAAATTCCCATTCCACGGGGATAAATCTATCCTTATTGATTGACCTTGGAGGTGCTCCGATGATTGCTATTCTGTATCCGCAATTTGGGCATCTGTTATCTTTTATGAGCCGCCATTCCAGGATGTCGAATCCATACCTCTTAACGACGATTTCCCCGCATCCGGGACAGTAGGTACTTTCATATGGATGTCCAGGAACGTTTCCTAGATATACATAGTTCAGGCCCTCTTCCTTTGCGACTCTCCAATGCGCCTCAAGCGTCTCGGTCGGCGTCCACGAAAGATGCATTAACTTATAGTCCGGATGAAACCTTAAGAAATGTATCGGTACATCAGGCCCAAGATTATCATAAATCCATTTAGCGAGCCTCCTAGCAGCATTAAGATCATCTCCGATCTCTGGCACGACTAAGTCAGTAATTTCGATATGAATCCTCGTCTTTTCACGTATCTCTAAGAGTGTTTGAAATACTGGCTCTACGTCTGGAATACCTATGTATTTCCTGACAAAGTTTACTTCGCCATTCCCCTTAAAATCAACCGTTGCGGCATCTAAGAACTCTGAAGCCATCTTTACCGACTCGGGTGTCCAGTAGCCATTCGTCACGAAGATGTTAAATAGTCCATGCCTACGAGCTTCTATTCCTACATCGTGTGCAAACTCCATAAAGATGGTCGGCTCATTGTACGTATAGGCAATGCCCTCTGAGCCATAGCGGAGAGTCTGCTTCACGACCTCTACTGGGGTGACCTCTATTCCCTCAACTCTTCTACGCTGACTAATATCGAAGTTCTGGCAGTATTGACATAGCCAGTTACAGCCATTAGTCGCAATACTGAACACCCTCGTCCCAGGCATGTAGTGGACTACGGGCTTCTTCTCGATTGGGTCTACGTGACTGGCAATTATTCTTCCATAGACATATAGGTAGAGCTTTCCGTTGATTACGCCCCTGACGCCGCAGAGCCCAGTCTGTCCCTCCTTTAACTGGCAATACCTCGCGCATGCTGTACATTTTATTCGATTATCACTAATGGCTTTGTAGAGGCTCGCCTCCCTACCTATTGGACGCATCCAGAATACATTTGTCAAACATATCATTTAAGGCTTTTGCAGATAAACAAATATTGTTTTTCTAGCCTTGTCTCGAGATTCCAGGCCACTCAGAGATTCTCTGCGTAGATTTGACAATATGCATGCCACTCTTCTCAAACTTCCTATACGCCTCGTCTGCAAAATCGGTATAATCGATGACTCCTGGCACGACGACTGGAGAGGCGCAATCATCTAGAAGGTATATCTTGCCTAGCAGGGATGGGTCGATGTCTGATAAGTTCTTCATCAGGTCCTCAACCGTCCATGCGACGCAGTGACTCTTAGCTTGTCCAGCGATAATTATAGCGTCAAAGCTTGAGAGATAATTGATCAGCTCTACGTCGAGCGAGCCTAATTCTTCTCCGCTAGGCCCAGTCCTGACTTCGGGGCTAAGAGCTGAGTAGTGCTCAGTCAGTGGGTTATTGCCCTTAATCCTGAACAGAGGCTGACTGGACCTCGCAATGCTGTGAAAGAAAATAGCCTCCTCGACAGACGATACGAGTGCATGACCGACCCCACCAAGCAAGACGTGGTATGGCCAGACCGTAAGCATATGCTTCCCACCCCTCTCAAGCGTCTCGACATAGTGCAGAAGAAAACTATCAGCATATTCGCGTGAAATTCTAAGAATTTTGCAGGCTTCTTGACTAATCTTCCACTTCCCAGCCCTAACATCATCGGCAGAAATCAAGGTGTATGGTTCCGGATGCCGGCCCTGATCGTCTACTAGGAAGACTGAGTGGAATATCTGATATACCTGATGCGTGTCAAGCGTAGCGACTATCTGCGAGATATTGGAGAGATTTCTATAAATAAAGCTGACAAGCCTCTTATTATCCTCCACTGCGCCCATGCCGCTCCTACCACCCACAAATAGCTCAAAGCCAGGAATACAGAAGGCATTCTGAACGTCTATCAAGAATAGGCATATCCTAAAGTCATCGCTATAGGATGGGTATAATTCATGCTTCTTGGCCCATTCCTGAGCGTCTCGAGCTCTCTCTTCGTAGCGTACTCTCCAGACGGAGCCGACTAGATTCTCGTCGTAATGAGGCGGTATCGGAAGCTCTCTGAATCTCATCTAAAAACTTCACTATTCCCTCAGATATATAGCTTGCAGAAAAATAGTCCTCAAAATCTCATCTGAATAAATCGGGGATAAGACTTTTTTATTGGTATTATTGTTTTAGAATCAAAATGAGCGCCAAGAATAGGCCGAGATTCTACATAGCGACAATCGAGTCAATACTTAGAGGAGACGTGACTGACGTTTACTTCCAGAGGACCAGGGAAATTCTAAGCAAGATTGGAGCAACGCAAAGAATAGTCACTGCAGACATCCATTCTTATGGCTTTCCAGACGGATATTCCTGGGCAGTTCTGACAGGAGTCGAAGAAGTAGCTAAGCTTCTCGAGGATAAAAAAATCGATGTATACTCGATGAATGAGGGAGAAATCTTCAGGATATACGAGCCAGTGATGGAGATAAAAGGGCCATACCTAGAATTCGGAATATTCGAGTCAGCGCTCCTCGGAATTCTGAGGCATGGGACAAGCGTGGCCACAAAGGCCGCCAGAATAAAGCTTCACTGCCTCGACAAGTCATTGATATTCTTCGGGATAAGATGCGTACACCCAGCAATAACCCCATTCATCGACAGAGCCGCATTCATAGGCGGGTGCGACGGAGTCTCCGGAGTCCTAGGAGCATCGCTGCTCGGCGAGAAGCCAATCGGCACAATGCCACACGCATTAATAATAGTAGTAGGAGACCAGAAGGAGGCTTGGAGGGCCTTCGATGAAGTCATGCCCAGAGACGTCCCGAGAATAGCGCTATGCGATACACTTCTAGACGAGAGAGCGGAATCACTGATGGCCGCCGAGACGCTTAAGGAACATCTCCAAGGCGTTAGGCTCGATACCCCAGGCTCTAGGAGGGGAAACATGAGACAGATAGCGCAGGAGGTGAGATGGGTACTAGACATGAATGGATACAGACATGTCAAGATACTGATAAGCGGCGGCATCGACGAGGAGGACGTCGTCGAGCTTCACGACGTTGCTGATGGCTTCGGAGTCGGCACCTCGATTGCCTTTCCAAGATCGATAGACCTTGCACTCGATATAGTGGAAGTCGATGATAGACCATTCTCGAAGAGGGGAAAGCTACCTGGAGCGAAACAGGTCTATAGATGTCAAAACCTACATGACACAATTACGCCGAGAAACAAATCTATTGATAAGTGTCCAAGATGCAGGGGGCCTGTGAGACCACTCCTCAACCTATTAATCAGGCAGGGAGAACTCGTAGCAGAGATTCCCAGCCCAAGAGAAACTAGGAGTCGAGTCCTCGAGTATCTTGAGAAAATAAAAGAGCTAGGAGGAGTCGAACCTATGCCTATCCTTCTCCCCTGAGTGCTTCACGAACAATTAGGCCTCCTCTCGTCATTTTGAGTACATCAAAAATCTTCTTGATTAGTTCCTCATCTAAATAGCCCATCTCTAACAATAGCTCCTTGATTGGTCTCTTTTCCATTAAGGCTCTTGAGAGAAGCTCTGCCGCCTTGTCATGACCAATCAGGGGAGCAACAACAGTGATTAGTGCAGTGCTAGCCTCGGCGTATTGTTTACATCTCTCAAAATTTGCCTTAATTCCTAAGAGTGTCTTCTCGCACATAATATTAATCGCGTTTGATAACACATCGATTGATTGCAGTAGCAAGTATGCAATAAGCGGGTTGCCGAGGTTTAGCTCCAGCTCACCGATTCTAGAGGCCTCCACTATTGCCACATCATTGCCTATAACTAGACATGACGCAAGCATAGTTGCTTCAAGGATGACCGGATTAACCTTTCCAGGCATGATTGAAGATCCTGGCTGAGCTGGCGGGATCTCAATCTCGTTAAGTCCAGTATTGGGGCCTGAGGATAGGAGTCGAAGATCATTACAAATCTTAAGTAGACTGACTGCGATTCTCCTCAGCGATGCGCTTACACTAAGGATTGAGTCCTGACTACCGATAGCGGCAAATCTATTTCTAGCAACTCTGAAGCCTAGTCCTGTCCAGTTAGCTAAGTATTCAGCGACTTTTTTTCCGAAATCCGGATGCGTGTTCAGCCCGGTTCCTATGGCTGTCCCACCTATAGGCAATTCAAGCAGCTCTTCCGAGGCATTTACGATGCCTGACAAATCTTTTCTAATCATCTCGGCATATCCGCTGAACTCTTGTCCAAGAGTTATGGGCACTGCATCTCGCAAATGGGTACGACCACTCTTAACAACCTCGCCGAGTTCCTCGGACTTCGATTCAAGTATACTTACTAATTTTTCTAGTGACGGAATAAGTCTTCTATGTATTTCCTCGGCCGCGGCGACTCTTATAGCGGTTGGAATCACATCATTAGAAGACTGGCCCATGTTTACATGGTCGTTTGGATGAATCAGAGACTTGTCGCCTCTCCTCCCGCCCAGCAGCTCGGTGGCCCTATACGCAACGACTTCATTCATATTCATGTTAATCGAGGTGCCTGAGCCCGTCTGAATCACATCAATTGGAAAATGCTCATCCATCTTTCCCTCAGCCACCTCCATCGAAGCCCTGTAAATTGCTTCACCTATCTTTCTGTCCAGCAGTCCAAGGCTCATATTGGCGAGGGAGGCGCCAGCCTTTATCAAGGCAAGGGCCCTGATGAAGGCTCTTGGAAATCTAATTCCAGATATTCTGAAATTCTCGATGGCCCTACTCGTCTCAGCGCCATAATAAGCGTCTATAGGAACTTTCACTTCACCAAGAGCGTCTCTCTCTAATCTATAGCCATTATCATTCATACTAACTCAATTATATTTACTACTTGGTTAAATTAATAGGAACGTTTAGGTTCTAGTAACCCTTATTAAGCTTCCAAGGCCGAGGCCCGGTGGGCCTTCTCCAAGACCAAACTTCTCAAACTCAATTATTATGGCATCTTCTGAGACCTCGACTATACTTCCAGTCCAGACGTTACCGTTAAAGTCTTCGTACCTTGCCTCAAGATCCTTAAGACTTGTAAGCTTTACCGAGCCGAGTGTAGATGTAGGAGAAGCTACAATTCTATTCTTCTCATCAAAACCTACAACGATGAAATCTATCTCCACCTCAGGCTCATCGCTCATCTTAATTTCGAAGAAATACGAATCGCTTAGGATTTAAACATTAAAAACGTTTAGTCCCCAATTTATGAGTAGTTCTCTCGTTGTCTAATTATGTAATGAGTTCGCTTAGTCTATCCTGAGCAACCGCTTCACGTATTTCAATAGCTATCCTTTTACCGACACTTATAGACTCGCCCCAAAGATACTCGCAGTAAGGTGTATACTTTGTTCCAGGAGAGCCAGGAACCCTCACACTAACATCGTACACGACAATCTCCTCGTGAGGAGGGCCAGGAACAATCATTGCTTGGAGGGCAAAGGGCCCGATGATTCCTGGAGGATACTCATGCAGAGTTATTCTATGGAATTTTTCAGCAAGCTCAAAAGCCCTCTCGAGTAGAGACTCTCTAACAGTACAGGCAATGTGTCCAACTTCTATGTTTCTGGACTCAACATGTCTAAGAACCTCGCTCTGTATTGGAGAAGGCAGCCTCATTAAGCCATCAAGATTGGTCTGCCTCCTAGTATCTATTCCAAGCAGCTCTACTTCAGCGTCGAGCGGGGAGTAAAAGAAGTTAAAATTGAATGGCGCACCTATAACGAGCTCTTCAATAACTGATTTTTCGAGGCTCTCTCGAGTTATTAATCCCCGTCTCACCATCTCGTCGGCTTTGCGATAATACTCATCTTCTGACGAAGCAATGAAGAAGGCTCTCTCAAATCCCCTCGCCGCCTCTGGAGCTTTAACCATGACTGGTCTATCAATCTCAGATGGGTCATGTATAATTCTTGGATGCGGAATACCGGCCTTCTCCAATAGGTAGTATTGATTTCTCTCGACATTCCTCTCCTCTATCTTTAAGAGATACCTATTCCCAAAGAGCGGCACCTTTAACTCATTCTCAATACGCTCATATCCAAGATATACACAGAGAGATCTGTGAGGAATAATGATTGCATTATTTGACCTAAGCTCTTCCTGAACATCCTGATTCAACATATCACTAAACTTTTCGAGTATCATCACCCTATCAATGCATCCAGCATCTCTCCCAAACCTCTTCCTCAATTTATAATACTTAGAATATGTCTTCTCTCTTCCTTTCTGACAGATAGTTATCGTCTTAAAACCTTTATCCTTTGCACCTCTACATATCTCTAGGGCCGAATGACTGCCCAAAACACAGATAGCCAGAGCATCCTGCGAGTATCCCTCTAAGACGCGAATTATTTCTCTTCTCTCGATCATTTATAAATAATTTTATTGGATGACCCATATAAAGACTTAAACCTAATTGGGACACCCCTAATCTTTAATCCTAGAAATTTGTCCATTCATCCATGAGCCTGTCATACCACTCATCACTCTCCTCTATCGTTTCATAATTGTTTGTCTTTATCGCTAGATTAACAGCCTCGATGTGATAACAAGTAGGTTTCGAGCCATGAATAACCCTGAAGAAATAATCATCACAGGTACAATAAGGTACATTTATCAAGACGATATAGTCCCTATGCCTACCAACAACGATCCACCTTACTCTTCCACTCGGCTTAAACACATATTTCTTTACATGCCCCTCCCTAACTATTTCTTCAACACTCCTAGACTCGCGAATCTTCAAGACGCCTCACTATTTTTAGCTACGATTTCCTCTACGCTATTGATAATAACTCCTCCCAGTGAAAGCACATATGCATCATTTATGGGGAAGACATTTGTTCTTAACAATGGACTACCTAATTTATTTCCGAAGAGATGTTTGACGTCAACACCACCAGAAGCAGGGTTAAAATGAGGCATCACAAGAAGTTTTATTATTCCTCTTTTATTATAATTCTCCAGTAATTTACTATAACCAGGCCTAGTCATCAACGCTTTATATAGACTCGACCTACGTGTTTTTAATAGTAAATAGACTCGCTGCTTTATGGAAGCACCATCCTCAATCATTCTCAATATGGGATGCGTATGTCCAATAATTATCATTTTTTTTAAAAGAGCATCAGGATGAGGCCAGGTATGTCCATGAAGCAGCCACTTATCACCAATACTGAACCCTCTACTCGAGACGACTGAGGCTGCACCCTCCGTCAAAGAATAAATACCAACATCATGATTTCCCGGAGCAATTATTATCTCATCTATCCTCGGCCTGACTGTCTCGACGAACTCCTTCACCTTCTTAGCTTCTCTCCAGCTTACTCCAGCTACTCTATGCTTCACATCGCCGAGAAGAACTAAAACACTCGGACTATACTTGTCAATCAAGTCATTGACACTGCTTAGCAATACTGAGAGCATTGATGGTAGATGTATTCCTATCTCGCTAACCTCGTCTTCTAAACCGATATGTAGGTCTGAGAGGACAAGATATCTCTTTCCTCCCTCATCTATAATCAGGCCCGGCGAACCATCAATCAGCCTAATAGCCATCCTTCTAAACTGAAGATACACATCATAAGATTTAAAGTTCAATAAACCACAAGAAAACACACAAATAAATTAAAAGGCTTAAATAAACTTAACGAGTTAATTCTGCCATGAATAGTAAGATTAAGGTTATTATACCTGACGAAGAATTCGAGATGTACGTGGATCTACTTGAGACAGAAGCGCCTAAAACATGCATTGCTATTCAAAAAATCTTGCCGCTCGAGGCAAGATTGTATCATGCAATGCTGTCCGGAAACGAAGTATTAATAGAACTCTCAGAGAAAAACATGCTAAGACTTGAGCCAGAGAACTGGGTCTATCACGTCGTTCCTGGCGATGTATTATATTGGCACAGTCATTGGGGCAACGCAAAATATCTAAGAGACAATCCAGAAATTGACGAAATAGTATTCATTTACGACAGGTACACAAGATTAAGGGATATATCGCATCACGAGACGGCTGCAAATTTATTCGGAAGAATCTCATCTTCTTCAGAGTTGTCAAAGTTTGCTGAGATATGCAGAAAAATAAGAAGAGAAGGGCCGAAAATCATTAGATTAGAACAGAAATAATGTCTATTTTTTATCCTACTCCATATTTATACACTACTTCTGCTATTGGTTCTCCTCTCCGGAATGCTTCTCTTACTGCATCCTCTTTTTTTGAGCGTTCCTCTGCCTTAGCTATGACGTCCTCGGCTATCTCTTGTGGAATAACTATTACTCCGTCAAAATCGCCTAGAATGAAATCTCCAGGCCTAACTATGACGCCTCCACACTTAATAGTAACATTATAATCTATGAGGTCAAATCTACCGTAACTATCTGCGGCCGTAAAACCGGTGGCGAATACGGGAAATAGGGGCTTAATCCACAATAATCTATTAATATCCCTAACAAAGCCATCAACTACTGCGCCAACAGCTCCTCTGGCAACTACTGCATTACTAATTAGCTCACCCCAACATGCAGCTGTCCTACAATTACATGTGTCATAGACTATTACGTGTCCAGGTTTAACGCTCTCTAATGCGTTGACCCATTTCGCCTTCTTTAGTTCTTCAAGCGGTAGTGGAGGCTCCCTCTTAGTGGTCGGCATGCCTTTTAATGTATGCGCAATTCCTGCTACCCTCATTTCTGGAAGTGCCGGCCTAATGTCAGGACTCATCAGATACTTGTTATAGTCAAGCCCGCCATATTCGAGGTCGAGAGTATCAGAGACCAACGCGACATAGAGATTCTTTAATCTCTCGACAAGCTTTAACTTCTGATACAAATCATTCATGTTTACCAAAATTTAGTATCTAATTAATAAATTTTTTATTCTAAAATATTAAACTGAAAACACACATTATGAGGGAACGATAATGCTACGCATTCTGTAATTTTTGAGTAAGGTTTTTCTGCATCTCGTGTCTGATTATAAGTGATATCTATGAGAATAACGAGGGATGTATATTTAGTTGGGGATGGTGGCCGAGGACTTTCTCATGACCTTGATTGCTGCATATACGTTGTAGATTGTGGAGGTTCATACGTATTGATAGATAGCGGCGTTGGTCTTGACAATGCCCAGATAGTGAATAACATTAAGTCTGATGCAATACCTATCGATAAGATAAAGTATCTTATAGTAACGCACTCCCACTCAGATCATGCCTGCGGTGCTAGGTATTTTCAAGAAAATTTCCAGATAGAGATAATAGTTCCTACGAAGGAAGCTGAGATGCTGAGTAGTGGTACGGACAAGGAGCTTGGCCTAGATATGGCTCGCGGACCGATTTATCCCCCTGATTATAAATATACTCACTGTAAGCCTGACAAAGTTGTGAGTGATGGTGAGGAACTAAAGATGGGTGATAAAGTTTTTAAGTTCATTCAAGTTCCTGGACATTCTCAGGGAATAGTTTGTGTATACTTAAGGAATGAAAGAATCCTCTTTTCCAGTGACGTTGTTTTTCACGGAGGCACTATTGGTCTAGGTAACTGGGATGGATGTGAATTGTCTGAGTATCGCAAAAATATTGGTAAGCTATCTGGACTAGGAGTGGAGAAACTCTTTCCAGGACATTATTTATTTGTTCTTAGAGATGGACAGAGACATTTAGACATAGCGATAAATAATCTAAAGAATCCATGGGTGCCACCCGCATGGCTCCACAGGCATCCGCATTTCTGACTTTATAGCTGATTAAAAACAGTCATCATTCAATCTAGCTCTTCTTTATTTCTTCTAGTTTTTCAGGTAGATAATTAGTGACGATGTATTCTAGACTATACCTGCTTAGAGCCTCGAGCTCAGCTTTTCTCTGAATCTTTCTAAAGTATGATATTTCACGTTTCCATGGGTCCGTTGAATAACGAGGGTCTTTTTCCAGCTCCGCTATTCTTCTTGTATCTTCATCATTGAGCCTCATGGCGGGGAGTTTATATTTAGAAATGTCTGTTGCCCATAGTCCAGCCCAGTAAGCATCAGGAGTTGTGAGTTCCTTGACATGCGCCGCCAGTGCCGACCCGTAAATCAATACATTTGCTATGTGTACGCCCCAGGGGTCAGCATCAGTGAAGATGTATACTGGTAGTTTTAATTCGTTGTTTAATCGTCTAATGAATCTTCGCGTCGCTCTGGGTGCCTGCCCAGCTGTGTGGACAATGATTGCCTTAAATGTCTTGCTTACACCCTCCTCTAAGAAGCGCTGATAAACTGCGCCTTTCTCTACTACGAATACTTGCTTGGCTTCACATTTAATGAATTTCGCCGTTGCCATTGCTGGTCCAATCATGGCGCCGTCTGGAATTGTCGTTAAATCTAATCTGCTTCCCTCATATCCTGGTACGTTGTACTGAACAACTAACGGGCCGAATACGCTTGAGCGCTCTTCAGGATATATGTTGAAGTCTTCTCTAATTACTCCGAGTAGGGATTCCAGCTCAGTTACTATGTTGTCGCTCTCGTTTTGGTCTTCAAAATCGATTCCAAATCCAATTGCATTGTAGAATGCATCCCTAAGAGTTGATGTCTTTTTCCTCTCTACTAGTTGTTTTGAGAACAGGGCCATCCATAATAGTTGAGATAGTGGTCTTAGATGCTTGATGTTTCTAGCAGTCCTCGTCACTAATTTTGGTCCCAAAACGTATTGTCTTAAATCTGCGTCATAAACAATGTTTGAAGTGCTACGAGCCGGAAGCTTTATCTCAGGTAGCTCATTAAGTTTAAGCTGCTCGACTATGCGGCCTCCGAGTTGCTTAAGCTTATTCAGTACGATCTCTCTACTTGCAGCTAAGTCAAACTCCATTCTTGCTGTCTTTTCTTTTTTTGTCTTGTCCATTACATACATTATGGAGATTGGAATTTTAAATAGTTGACTTATCTAGGACGTTATCACTATTTTATTTTGTCAGAAAATTTTAAATAAGTTTTTGGACAGATTTTTGGCATGGTCTGTCGAATATCTACTGATTGGAAGTATCGAGATATGAGGACTCTAATCGTTGAGAACTCACTAATTAGGCTTGTCATACTGTTGGATAAAGGGAGCGACATAATAGAGCTGAGGTATAAGCCGATGGATATAGATTTTATGTGGCATTCACCGCTCGGCTGGAGGAACCCAAAGACAGAGACATTTCCAAATCCCAACACTACTGGCGGCTTTCTTGACTACTATGGTGGAGGATGGCAAGATATTGTTCCGTCAGCCGGAGGAAGAAACGTCAATCATAGAGGAGCAGAGCTTGGTATACATGGCGAGTCATCGATGCTTCCATGGAGCTGCGAGGTCATAAGTGAGAGCGGGGATGAGGTGTCTGCCCACCTCTGGGTTGAGGGAGTTAGATATCCATTTAGGCTCGACAAGTGGATTAGCTTAAGGAGGGATGAGGAGAAGATTTACATAAAAGAACGATTAACCAATACAAGCAAGCAAACACTAGAATATTCATGGCTGCAGCATCCATCTTTCAGTGAACCATTCCTAGAGCCGGGATGTAGAGTCCGAATACCAATTCCGGCAAAAGTGATAGTCGAAGAGGGAGAGCCATATGGTAGGTTGAGCCCAGGAATCTATGAATGGCCTATTTTAGTCGATAAGGAAGGCAAGCCAGTCGACCTCAGCGTAATTCCGTCAAGAGACATAGTAGCTGATGAGACCTCTTTCATCTCAAACATGAGGGAGGGATGGTACGTCCTGTCTAATCCACGAATTAATTTAGGATTTGGGCTCGCATGGGACGTACAGATTTACCGATACCTGTGGTTCTGGCAGAACTATAACCCGCCTGACTATCCATGGTACGGTACTGCATGGAACATTGCATTGGAGCCCTGTACGAGTTATCCAGGCGGGCTTCCAGCTCAGATCGAGAGAAAGACGCATGTAACCCTTCCTCCTAGGGGCAACGTTGAGACCACACTTGTCGCTTTTATTCTAGTGAGTCCAGACAAAGTAAGCAGGTTAAAACTAGATGGTGAAGTTGAGAAGTAATCCATATATATTCTTGATTTTCTAGTCTGAATAATTATGCCGTGGAGTAAAGGACCACTGTCAAGGTTTACTAAAATAGAGAGGCTAATCGAGTCGAAGGGTCTCGATGGGGCAGTAATATCTGGCAAAAAGGAGATCTATTATTTCACTGGTTTTCTTAGTGGAAGGCTCATACTGCCTACATACCTATTTTATCGTAAAGGAAAAGAGCCGGTACTCTTCACCGGCACGACTGAAAAGACACTCGCAGAAAAGACTTTCGGAGGTGAAATAATAACTTATGATAACTACCGGCTTGACAGCAGAATGGTTGCTTATCCTGGATTTGTGGCTGAAGAGGCTGAAGCCCTCATAAAGGATTATCTAAGCGGAGCGAAGAAGATAGGAGCTGACTCCTGGAACCTTCCACACTCATTATTTCTAGCGATGAAGAAAGTTCTAAATGATTTTAGAATCACCGATATTTCAGACGACATACTTGAGATGAGAACAGTTAAGGACGAGGACGAATTGGAACTAATCAGGACTAGCTGCGCATTAAATGATCATGGATATGCACTTGCAAAGCTGCTCACAGTTCCAGGTAAGAGAGAGGTAGATATCTATAGCGAAGTATATCAAGAGCTATGTAAAAAGGTAGGCTCGTTTCAATACTCCGGAGGTGACTATGTCTCTGGGGAACGCTCATTATACATTGGAGGCCCACCAACTGAAAAAGTTCTAAAGGCAGGAGAGACCTTCATAATTGATTTATGGGTAATATACAAAGAATACTGGTCTGATACTTGTAGGACATTCGTAGTCGGCGGTATGCCCAATGACAAGCAAATAAAAATTCACTCGGTTGTGCTCAAAGCATTAGAGAACGGCATGAAGATGCTTATGCCAGGAACTACTGGGTCTGAAATATATCACTCAATCTATAAAACATTCAAGGAAGCTGGATACGGCGAATTCTTTCCACACCATGCAGGTCACGGCGTAGGACTCGACGGACAAGAGCCGCCATTCTTTATCCCTAGTTCTAAGAATGTTCTTAAGCCAAACATGGTAGTGACTCTTGAGCCTGGACTTTATGTGCCAGAGATTCTTGGAGGAATAAGGCTCGAAAACAACTTCCTCATAACTCATGATGGACCTATACAGCTAACAAAATATCCACTAGATCTTTGAAAAATTAATCGAAATCAGGCAAAATTTTTATGTCTTTTTGGCAGCCTCTAGCTCCTTTGCTAGAGCCTCGTACGCAGCCTTGATCTCCTCTACCGCGCTCTCATCTTCTAGTGTCGTTATGTCACCGACGGGTTTTCCGAGCGCGAGTGCTTTTACTACTCTCCTCATAATTTTTCCACTCCTCGTCTTTGGAAGCCTACTAACGACGAATATGTTCTTTGGATCGGCGATCGCCCCGATTTTTTCCCTTATCCATTTCTTTAGCTCGGTCTGAATGTTAGGACCAGGATTCACGCCGGTCTTTAATACTACGTATGCTATTGGCACCTCGCCTTTAATCTCGTCAGGGACGCCTACTACTGCCGCCTCGGCGACGTAGGGATGCGCAACTAATGTTGATTCGAGTTCATAAGTCCCTATCCTGTGTCCAGCCACTTTGAGGACCTCATCAGACCTGCCCAAGACCCATACGTATCCATCATTATCCTTTATTGCGTAGTCACCGGTGAAGAAGTATCCAAACCTTGAAAAGTAGACCTCGTTGTACCTCTCAGGCTCGCCCCACATGCCTGTCGGAGGCCCAGGCATACCAGGCCAAGGCTTCTTAATGACGAGGTATCCCTTAACACCACTCTTAACTGGTTTGCCCTCCTCGTCTAAAACTTCAACCTCAATACCCGGTAAAGGTGGACCATTCGTACCTGGCTTCAAAGGTACGAGCTTAAGTCCTGGCGTGTGTGATATCAATATCCCTCCTGTCTCCGTCATCCACCATGTACTTCCAACGGGGCATCTCTTATTACCAATAAGTTCGAAAAGCCATTTCCAAGCAGATGGATTAATAGGCTCACCAACACTGTGAATTAGTCTAATTGTTGATAAATCATGCTTCTTTACGTAATCAGGGCTAAGCCTCATGAAGGCCCTGACCGCAGTTGGCGAAGTATAGAAGATAGTGACCCCGTATCTCTCTATTATGCTCCACCATCTATCTGGCTCAGGATAGTCAGGCGCGCCTTCAAAAATAAGCGTCGTAGCGCCACTCATTAATGGTCCAAAAACTATGTAAGAGTGTCCAGTTACCCATCCTATGTCTGCTGTACACCAGTAAATATCTTCATCCGTTATATCGAATATCCATTTCATGGTTGCATTTAGAATGACAGCATATCCACCAGTGTCACGGATAATTCCCTTAGGTTTGCCAGTAGTCCCAGAAGTATAAATTACATATAATGCATCAGTGCTCTCTAGCTGCTCAGGCTCGACATACACATTGTATGGAACATCCTTTAATAATTCATCAAAAAAGACATCTCTATTATTATCAATGTTAATATCGGTTAAGCCGATCCGCCTTATTACTACTATCTTTTCAACTGTTGGGCAGTCCTTAATCGCCTTGTCTGCAATGTCCTTCGTCCTAATTATATTACCACGACGATAATATCCATCCGTAGTGAATAAATAGCGAGCACCAAGGTCATTGACTCTAGCCGATAATGCTTCCGAGCTAAATCCACTAAACACTTGAGTGAATATTACACCTAAACGAGCAGCAGCTAACATCAATACCGGAAGCTCAGGAATCATCGGCATGTATAGAGCAATACGGTCACCCTTCTTTAACCCGAGTTTATGCCTCATGAGATAAGCTACTCTATTAACGAGCCGCCATAATTCATAGTAAGAAATTTGGCGAACTTCTAGTGGCTCATTACTGCTTTTAGCTGGCTCTCCCTCCCAAATAATGGCAATCTTATTCTTCCTATGAGTCTTTACATGCCTGTCGAGGCATAGATAAGAAAGGTTGAGCCTACCGCCAACAAACCACTTATACACATTAGGATACTCGCCGGGCTCTAACACTTTTTCGAACGGTTTAAACCACTCTAACTCATTAGCAATACTGGCCCAGAAATTCTCAAATTTTGCTAAACTATCTCCATGCATCTTTTGATACTCTGCGACACTGCAGTTTCTATGGGACCACTCACTAAGCACTATTCGTTCTTCAAAGTCTAAAGTTTCTTTGATCGATGGATTCTCACTCATCATTGAATCGCTTACTTACCGAATTAATAAATTTTTCCAACCCCATCAAATCAAAAAAATATAGAGAGCTATATACAAACATACATAATAATATCTTAATTTAGAGGTAGCACGCTTAAGTATTGCTTATCTTCTAGAAAAATTATGAACAATGATTATTTCTCAATGTATCTACATCCATGGGATTTAATCGATGAGGGAGCTGAGAAAGTTATGAACACAATGAGCGAGATGGGATTATCACACATTAATATAGCCACCAGTTACCATTGCGGAAGATACATTCTCCCTCATAATCCAAAAAAACTCGTATACTTTGCTGAAGAGGGAGTAATATACTTTGAACCTTTATCAGAGTTCTTCACGAATACAAAACTAAAGCCTAGGAGGTCACAAAAATACATAGACTATGACGTGTTAAAAATCGCGACTGAGTATGCAAAGAGTTACGATTTAAGGGTAAATTCATGGACAGTATGTCTACATAACTATGAGCTAGTAAGGCAAAACCCTGACGTTGCTGTTCAAGATCCATTCGGAAATATTGATGAAAATTTCATGTGTCCGAATAATCCTGATGCAAGAAGATACATAACAGGGCTTGTCTGCAACCTAGCAAGTAGTTATGACCTCGATTTTATTCAACTTGAATCAGTAGCCTTTCCATGGGGACTACAACACTTTGATCATCATGAAACATTCGGGGTATATGTACATCCCATACTCTCGTATCTATACTCAACCTGTTATTGTCAGCACTGTGAAGCAAAAGCTAAAGAGTACGGAATAAACCTCTCAGCCGCTAAAAATAAAGCACGTGAAATAATATCAGAAATAATGAATGTTTCTCCCGACCTCTACCCAGGCATTCCTGAAAGCGATGTAGCCTCTTCATTATATGAATACTTAATGTTTAACGAGACTATGAGACATCTAGCCGAGTTCAAATCATATACAAGCCTAGATATGCTCCAAGAGATACGTGAAAATGTAAGGTCCTTTAATAAAAAAGTAAGGATAAGTATCATATCTGGAGCCACTATGTGGTTGAATGAGGGCTTCAACTTCGAAAAAATTAGCAAAATCATAGACGCTATTGATTATATATGTTATTTCGAGAACCCCAGACGAATAGAAAATTATGTTAAGTCTTTAAAGAATATGATTAATAAAAAATGCATGATCATCCCCTCAATTAGGACAAATTACCCTATAAACTATACAAAAGAGAATCTATCAATGAGTATAAAGTCTGCGATCAATGGAGGAGCCGACGGCATAGCCCTATACAATTATGGATGGACACCGAAGACAATTTTCTCATGGATTAAAACTATAATAAACGAGTTAAAAACGAACCAATAATATTCTTTGACTTTAGATTATTGCTTTTTCTGATTTTTTATCAAATATATGTATTGCCTCCTTATTAACAGTAATCCAAACCTTCTGTCCGAAGCTATAGTATATTACTCCTGGAACAACTGCTTTGTATATGTTATCACCTAGTTTAAAGTTTACAATACTCTCTGTTCCTAGGTTTTCGACTGCAAATATCTCTGACTGGAAGCTGTCCTCCGAGATTTTTTCATTCGTAACCCTTAATTCATTTGGCCTTATGCCTAAAACTAACTCATCACCACTACTATTTTGTTTAATCACGTCTGCAATGCTTTTATCAATTGATAGATTGAAATGACCGCATTCCAGTATGTTCTTGCCATTCGTCTTTAAACTACATTCGAAAAAGTTCATTGGAGGTGTCCCTATAAATCCGGCGACAAACAGATTAGCAGGCTTTCTGAAAACCTCAATCGGTGAACCAATTTGCATGACCTTGCCCCAGTTCATTATTGCTACTCGGTCACCCATAGTCATAGCCTCTACTTGATCATGCGTGACATAAATCGTCGTAATTCCTAGGTCTTTCTGAAGCCGGATCAGTTCTGCTCTCATGTATACTCTTAGCTTTGCGTCGATGTTGGATAATGGCTCATCGAGTAGGAATAGCCTAGGCTCTCTCACGATTGCCCTTGCTAGCGCCACTCTCTGACGCTCCCCGCCACTCATCTCGTATGGTTTTTTGCTTAAAAGATGTTTAATCTTGAGCATCTCGGCGACCTGAATCACCTTATTCCTGATTTCGTTTTTTGGATATTTTCTAACCTTAAGCGGAAAGGCAATATTGTCAAAAGCATTCAGATGGGGATACAAGGCAAATGTCTGGAAAACCATAGCTACATCTCGTTTCTCAGGCGGAACATCATTCACTACTTGCCCGTCAAAATATATGTAGCCAGATGTCGGCTCTTCTAACCCTGCAATCATATTCAAAGTCGTACTTTTACCAGAACCCGAAGGCCCAAGAAAGACGAAGAATTCCTTATCCTTAATCTCTAAACTTACATTATCTACCGCAACTAAATCTCTAAATTTTTTTGTGAGATTTTCCAATTTGACTACTACCATTTATCCCTCGCCAATAATAATCCGCATCTTATATATAAGGGTAATTAATGCTTGAAGATAGTTAATATATCTTCGTTCTATAATTTATTTACCGCAAGATTCTTTAACAATTAGTTAACTCGGTATTTCTCGATTTTATCTTCATCAACTCTAATCCCTAGTCCAACATTTTTCGGAACTTTTATTTTCCCATCTTCACATTCAAGGCGAGGGCTAATAACGTCTTCTGTATAAAACCATGGAGCTATATCAGGCGCTACAGTTATGTTAAATGACGAGGCTGCAACATGCAGCTTTGCCGAATTTCCGATACCTAACTCAATGTTGCTTCCCAATGTACATTGAATGCCTGCGCTCTCCGCGATGTTTATAATTTTTCGAGCCTCGTTTATTCCGCCTGCTTTGCCGATATAGACGCTAAACATGTCTGCTGCATTTTTTTTCACTAAATTAATTGCATCACTTGGCGTAGCAATACTTTCGTCAGCCATAATAGGTACGTTTACATTCCTTGAGACGTAGGATAAACCATCTATATCCCACCTTGGGACTGGTTGCTCAACGAATAAAAGGTCAAAATCCTCCATTCTTTTAATTATTTTAACAGCTTGTTTAGGTCGCCAAGCACCATTTGCATCTACTCCTAGCAATACATCTGTTCCAACAGCTGACCTAATACTTTCAACATTTTGTATGTCTAATTTTTCATCCAGCCCTACTTTTAACTTTATAGTCTTAAATCCTTTATTTTTGGCAAATTTGGAGAGACGAACAACCTCCTCAGTCTTTGTTATTGGAATATTAAATTTTACGGGAATTTCGTCCGTTATCTTGCCTCCTAAATAATCAAATAAAGGAATTCCCAAGTATTTACAAACAAGATCATGAAGAGCAATATCAATCGATGACTTTGCGTATAAATTGCCGGCTATTGCTTTATTTATCTGATACAACGTCAAAGCCAAACTCTTAATCTCTTCGTTGACTAAAAATTTCGATATGTATTTTTCGACGGCCACCTTCACAGATGCTTGTGTCTCGCCTTCAAGCCAATTATGTTCTAAGCTAGCCTCGCCATAGCCGACGAGACCGTCACTAGATGTAATTCTAATTATTATAAATTCTGACTGTCCCCTAATACCAAGCGATGAAGCATAATAGAAATCTATTGGAACATTTACAGGAATGACTTCAATATCTCTAATCTTCAGTTTAATCCCGTTCATTGATTAAGTCTCCAATGTTCTTAAAATTTCTAATAATCTATTCGCCACTATCTCGTCGTCGCCCTCGAGTAGAGTCGTCGGGTCAAGGACTAACCAATCTGGATAATATTCCATGGTTAAGTAATCGGCTGTAAAAATCTTCGGCTCGACTTTTTGCAACATTTCAATGACCTTCCATACTTTTCCTCGTCCTATCTTAATATGAAGCCTCGGCACTGGTCTCTGTAATTCGTCTGGAAAAACTATCCTCTTATCAAATCCTGGTACTGAGTCAAGGATTTCTGAAATTTTTTTAAGTGCGTTGTTCCACTTCTCTATTTCTGCTTTTTCGTCTTTCTTTACATACAACTCAACTGCTGCGACCAATCCTACTATCTGTTCCTTGCTTATTTTCATTGGTCTTCCAACTGCGAAGTTGGGATGCGCATTAAGGGCACATGCTTCAATTAACTCGGGCTCGCCACATATGATTCCAGAATCATTAGGTCCCCTTAGGGCCTTGCCACCACTTACGACTACTAAATCAGCATTTTTACAGAGATCTCTAGGATAAGATATTGGTGGAATGACCGGTGCCGCATCGACAATCAAGGGCACCCCATAATGTCTGGCTACATCAAAATAATCTTCTAACTTCACTATTCCTTTACCAGAGACCGTAAAAGCAATTGCTGCAGTCTTATCATTAATCGCGCCTTCTATCTCTTTCTTATCATAGATTGATGGTTTGCCGATCTCAACTAATCTCGCACCAGCCATCATATATGCATGATCAAAGACGGTCCTATGAGATCTCTGTACTATGATTTGATTTTTCATGTCGTCCGTCAATGGAAGCTTTTTAATCTTCGCAACATCTTTCCCCGCGATACATGCGGCTGCAGAGATCGTTAGCCCAGCAGCAGCTCCTGAAGTAATGAAGGCAGCCTTAACTCCTAATAATTCGGCAATTCTTTTCCCAGCTTTATGCAATAATTCATGCATATCCAAAAAAATAAAGGAGGCTTCACGCATTGCCTCTACTACTTCAAGGGGCAATACACTACCCCCTAATGGTGTTTCTGCACCCGCAGCATTTATTACTCTATTAACTCCGAGAGATTGTAAAATACTCATATCAATCTCGTTGTACATTAGTTGTTATGGTAAATAAGTTTTTTGATTAAGTTGGTTAAAAATTTCAAAGCTTATTGTCTTGTAACTTGGTAATTGATAAATAGTGAACTAATATGATTATTTTATGCTCATTGACTGTCATACACATGTTTGGGATGTCGATAAGCACTTAGGACAAGAAATGATTTCAGATTTCTCAAGGGTCTGGGGAGGAAGTATAGAGTCGCTAAAAGCAACCCCTGAAGTACACGAAAAAGCTATGTCTAAAGTTGACAAAGCAATTGTACTAGCATTCAAGAGCCTTTTTCTCAAAATCAATGTCCCTAATGAATACGTAGCTGAATATGTCGATAAGTTTCCCGATAAACTAATCGGGTTTTGCTGTATTGATCCAAATCAGCCAGACGCAACTGCTGAACTTAAAAAATGTATACAGGATCTTCATATGAAAGGGCTAAAAATATCACCAATATATCAAAACTTTGACCCAAATTCTGACAGGGCATATAAATTATTTGAATTGGCCCAAGAGCTCGAGATACCAGTCTTGATTCATCAAGCTACTACTTTTATTAGAAGAGCGCCTCTTAAGTATGCCTATCCATCTCTCCTCGATGACGTCGCTACTAATTTTAGTGACCTAAAAATTATTCTTGCTCATTTGGGACATCCATGGGAAGACGAGGCAATTGTATTAGTGAGGAAACACCCAAATGTTTGGGCTGATATTTCAACTTTAACGTCCCGTCCGTTTAGGTTATACCATAAGCTCATGACCTGCATGGAGTATCGCATAACCGATAAATTATTATTCGGTACTGACTTTCCCTTTAGTACTCCTGAAAAAACAATAAGCGACCTACTAAAACTAAATAAAATCGTTAGAAGAACAAGTCTACCAAAAATTCCAGTAAACATAATAAAAAATATAATATATGAAAATCCAGTTAAATTATTTGGCAAATTATAAAAGGTTAGAGTAGGATATAGTTTAGATTTAAATACTTAAATTGTATTTTGAATATGAAATGGCTGTAAAAAAATTTGAGATCGGAATAGATGCTTCTTTTACATTGCTTTTCGATGAGGAATATTCTCTTAGGTATCTCGTGAGGATGGAGAAAGCTGGTTTTGATGCATTATGGCTTGGCGACCATTTTTATCCTTGGCATCACTCTTTTAGACATAATTTTTATGTTTGGTCGTTACTGCCTATTGTATTATCGAGGACAAAATCAATTAAGGGAGGTGTAGCAGTTACGGTCCCGATTGGAGGTAGGTATCATCCTGCATTGATTGCTCAGGCTAGCGCTACGATAGACGTGATGTTTCCGGGAAGGTTTTTGCTTGGTGTAGGATCCGGAGAGGCAATGAATGAGCAGCCATTCCTTGGATTTTGGCCCAAATGGGAGGAACGTATAGAACGACTAATAGAAGGGATAGATCTGATTAAGAAGTTGTTTCATGAACAAGACTTTTTTAAATTTGAGGGGAAATACTTCAAGATGCCTATGGCTTTTCTATACTTGAAGCCGAAGACCGATATCCCGATCTATTTCTCAGCGATGGGAGAGAAGAGTGCATACATGGCTGGGAAATATGCCGATAGACTGATGACTGTAGCTAACATTGAGAGATATAGTTCTACTATCTTGCCAAACTTTGAAAAAGGTGCTAGAGAAGCCGGAAGAAACCCTGCAATCGTAGAAAAGGCAGTCTCGATAGGTGGAGGCATAGGCGACCCTAAAAATGTAGTCAAAAGAATAAAGACATACATAGCCGGTGCGAGCTTAAAGGAGATGTTTAATGAGCCTGATCCCCGAAAGATATTAGAAGCTGCCAAAAAGATTGATGATGAACAGATAATGAGAAGCATGTGCATAAGCGAGACTGGTGCAGACATCATCGAGAATATAGACAAGTTCAGAAAATTAGGAGTAAACCAAGTAATATGGGGTGATTTCAGCGACAACGTCAACAGAATGCTCAGAATTTTCAAAACAAAAATAATTCCATATTTTAAAGAAGAAAGTGAATAGATTTATTCATTTTTGTTTTAAGATTTCTATTAATCTCTTAGCAACAATTTTTTCTTCACCATCCCTGAGACACTGAGGACTTACGTAAAGCTTTCCATTAAAATCATAAGCATATATAGGCGGCTCGCCCTCTCGTAAATCTCTTAATAATTCATCAACATTCGAATATGGAGGTGGAGTAATCTCTATTCGTGGTACGCAAGCAGGCCTTGGATGTCCAAAACCTTTTGGATAAATTTTATTTATGTTTTTTATGCCTTTCTTAATCAATTCTGAGAATATGTACTCAGCCTTATTTTCCCATTTTTGTATTCTTTCCTCTTCGTTTATGCTTAGATATTTTTTGACAGCAGCTACGACTGCTAAAATGTCTTCCTTACTTGTTTTCATTGGTCTCCCCAAGTAAATCCTTGTCTTATCGTCTACTTTTTCATAACTATGTGGTCCGAGCCTTCTGCAGAGCTGAATCAGTTCTCTCCTGCCAAGAATTATTCCCGTATCATTAGGGGCACCTATATCTTTGCCAGCACTGAAAAGTATCAAGTCCGCTCCCATATTATAGAATTTTTTAAGATTTTCTCGAGGAGGAACCTCTGCGGCTGCGTCAACTATTACTGGCAATCCGTGACTATGTGCAATTTCTATGACTCTATCTAGCGGCAACACTCCTTCCCGAGACTCAAATACAAAGTACATTACTGCGCATGTCTTATCGTTTATCGCATTTTGCAAATCGTCCTCCGTGGTCTCCACATCATTACCAATCTCAACTATTTTTGCGCCGGGAATCTCTATAATGTAGTCGTAAAGGTTTCTATGTTTTTTCTGGACTATGACTTCATGTCTTAAATCATCTACATGCGGAAATGTTCCAATCCTATCAGGCCTATCCCTGACTATGCAGGCGGCTACCGAGAGCGCGATTCCCGCTCCTGCGCCAGAGGTAATGTAAGCATCTTCAACTCCTATCAGATTGGCAATGTATTGTCCAGCTTTGATGTGTAGTTCGTTCATATCAAGAAAAATCTTAGACGCCTCCATCATTGCCTCTATGACATCCTTTTCCAGCGTTGTACCTCCTATGACGGTTAAGTTGCCCGCCGCGTTAATAATTGGTTTCAAGCCTAATTCTTCGATTAAACCCAAACTTTTAATCACCCCTTAAATGTGCGTATGAACTTTCCAATTCGCTGCATTTTCCTCAATGACTCTTAATGCGTTTTTGTATGCTAATTTTTCTATGTCTGACTCTTTTAATCCCCTGTCCAGCAATATCTCGAATAGTTTTGGTATCTTTGTTATGTCTTCAAGTCCTTTTGGCGCCTTTCCATCGATGAGCCCAAAGTAGTCAGTCCCAATAGCCATTACGTCAGGCCCAAAGTTTTGATAGACGTACATAACCTGGTCTGCTAACGAATTAATGTCTTCGTTACCTCCTATCATTCCAAATATGAATCCGACCACTCCTCTCTTCTTCTTAAACTCTTCAAGCGTCTCATCATCTAGGTTCCTAGGCACGTCTTTGAGTCTTCTTGCATTTGAGTGGCTGTTTATCACTGGAAGCCTTGAGAGATTTAAGACATCTATGTGGGTGTTCTTACTCGCATGTGCTAAATCAATAATTACTCCGAGCCTATTCGCTTCTTTTACCAGCTCTTCACCCTCGCCTGTTAATCCATAGTCTTTAGTAGACATGCATGACGCACCATACCTAGAGTCAAAGTTCCATAAGAGCTGAAGGCTCCGAATGCCCATGTTATAGTAGAGCTTTAGGTCATCGACGTCCTCTAACATGTAGGCGCCCTCAAGAGCCAATAAGAATCCAATCTTTTCTAAACCAATTGCTCTCTGCACATCTTCTCTCGTAAGTATTATAGATAAGTCTCGTGGATATAGTTCGACCAATCTATAGTATACCTTTAAATGTTCTAAAGATGTCGAGTGAGTAGCCCTTGGAACCCACGCTCGAATTGCCTTCTCATCGTAACCCTTTGTCAGCTGCTCACTTATTCTGGGCGATATAGTAGAAAGCAAGCAGAAAACAGAAGAAAAGACAATAGCGACTCTAGACTTCCTGAACTTCGGAATATCGCCATGCCTACCCTGCATGTCTTTGTCAAATTCCTCCAAACCAAACTCTAAACCACTAGCCCCATGTACGTAGTAATACGAAATATCTTCATGCAGATCAATTATTACAGGGGAAAAACTCATCGGCTTAATTTATTAGAGCCATTTAATAAAGCTTCATCAACACTACATTAGCTGTTCTAGAAATAATGATAAAAATGCTACACATCATCTAAATATTCTCCAACAATAAGATTAATGTTAAAAATAAACTTAACAAAAAATATATATAAGTGGCAGTTGTATTAATGAGTGAAGAGATATGGTTGAGAATAAAATTTCACGTAGGAAAGCAATATCCACTGCTGGCAAAGTGGCAATCGGTGTAGTAGTGGCAGGTGTTGTAGCCGGTGCGGGAGGTTATTTAGTAGGTTCAGCAGCTGCTCCAGTAAGGACCGTTGAGAGGACAGTAACTGCACCGGGCGCGACAGTGACTGTAGAGAAGACGGTCGAGAGGACTGTGACTGTTACAGGCCCTGTAACCGTAACAACTCCACCAACAACGCCCACTATTGCATGGCCGCCTTGGAAGCCTGAGCCGGTAAAACCAGCGGTGCCGCTTAAATGGGTTCACTGGGGATATCGACCAGACATAATTACAGAAAATATAGAGATATTCATGAGACAGAATAATGAGAACTTAGAGCAGGAACAAATAACGGGTCCCGACTATCAGGGAATGGTAGAGACAAAGTTCCTGGCAGGGGAGAAATTCGACATGGTTTATGGCAACGCATTCATGGCATTTAGATGGATTGAGCTAGGCTTTACAAACTCAGCTGAGGAACTACCACACATAGAATGGGTAAAGGCAGAAATGTTTGAGAGCGTTAAACGAGCCTACAGCGATAAGCAAGGCAGACTAGCCGGGCTAACATACTTCGTCTCAGCTACACCAGCACTCATTGCCAATGATGAATTACTCGAAAAGGCAGGAATGGCTGGTGAATTACCAAGAAGTCATGCAGAACTCTATGACATGCTGAGGAAGATAAAGCAGAGAGCTCCTGAGGGCATGATAAAACCATTTGTTCCACACTGGTTCAATGCATTCTGGGGTACAGTGTGGTCCTTACTAGCAGAAGTGGCAGGCAGGGCGAAGGACCCAGACCTGACTAAATCAATGTTCGGTAAAGACTTTGCTCCTACTTTTGATGCGGCGCCAGGTGATACAGTATATGAAACCGTATCAGACTGGAGGAAGCTTGTCGATGAAGACCTCGTTGAGAGGGCAGTGATCTCAGCCTCCTCAGACACGGTGGGCACTGAGGCGTTCTGGACGGGAAGCTACGCATTTGGGCGGCTCAACGGTTTGTATGGATACTGGAACACTATGGACCCGGCAAAGTCTAGAATAGCTGGCAAAGCCACGTTGGTACCCGTAGTAGAAGAAGCGCTGGGCGTTATAGACACTGGACTTTATTGCTGGCCAAAGAATAATCATGATTTTGACAGGTCCGCAAGACTCATACTCTGGTTTGGTTACAAAGACAACGAAGGGAAACACACTTCAGCATATAAATGGGCAAAAGAAGAATTCTTACATACGGCCTACCCAGCAGTTTTAAGAGACCCCGACGTACAGAGAGCCTGGGAGGCTAGACTCGGGCCAAAGACAAAAGAAACGGCTGAAAGGTCTGAGAAATGGTTAGAGACTATGGCAGCTCCATGGATATGGAGATCGCCCTTATACGGTGAGTGGATGGTTAAAGCGCCCGACCTCATGGCTAAGTGTCTTGCACAGGAGATTTCGCCACGTGAGGCAGTGTCTGAGATGCGGAAGATCGCAGATGAGCTCTGGAAGAAATATCATGGGTGAAAACAATAGTTGGTTAGGTGGACAGACACAAAGGTAGCAATAGTTCTTTTAACTCCATTATTTATTTTGAATTTTGGTCTAAGCATCTATCCGATGGCTTATTCTCTATATCTTAGCTTTCACGATATCAACCTATTTTTAAACAAATTTGAACCCGTCGGTGGGCTTCAATATCTTAAGTTATTTAGTGATAAATCTTACGTTGAGGCAACCATGGTAACTATAAGATTTGTCATAGATTCTACGATAATGGTTTTAGTTCTAAGCATATCTATAGCACTACTCCTAAACAGAGCATTTACTGGACAATCAATTATGAGAGTTATTGTCATAATGCCTTGGGCTCTCTCTGAATTTGCGACGGCTACTGCTGGAAGATACTTGTTTAATGGAAGCTATGGATTCGTAAATGCAATTCTTTACAGGCTTGGATTAATAGAAAGATACATCGATTTTCTAGGCTCTCCATACGTAGTTGAGCTTCTGGCCTTTATGTATGCATGGCATCTTGCACCGCTAGGGATTTTCTTCATTCTAGCAGGACTGCAAACTATTCCTGAAGATCTTAATAAACAAGCTAAGATAGATGGGGCAAGCTTCTTCACGAGATTCAGAGTGGTTACGTTGCCCTTCATTAGGTATGCCGTCATAATGACTGGAATAATTGCGACTATAGAGTCAGCAAGAACAGCAGACATGATAATCGTGATGACTGGGGGAGGGCCCGGAACTAGCTCCCAGACAATAACTTTCTATATCTATAAGGTATTCTTTAGAGGACTAGACCTTGGTTATGGCGCTGCTGGATCTTGGCTATTAATGGTTGGCCTGATCATAGCAATCACGAGTTATTTCATAGTCATAAGTAAGAGGCGGAGAGTGATGCAATATTAAGGGTGATAGGTATGGCTAGGCCATCAAAATATTTGGTTTACCTCGCCCTAATTTTAGTTGCATTCTATAGTTTAGGGCCGATATATTATATATTCATAGTGTCGATTAGCTGGCCTAAGGATGTAATCAGGATTCCAAGCCCATTAATACCCAACGACCCGACAATTGCTAATTATATGAGGATCTTTGGATACAGCGCGGTTGACCCGATGGGAAACCCGCTTAGACCAGCGGGACAATATAGAGAATTAATAAGGGGAATGATTAACTCAGCCATCATTGGAGTGCCAGTGACCATTATTACTACTGCTGTAGTAGTTCCAGCTGGATATGTGTTAGGGAGATATAGAGTTAAGGCTAAGAATGCATTAATAGCGATATTGTTCGGCTCGAGGACGATTCCTCCAGTCAGCTTACTTGTACCTTTCTATGCATTCTACGTAATGACTGGGCTGAGAGGAACGTACATTGGATTAATCTTGGTACATCTCACAATAACGATACCGTTGATGACATGGATATTGATGGGTTATTTTGCAACTCTTCCAACAGATCTTGAGAAGTCAGCGAGAATTGATGGGTGTGGAAGGTTTTCGACATTTACAAAAGTTGCAATTCCTTTAGCGATGCCCGCCATTGCGTCTACTTCAATCCTAACGTTTCTGTATTCTTGGAATGAGTTCTTATATGGGATGTTACTATCAGGCGGAGCAGAGGTGCAACCATTCACCCCATTCTTAACAACATTCTTCCAAAACATTACGGTCGAGACTTCTATGGCTGCTGCAGCAATGATGACAAATATTACTCCAGCAATACTGGTTGCAGCTGTGTTACAACGCTACATAACTAGTATAAAAATCATAGATCCAGGAACCGTAGTTGTATAAATATTATTAATTTAACCAAGATAAAATTTTTATTTTTTAGACCATTTTGCCGCGTGCTTTTATTTGCCATTCTCGTTCTACTTTGTCGTTTCTTATTATGTACATTGTGTCGAATTGGTTGACGCAGGTGCATACGTGGTATGGTATGAATTCTAGTTTGTCTCCCAGCTTTATTTTGTTTTGTGCTTCGCCCGTTATTTTTAACCATCCATGCTCTTCTGAAAACTTTACGACTTCTACACCCTCCATGCCGAGAGCTACTGGATATTTATTCATGTCGAGTTGGAATGCTTTGGAGCCCGCGTCTATTACTCCTCTGTCAGGTGCTGCTCGACTCATGACTGTTGCTAGTACGTGTAGTGCGCATCTCTCAATAGTGACTACTCCTCTATCGACTAGGTAGTAATCATTGAATACGTATGTTCCAGGCTGTATCTCTGTTACCTCTTGGTAAGAGGAGCTGTACCAGACGGTTGGGGTCGAACCTACACTTACTTCCTCGACTTCTATCCCTGCTTTCTTGATTAGATTTACTGCCTCGAGTGTCGTCTTCATTGCTTCTTCTGTGAGTTTTTGTCTCTCTTCTTTTTTTAGCGGTGCCCCTGCATGTCCTTCATAACCCATGACGCCTTTTAGGTAAAGCCCTTCACTGCGGGTTATGAGTTCTGCAAGCTCAGGAGCCTCCGTCGATGGAACGCCGGTCCGGTGCATTCCGCAGTCAACGTCTATGTATATTCCTAGCTCTACGCCATTCTCCTTCATTATTCTTGATAAGCTTTTTATATTCTCTGGATGATCAACAGCTACAAATAATTTATTTTTCTCAGCGAGTCTTGCGAGTCTCTTTATCTTTACATCTCCTACGACCTCGTTTGTTATGAATATGTCGTTTATTCCTTCATTAGCCATTACTTCTGCTTCGCCTACTTTTTGAACGCATATGCCTCTTGAGCCTTCTTCAAGCTGTATCTTCGCGATCTCTGGGACCTTATGCGTCTTGATGTGCGCTCTCAGCTTGACGCCCCGGTCTTTAGCAAGCTTAGCCATCTCTCTTATGTTTCTTATCATGACGTCAAAATCAACTATTATGGCTGGTGTGTCAATTTCTAGTTTATTCATAAGTATGAATTATTACTACATACGTATAAACTTATTTAAAAAAATGAATATAGTCTCTAAACTTATTCTATTTTCCAATGTAGGCTATTGCGTCTATCTCGATTAGGAAGTCCTTTCCGGGAATTCTGCCCGCAACTGTGCTTCTCGCCGGAGGGTTCTCTTTGAAATACTCTCGGTAAACTTCATTCATATCGTTAAAATCTTCTGGATCCGCTAAGAAGACAGTCACTTTGACCACATCATTGAGGGATGCTCCCACAGATTCTAGTACTGCTTTTATGTTCTCTATCGCTCGTCTTGTCTGTTCTCTTATTCCACCCTTAACCATCTGTCCTGTCGATGGGTCTATCCCACCCATGCCTGCCACGAATATGAAGTCGCCGGCGCGGATGGCTTGAGAATAAGCTCCGAGTGGCCTAGGACCTTTTTCACTGAATATTACTTGTTTGCCCATCTCAGCGAATAATTAGTGATCGTTAGTATAAATGTTTTAATCTACTAATTAACGCCTATTTTTCTATGAATCTATTTGACCAGAATAGAGGCGACGTTTCTTACAGTCTCTAGGAATGGTGATGGATATACGCCAATCAATATGGATATTACTGATAGGACTATCAGTGATGCCATGATGGCAACGCTTGACTCAGAGCATTTAGATGACGTGTTCGTCGTAGATTTGATGAATATTATTTGGACAACTCTTAGATGATACATGGCTCCTAATATCACGTTGATGAGCATTATTGCGGCCAAAATGTTTAGCCCAGCTGAGAAGGCGGCAGTAATAATTGTATACTCACTGACGAAGGAGTTTAGTCCTGGGACCCCGGCGAGGCTAAAAGCACCTATGGAGTAAGATATACCAGAAATCGGCATTCGCCTACCAATCCCTGCGATTTCTTCAAGATTTCTAGTTTTTGCGACGTGTACAAACGATCCTGCTGCCAAGAAGAGGAGGGCCTTAGATACTGCATGATTCATGACGTGTAGTAATCCGCCAGTTAATCCTAATTCGGTGGTTATGCTTAGTGCAAATACGATGTAGCCGATGTTTGCTATGCTGCTGAATGCTAGTAATCGTTTGATGTCGTTTTGGAGCGCTGCCATTAAGTTTCCAATAGTCATTGTTAGAATTGAGAGTATCATGAGCCCTAGTTGCCAGCCATATAAGTTTGGCGGATAAACCATCGTCAATAGTCTATACATTGCATATACTCCTGTCTTTATTACGACCCCTGATAGCATTGCGCTTATAGGGCTTGGTGCCGCCGGGTGAGCGTCTGGTAGCCATGAGTGGAAAGGAACCATCGCGGCATTGACTCCTAATCCTCCTATTATGAATACTAGGGCGGCAGCGCTCCATAACTCGTTGATTGCTGCCTTACTTGTCATTATTGTTGCTATTTCGCTTATTACAAGCGTGCCAGTCATCCCATAGATGAGTGAAGCTCCGAACAATATTGCAGCAGACCCTGTTGAGCTCATTATGAGGTATTTTAGCGACGCCTCGACTGCCTCCCATTCCCTGTAGTTGAAGGCCACCAATATGTAGGATGAAATACTCATCAACTCCCAGAATACGAAGAATGTTAAGAGGTCGCCGGAACAAAATACTCCAACCATTCCTGTTACAAGCAGTAATAATAATGAGTAGAATTCAGGCCTTCTCTCATGTATGTATCCGAAGGAATATATGCTTGAAGCTAAGCCTATTCCTATGACTATAAGCATCATGTAGCCGCTAAGCCTGTCTATTTGTAAAACAGCCAAACTACTGCTCTCATGAAGGAGATTGACAATAATGATACCATCAATGAATAGGTAGGGAAGAGAGGCTACAAATGTATAGAACAACATAATCGAGACATAGATTCCGGCTAACCATTTATTCCTAAAATATCTTGAGACTATTACGATTATTGGGGAAAGAGCACTTGCAAATAAAAGAACTAGAAATGTCGGGGGACTCGCCAGTACCATATATGACCAAAGCATCGTAAATACATCCACATATTAAACATAAATCATCGCGATGACTGCTCATTGAATATTTTAATAGCCCGGGGCGGATTCGAACCGCCGTCTCCGGGGTTCTCCTTCCTTTAGGATCCAGAGCCCGGAATCCTTAGTCCCCCTAATTTCTGGCCAGGATTGACCGCTAGACGACCGGGCTTCACATCATGATAATACTGCTTAATATTTAGGTTTTATTGAAGATGGGAGATAGAGTTCAAAATTCAGCGTTTGTATGTACAATGTTTTTTAACAAGGATGATAAATTAGTTTTTAGTATATGAGTTATTTGTCCCTTTACAAGTATCCAAGTCTTAAGGAGCCAGCAATTATCATTGGACTTGCTGGTTGGCCTGATGCAGGCGGTGTTTCTTCATTATCGTTATCATACATCAACGAAGTGACAAATTCCAGCTTGCTTGGTGTAATTGAACTGACTGACTATATAGACTTGACGTATCATAGACCAATAGTAGAGATTGAGAATGGCTTTGTGAAAAGCATATCAATGCCAAGCTTTGAGATCAATTATGCATTAAGTCCAAACAAAGATTTAATTCTTATCTCAGGCTACGAGCCGAGGAGCGGTTGGGACAAATTTATTAATGCATTATTCGAACTGATTGAGAAGTTTAAAGTTGTTCAAGTTGTCACTATCGGTGGTCTGCTTGACAGGGTGCCGCATACAAGGCCTGTACGAGTCTCATTTCTTTCAGGAAACGAAAAAATGTACAATAAAGCAATAAGTCTAGGTCTTCGACCCTCTAACTATTCTGGGCCTGGAAGTATTCACAGCTTAATAATCAGAAAGACTGCAGAACTCGGAGTTGACTCAGCATCAATATGGGGACACGTCCCTAACTACATCAATTATCCAAATCCACGCGTTATGTCCGTCGTTATCGATAAGCTATGCAAATTGATAGATGTAAATATTAATCTTGATAGGCTATACATCGAGGCATCCATCTTCGATGGAAAGCTCAACTCACTGATGGAGCAAGACGAAGATATGAAAAGACTAGTTGAGTCGCTTGAGAAAGAGTTTGACAAAGAGGAGAGGATACCTGACTATATTAAGTAGTCATTTAAATTAGCATGGTTATAATGCAATGATACTTTAATACACGCGGCTCTCGCTAAATAATGAATTGAAGATCTTAATTATTGGTTGTGGAGCGATGGGGGGATGGTTTGCAGAATACTTTACTCGTAAAGGACATACCTTGTATCTTTACGATATTAACAAAAGTTTAGCTCTTAGACTATCTAAGAAAGGACTTGGAAGCGCTCTCACGTCCTTAACTAGGCTACCCGACATCAATGGAGCTCTAGTCTCGACGCCTATTAATAATACTGGAAACGTCATTTATAGACTAAGCAAATTGCTAAATACTGATCAGTTTATTTTGGAGATATCATCGTTTAAGAAACCAATCTGGAGAGATGTAGTAAAGGCTAGAGATAGGGGATTTCTATGCATCTCTATCCATCCATTATTTGGTCCTGGGAAGAGAGACTTAAGAGACTCTATTACTGTACATGTCGAGCCATCTAGGCCCATCCTCGAGCGCAGAATTTTGAAACATCTGCTAAGCGATACTCAATTCATACGCATGTCGCACGAAGAACATGACTTCGCAATGGGTGTATCTATATCTTTAACACACGTAGTTGGATTAGCCCTCGGCTCCACGCTAGTGAAGCTGAGATATAACGCACCTCTAACTAAGAGCCTCAGCACAGCACTATCATTGGTTGCAATATCATACTCCGAGCCGAGTAGCTTTTACTCGAGAGAAGTCCTGCATAATGATTATGCATTAAGAGCCTACAGAGTTTTTCTTGAAGAAGTTTACTCATTGATTAAAGAACAAAGAATGGACAGAGTGTTAAAAGAAATCAAGAATGTTAAGGTATTCCTAAATAGGTGGTTTAAGATAACGGACATGTATTGGGAGCTCTACGAATAATCCATCAACTAAATTTTGTTTAATTAAAACAGTTATAAATAGGAGATAATAAATTATATTGCTTATGAAAAAATATGATTTGCCTCCGCTACCATACTCATACAATGCGTTAGAGCCAATAATATCAGAACAAATAATGACGCTTCATCATTCAAAACATCACTTGGCATACGTAAATGGAGCAAATCAAGCGATTGATCGTTTGGAGAAAGCACGTAGGGGTGAGAATCCTGAAAATATTAGGAGCATCCTCAGAGACCTTTCCTTTAACCTTAGTGGGCATAAACTCCACGCTGTGTTTTGGACAAATATGGCCCCTCCTGGAAGAGGAGGAGGAAATCCCGGCGGAAAGCTCGCAGATCAGATTATAAAGGATTTTGGATCATTCGAAATTTTCAAAAAAGTTTTTAGCGATGCGGCTAAGAATGTTGAGGCTTCTGGGTGGGCTGTACTGACATATGACCCCGAGGGAGATTTGCTATTCGTTTATCAAGTGGAGAAGCATAATTTGCTACATCCGCCGGACCTACCAGTTCTCCTTACGATAGATGTTTGGGAACATGCATACTATCTTCAATACAAAAATGACAGAGGGGCTTACGTGGATAATTGGTGGAACGTAGTTAACTGGGACGATGTTGATAAAAGATTCTCTAAAATCTAGACACTCGGAACATTAAAATCCACCTTGTTTTTATTGCTTAGAAATTACTTTACGGTAATACCTAGATAGTTTTTTAATATTTCACATACTAATTAATGTAGAAAAGCCTTATCTCTGGGAATCAAATGCTGACTCCGGTGTAGCTAAATGGATAAGATGATGAAGAGTCTGGTCACTTCTTTCATAGGTCTAATTATCAGTATAGCTCCTTCAATTATTAGCATATCACTGACAGCTGCAGGTTTGGCAGATTCTACCATGGCTTACCTGCTAGACCGCTGGTTTAATGGTATCTTTGCGCTAAATCTCATCCTAGCTGTTGTGGGCATACCAGTGACACTTATTGGTCTAAGAAGTTTTAGGAAAGAAAGCAGAAAGAGAGCTAGATTATTTAGTTGGCGAGAGAGTACACACGAATCTGAGATAACCTTGCTATGAATTAATTATTGATAGTTCTACAGCCTTCTTTGCTGCTTCCTCCATAGAGTCGTAATATTCTAACCCATTATCTCTCAGTATTTTTCTTCCTTCTTCCTCCCGATTACCAACAAGTCTAATCACAATTTTTTTATTCGTTTTAGTCATATTCAGTGCCTTAACGATTCCTGCAGCAACTTCGTCGCATTTAGTTAACCCTCCAAGCACGTTTACTAAGATTACTCTTACTTTATTGCTTTTCAGTAGTAGTGAGACTGCGTTAAACATTGTTTCTGTATTCGCACCTCCACCTATATCCAGAAAATTAGCGGGACTCCCACCATAATGTTTCACTAAGTCCATCGTAGCCATCGTTAATCCCGCTCCGTTTCCAATTATTCCAATATTGCCGTCAAGCTCCACGTAGTTTATGCCTAGTCTTCTCGCCTCTTCTTCTGGTCCCAGAGCCTCCCGTACAAAACTCAGACCATATTTCCTGACGGCATTATCATCAATTACTATCTTTGCATCAAGTGCTAAAAGTTCTGAGTCGTTGATAACTGCCAATGGATTAATCTCCACTAATTCGCATCCTAACTCTCTATAAATTTCATAGAGGCTTCTAATGATTTTGCTACATGTCTTTGCGTTTTCATTCTTTAGCCCGAGAAAACTCACTGCCCTTCTGACGTGATAATCCTGAAGCTCTAGCAGCGGGTCTATAGGCACTTTAAGGATAATCTCTGAGCCGGACGCGACTGAAGTCTCGATATCGATGCCTCCAGAGCTAGAAACAAGTAGTAGATGTCTCTCATGTGTCTTATCAAGTATAAATGCGACGTATTTTTCTGCTTGGGGCCTATAGGCTTTTGCCACCATCAGTTTATTGGCTCGCTCACCCTTGATATTGATGCTCAATATCTGCTCAGCCAAGGTTTTAACCTCGCTGAGAGATTCCGCCATTCTTATGCCGCCTGCTTTTCCCCTACCTCCGACTAGGACTTGCGCCTTGAGTACGACTGGAAGCCCAATAATGTCAGCTGCGGTTACCGCCTCCTCAGGATTAGAGACCACTTTAAAGTCTGGATATGGAATATTTTTCTTCAAAAATAATTCTGCTGCCTCATACTCGTAAAGCTTCATCTACGGAGAAGGGTTTTATTAGAGGTATTTAAAAATAATTTAATAATTCTTAGACGCCTAAAAAGAGTTCCGTGTCAGGTATTCCAGCAATGTGGAATATCTCGCCTGGAACAGCTTCCTTACCTGGCGGTATACCTTGCTTTAGGCTTCTATACCTCTCGTAAAAAGAAGCCCTGACCCTCTCTACGTATGTAAACAGCTCTTTAGCATTATTGTATTTAGATTTTATGACTTTGTATCTGATGCCTTTTCTCGAGATCTCTGCTATTATGCAGGTGATGATGCCTCTTGACTTTTCGTACGAAGTCTTTATCCCTTTAGAAGACGCGTAAGCCATCGCCTCGACTAGTATCGATATGTGTTTTTTCTCACGTCCTTTTTCAAATATAAGGTCGATCGCGAAGCCGCATCGGCCAAACCTTGCGTATATCTGCCGCTCCATTGGATAATGCCTAAGCGTAGCCAGACCTTTCAATGATGGGTCATTCAGAAGCTTGAGGACCTTATCCAATACTATGTTAGACTTATACATGCTTCAAGACTACTAAAAGAGATAATTATGTATTAAGCTTTCTCCTAATAATAGTGAGAATTGTTGGAGGGGTCGATGAAACTGGACGAATTGGACCGCGAGATAATTTCAGAGCTGATAAGAAACGCCAGGGTCTCTTACAGGGAACTGGCAAAAAAGCTAGGCCTATCAGTCGCTACAGTAGCATATAGAGTCTCTAAGCTGCAGAAAAGCGGCCTAATCAAAGGCTTTACGACAATCCTCAATTATGAGGAACTGGGCTACGAGATAACGGCCATCATTAAGCTCGTTATCAAGGAAGGAAGACTTCTCGAGGTTCAGAGAGAAATTGCTTCTGAGAAAAACGTAGTAGCAGTATACGACGTGACAGGCGAGGTCGACTCCATAATAATCTGTAGATTTAGGGATAGGCATGAGATGAGTGCCTTTATAAAGAAAATCCTCAAAATGCCCTACGTGGAAAGAAGCTCAACACACGTCGTACTAGAGGTCGTGAAAGAAGACTTCAACTCTTTGTTCTCTGAGGGAGACACATAGATTTATTACCTAGATTATGCATTCTCTCGCTGATGGTTGAGGTAAATTTGCTTCATTGAGGCAGGCGATATAAAAGTCTTTATTATTACCCATGAAGAGGTGATGTTAAAACATGAATAAACTTAGGTTTGCAATCCCAAAGGGATCGCTAGAGAATGAGACCTTAGACCTACTGAGACGTGCTTTCTACGAGGTAAAGGGAACGGAACGCACATACAGACCAGTGATTAGTGATAAAGAAATCATGCTTAAGATTCTTCGCCCGCAGGAGATCCCGATTTATGTCGAGGAGGGATACTATGACATAGGCATCACCGGGCTTGATTGGGTTAAAGAGACAGATGTAGAGGTAAACATCCTAAAGGACCTCGAATATGGCAGAGTAAGACTCATCATGGCAGCACCCACTATTTTTGGATACACTAGTCTGAGCGATCTACTGGAAAAGAAATTGAGCCAGAACCTGCCGGTAAGAATCTCGACTGAATATCTCAATATAACTTCTCATAAAATAATGGAAAACGAGGTATACCAGAGATATTTTAAAGACAAGACGCCAATGATAATAACGCCCTGGTTCAGAAAGGGAGAGAATCCAAATGTTTGTGTCTTCTTATCATTCGGAGCCACTGAGGCAAAGCCTCCAGAGGAAGCTGATGCAATAGTAGACAATACAAAGACTGGTAGGACGCTTGAGCAGAATAACCTGACAATCATAGAAGAATTCATGACTAGTACTGCGGTACTGATAAGTAATAAAGAAGCTATGCGAGATGCATGGAAGAAGGAAAAGATCCTTGATATCTTATCAATGTTTACAGGCGTCTTAGAGTCTAGGAAGAGGCTCCACATCTTTCTCAACGTAAAGGAGGAAAATCTAGATGAATTATTGTCGATTCTCCCAGCGCTAAAAGCACCGACCATAAATAAACTTTCAATGGAGGGATGGTATGCTGTGAACACGGTCATCGAGAAAGATGAGCTCTTCCGAATTCTTCCGAAGCTTCGCAGGATTGCTCAGGGACTAGTTGCCCATGAACCCCGACTACTACTATCATTAGAGGAAATCCTTCAGGGTGGAAAGAATGGTAACCTTAATCAAGACAAGTGAAGACAATATAGATAACATAGTTCTAAATATCAGGAAAAATGTTGAAATTAGCAAAGAAGTCTACGATGCAGCAAATCAAATAATTGAGGATGTAAAGAAAAATGGTGATGAAGCGATCATAAGGCTCACCAAGAATTTTGATGGAATTGAATTAGAACCTGAGAGACTCGTCAGCAACAAGGATACTCTAAAAGAATCACTACATAACGTAAACGCAGCACTCATTGCTTCTCTAAAAAAGCTCAAGAAAAACATCAGGACAGTCGAGCTTAAGAGACTTAAAATGATTGATAGTTCCATCAGATTTAGTGAAGGCTACTCGATAAGATATTCGTGGAGACCTATAGAAAGTGTTGGTTGTTATGCACCTGGTGGAGGAGCAACATACTTAAGCACCATACTCATGACGGGCGTTCCTGGTAAAGTGGCTGGTGTTTCAAGAATGGTCCTAGCCACACCACCCAGGAAAGACATTGATGATATGTATAAAGTAATGGCTGCAGCATACATAGCTGGCTTCGATGAAATTCTCTGGACCGGTGGAGCACAGGCAATAGCTGCACTAGCATATGGCACCCAGCGAATAAAGCCGGTTAAGAAGATTATAGGGCCAGGAAACAGGTATGTGACTGCTGCTAAACAACTCGTCCAGCAAGTAGTTGGTGTTGATTTTCCAGCCGGACCAACAGAGCTTGTAGCAATTGTAGATGAGACGAGTGATTTAGAAAGTGTTGTGTTTGATATGGCGGCTCAGTCCGAACATGGGCCAGATAGTTTGACGATTGCTATTACTACCTCTGAGGAGATTGGAATAAAGATTGCTAATATGTTAGAAGAATTATTATTTACCATTAGTAATGAGAGTCCCTCTAAGCAATCGCTCAAAAATAACTGCTACGTTTTCGTGGCTGACAGCTTAGATACTGTGTGTAGAATTGTTAACAAGATTTCTCCCGAACATCTCGTAATCTCGATTAAAAATCATGGCAAGGTGTTGAAGAAAATAAGGAACGTCGGCGTCATTACGGTTGGAAAAGATATGCCGAGTGTTTTTGTCGATTACTATTCTGGTACTAGCCATGTACTTCCAACAGGCGGATATGCTTCTTATTTTAGTGGATTAACCGTACTAGACTATATAAAACTAATAAGCATCGTTTCTGGTGGTAGAAAATCAGTTAGGCATGCGCTGAGACGTGTAGAGCCACTTATAAGATCGGAGGGGCTCCCATTCCACCTTGAAGCGTTTAGAAAAGCGGCACGGGTGAAAAATTGAGACGAGAATACTTAAAGCTAGGAACGAGTGAGGAGATAATCGTAGCTAGAGATGCGTTGGAGAGTTTCAGGAATATCGATGCAGTAATATTTGATTGTGACGGAGTGTTAATTGACGCTAGGGGCTCTTATGATAAGGCAATTTTAATGACTATTGAGGAAATATTATCTAAGATGCTTCATGTAGAGTTTCTTGGACAGCCAGTCACTTCCGAGGAGATAAGGCTCCTTAGAAGCACTGGTGGATTCAATAATGATGCTAATACTGCGTATATTCTTACACTTTGGCTATTTGTAAATTTGCCGGACGAAGTTATATCTAAATTTGGAAAATCAATAATCAATTTAGATAAAGATAGTAAAACTCGTCCTGACTCATTGTTTCGGCAAATTTCGAGAGATATGTTACTAGTAAGTGGATATGTTCCATTGGTAGTGAAGGATATGAAGTACTTACTTAAAGATGTGGTTGATAGAGCTCGTCGACTATCATCGCAACTCATTACGCCTGAAATGCTTGAGAAGGCAATACGTGAAATAGCTATAGAGAGAGGATTCTTGACTGAGTATGAGTTCTTTTTGCAAATATTGGGCCAGCCCGGTAATTATGGTGATGGCCTACTTGAGACAACCTTCTCCGACCTATACTATGGGGAAGACATCGTCTCGAAGATTTATGGTAGAGGCCCATTCTTTAGGTTCGGGGAGGGATTATTCAGAAACGAGACGATATTTATAGGTGAGGAGACACTCAAGAAGCTTTCAGCGAAAATAGGTCGTAGACGTCTTAGCATCGTTAGTGGACGTGATAGAGCTGTTTCTGAAATCGTCCTAGGCAGACTTATGGATTACTTTAACAGCGAGGCATCTATCTTTATTGCTGATGAGGAAAGACTAGGAGCTCCAAAATCTATCGAGAAGCCAAGTCCATATAGCTTGATAAAGTCAGCGTCCATTATGAACGATGTCTCTCGGATTGTGTATGTTGGAAATTCTATAGAGGACTTAATGATGGCTAAAAATGCTAACAACTTCGGCCTTAAGACAATGTTTATAGCAGTTACAGGACTATCACATAATCCAAAAATTGATAGAGAGATGTTTATTTCTATGGGAAGCGACGCAATAATTCATACAACTGATTCATTAATATATCTCTTAGGCGAGGTGTAGTCATTAGATGAGGAGTGCCACAGTCATTAGGAAGACTAGTGAGACCGAGATAGAAATACTGTTAAACATCGATGGTGATGGCTCCTTTACCGGAGGGACTGGAATCAAGTTTCTTGACCACATGCTTACGCTTCTGGCTCATCACAGTATGTCTCAAATATCAATAAAGGCATCATGGGACCTTAAGCATCACGTCGTAGAAGATGTTGCAATCGCTTTAGGACAAGCCATTGGAAAAGCATTAGGAACGAGAGACTCTATTAGGCGTTTCGGCTTTGCAGTTATTCCCATGGACGAGTCATTGGCCGAAGCATCAATCGACTTAGTTAATCGCAGTTACTCAACAATACAACTACAGCTCCGTGGTGAAGTAGTAGAGGATATGTTAGTTGAGGATATCAATCATTTCTTCACGAGCCTTGCCTCATCAATTCCTGCAGTAATACATATTCATGTAAGGTATGGCTTGAATGACCACCACAAGGTTGAAGCAGCAACTAAAGCACTCGCAATAGCTCTGAGACACGCATGCGAAATTGACCCCAATAGAAGGGGAGTATCAAGTTCTAAGGGAATGATTTGATTTGAGGATAGGAATACTTAACTATGGTATTGGCAATCTTTACAGCATAGTAAATGCTCTTAGAAGACTCGGAGCAGATGTGGTATTAATTAATGAACCAGCAACGAAAGATATTGAGGGCCTCGTATTGCCTGGTGTGGGAAACTTCGAGTCAGCCGCGAGGCAAATATTACGCATCAAGGACAAGCTCATCGAGCTGATTGATTCTTCTATGCCTGTTCTTGGGATATGTTTAGGCATGCAACTTTTCTTTGAGAAGAGTGAAGAAGGAGTTGGAGAAGGGCTTGGAATATTTAGGGGAGAAGTGGTTAAGCTAAGGATTATGGGAAAACTTCCACATATAGGTTGGAACACCCTTAACATCCTCAGAGACTCGCCTTTACTCGAAGATATTAAGAGTGGCGAGTGGGTGTACTATGTCCATTCTTACTATCCCTCCCCCGTAGACAGAAACTTAATACTTGCTGAAACACACTATCATGTATCCTTTCCCTCCGTTGTGGGCGATTCAATAAGATTTGGAACACAGTTCCATCCTGAAAAATCAAGCATTACTGGACAAAAAATCTTGAAAAACTTCTTAAAAATTTGTAAGAAGTGAAAGCTGATGTATATACATCTCTGAGCCTACAGAATAAGTGGCAAATCAAATTCATCGTTAAATTATACCTCTCTATAATTAGTCTGGATTGGAGGTCTGGGGTTCAATAGACCTGCTTGAGGGTAGAGTCGTAAGGCTCGTCAAGGGAGACCCTACAAACACAGTCATTTACTCAAACAATCCCATTCATGTAGCTAGAAAGCTCTCCACACTCGGCCTAGATGGGCTGCACATAGTCGATATCGATGCCGCACTAGGCAAGGGTAGAAACACAGAGATAATCAAGACAATTGTAGAGAATGTAAATACTAAGACTCAGGTAGGCGGAGGCATAAGGACCCTAGAAATAGCCACAAAAATCTTAGATATGGGAGTTAACAGAGTAGTAATAGGGACAGCGCTTTTCACGAATCATAAGCTAGTTTCCGACATTATCAGTAGCTATGGCCCTGAAAGAGTTGTCGCAGCTCTTGACTATGGTAGGGGAGGAGTAGTCTATAAGGGATGGTGCCTAAAAGCACATATGAGCCTGATTGAAGGCTACAACATGGTTAAGGAACTATCCCTGAAGTACGTGCTCGTAACAGCTATCGAGCGGGATGGAACAATGACTGGCCCCGACATAGAATCGTTGTCAAAACTCGCTCCCGAGGACCGCGCAATGACTTATGCGAGTGGAGGAATAAGCACTCCTCAAGAGGTCTCTGAACTCGCTAAACTGAATTTTAGAGGAATAATTCTGGGCAGGGCCCTGTACGAGGGCCTAGTACCTCCTAATGAGCTCATATCGGCTGCGAGGAAAAATAGTCTTGCCACTGACTAAACGGATTATACCCTGTTTAGATGTATATATGGGCAGAGTGGTTAAGGGAGTATCTTTTAGAGACCTAAGAAGTGCTGGAGACCCGGTCGAGCTTGCCTCTCGCTATGCCGCTGAAGGCGCAGATGAATTAGTGTTCCTCGATATCTCTGCCTCTGTCGAGGGCAGAGAGACGATGATAGATGTCGTCAGAAGAGTAGCATCTGTTATTGATATTCCATTTACCGTCGGTGGTGGGATAAGAAATCTTGATGATGCGTTCAGACTACTCATAAACGGTGCTGATAAAGTATCAGTAAACACGGCCGCCATTCAGAACCCAGAAATAATAAGTGAAATTTCTAAAAGATTTGGCGACCAGTGCGTAGTTCTAGCAATAGATGCTAAGAGAGAGATGATTGGTGATAAACTGGTTTATCGAGTTTATAGTCACAGCGCAACTCGACCGACTCAGCTGACTGCTGAGGAGTGGGCTGCTAGGGGAGAAAGCTTAGGAGCAGGTGAGATTCTGCTCACATCTATCGACATGGATGGCCGAAGGAGTGGATATGATATAGAACTACTTAAAAGGATTACGAGGACGGTGAACGTACCAGTCATTGCGAGTGGTGGGGCAGGTACACTCGAGCATCTCTATCAAGCCATCGTTGAAGGTGGAGCAGACGCGGTTCTAGCTGCCTCAATATTCCACTATGGAATATACTCGATAAGACAAGTAAAAGAATATCTATTGAGCAGAGGCGTGACAGTCAGACTATGAACAGCAAGGATGAAGTACAGATAGAGAACCTCGATTTTAGTAGGTTAAACGGGCTCGTCACAGTAGTCGTGCAGGACATAAGAACTAAGGAGGTCTTAATGGTCGCCTTCGCCAATAAGGAAGCAATTAAGAAAACCATCGAGGAGGGAGTGGCATATTTCTGGAGCAGGTCGCGTAACAGGCTATGGATGAAGGGAGAATCCTCAGGAAATATTCAGAGAGTTGAACGCATCTTAGTCGATTGTGATGCTGATGCAGTGATATATCTCGTCACGCCCATGGGCCCAGCCTGCCATACTGGTAGGATGTCTTGCTTCTACCGAACGCTTAAACCATGAAGTAAACATTTTGATGAATAAAAATTAAGTAAATATAGACCCATGAGATAATCATTAAGCGAAGAAAGTTGGGTAGACCAGTTGATTATAAATCAGCACCTATAGATCCTGATTTTAAGAATAAGTTGCCTAAGACCGGTGAGCATAACGGGCATGCAGTCTGGGGTGAAGGAGTCCAGAGACTCGACGCTGAGGGAAAACCATATCCAACTAAGCTCGGCATTCATGGAACTAACGTGGCCGTAGATTGGGACTCATGTATAGCAGATGGAGCATGCATGGATGTATGTCCAGTAAATGTATATGAATGGACATTAAACCCAGGCGTATCTGGCTCTGGTAAAGACAGAGTGATTAATCCAGATACTGATAAGGAACTCTGGGAGAAGTATAGGACAGATAAGAGCGACCCCGTAAGGGAGTCTGACTGTATATTTTGTATGGCCTGCGAGTCGGCCTGCCCAGTCCTAGCGATAAAGATTACTCCACCATGAAAAACACAAAAAGATAGCATTTTTTTAGGTTTTCTAGAATAAATATTGCTTTTAACAATTGGTTATTCATGGATATTAGGCTTGCCCAGAAGCTCATAGACGAGGTATACGGATCGAGGGACAGGAAGAGAGGTATTGACAAAGTCGCATTATGGCTAGTCTCTGAGGTCGGAGAAATTGCTGATGCTTTGGCCAAAAATGATAAAGAATCTATTAAGGAGGAGCTGTCAGACGTCTTAGCTTGGCTACTTAGTCTCTGCAACGTGCTCGAGATAGACTTAGAGGAGGAGTTCAAAATAAAGTACGGTAATGGTTGTCCAAGATGCGGTAGCAGTCCCTGTAATTGTCCTTAACTACTCTTTTATCCTTCGTTTTACAATCCTGATACGGCAAAGCAGATAGTCTCCGTCTCGTATCTCGAATATCTTTCTGATTTCTTCTGGGATAGTTATTCTTCCTCCTGCCGTAACTTCAGCGAAGAACGGTATCTCTTCCTCTCTGATTGTTACTTCTCCCATCTCTTTACTTCATCAATGAGTGAGAACTGCTTACATTTTAAATTATTCTATCCTATGATTTCGACTCCGGGGCCGACGCCTGACGTTAATGTCAAGACTCCCTCATCTCTTAAGACTTTCTCCACTTCGTCTACCCATTCAGGAAGAGTATTAACATAAACTGTCGGGCCAGTCTGCATTGAGTAATATGCAGGTACCCCCTCACTTCTGAGCCTCTTCACGGTCTCTATTACTCTTAAACTCTCAGCATTAATTAAAATTAGTTTACTGCTTCCCGTCATGGTTACTGCGTGTAGTTCAAGAGAGTCAAGTTCGACTAGCTCGCCGAACTTCTTGAAGTCATTGTCTTTTATCGCTTTAATTAATTCCTCGCATCTTTTCTGAGCGGACTCAATTCTTGCTTTAAAAAATGATGAAGTCGCGGCTTCTCTATGAGCATCTTCGGTGGATGCCTTGAGGGGAAGAGGCACTATTATGAACCTTATGTCAAATTCCTTTCTTGTCGCGACCTTAACTGCATAGCTATCCTCATCATTGCTCCCTGCGTACCATCTGGCATACTCGCCTATAACCGACCTGCAGGCCGAGCCCGCCAGTAGTCTCGCAAGTCTAGATATTAGTCTTGAATCCCATCCATATTTTCTTCGTAGACCAGCGGCTTCATAGGCAGCAGCGGCCAGAGCGGCACCCGCAGCAGCTGAGAAGCCGAGACCCTTAGCCTCCTTGATTGGTGAATGGTTTATAGACTTTATCATGCAGCGATTTGTTATTCCTGATAGTTCCCGCACTTTGTTAATTATTGAGACTACTCTTTCAAGTGCTCTTCCACCTATTTCCTCGCCGTTTATTATTAGTCTGTCTTTCTCATAGTCTCCGAACTCGACTGTTGTGACTGTGTATAGACAGTCAGTGTTTACGGATATGCTGTCGTGGTAGGGTATCCTAAGCTCCCAGTCTTTAAGCCCATGATACTTTATGAGGGCCTGCATTGTGTACGCCTTTGCAGTTGCCTTATTCACATACCTACTAAAAAAATGGCTTAATATATTGATGACGCGAAAATACCTATTTCCTACATCTCTCAGGATTAATGCATGAAGCGGACAGACCCTGCGAAACGCTACTTCTCGCCGAAAGTGACTGATAGAGAGAGAGCGGTATTCGAGACAGGCATCGCACTTGCCACAGTGTTGCATTTACTCTATGGGGCTCCTCTGCCTAGGGACAGGGCGGGAATCAAAGCTCTTGAAAGAGCCATGGAGCGTGTGATTAAGACGCAGCCGTTCAGAAGCCTCGTCAGGGTTAGGATAAATCCACTTAAACGCGGTCAAGAAACCTATGGATACGACGTTGCCAGGGGAGAAAACATCTACGCATACGTGGAAGTGAAGTATGGTTCAGCAAAATCTATCGGCGAGCTGCGATGGATAAAGCGCCTCAAGTATCCGCTGATGTACATAAGAGACATTAAGTCTACAGGATAGTTATTGTCGGGTGGCAATTATAGCATGGTATTTACTAAAGAATGCGTCCTCGGCGTCGACTTGGCCGGCTCCGAGAAGAGACCAACCGGTATTTGCCTACTATATCGAGACTTTACCTGCAGAACTTGGACTGTCCATAAGGATGAAGAAATACTAATCATTGCACTCTCATATATGCCTCGAGTAGTAGCAGTGGATGCTCCGCTCAGCCTTCCAAAGGGAAGAAAGAGCCTGCACATGCGTGAACCCATTCATTTTAGGAGCTGCGACCTAGAGCTCAGAAGGAGGCGAATCAAGTTTTTCCCAATAACTCTCGGACCAATGAGGCTCCTCACCCAGCGTGGACTATCATTAAAGAAAAACTTAGGAGAGTTCGGCTTTGAAGTAATCGAGGTTTATCCAGGAGGAGCACAGGATGTGTTAGGCCTTCCACGAAAGTCCAGAGACCTGCAGGGATTGATTTGTGGATTGAGGTCGCTTGGACTCAGCGAGCTGAGAAGTGACATAACAGGAGATGAGGCTGACGCGGCGACGTGTGCATTAGTCGGACTATTCTACATTGATGGTAAATATGAGGCTCTAGGAGATAGAGACGAAGGACAGATAATTATGCCTAGTTTCAATAATCGCGATGAAGATTTGATCGTCTCCTTTTAAATTTCTAGTCTATATATCACGATGATTATTTTTCTCGGTAATGAAGATGAATAAACACTCGCCTTCGTTTCTCTTAGCATTTACAGGATTCATAGTCACTACCTCAGGCCAGATGAGCGCTCCAATACTCTCGCTATACGCGTTAAGCTACCTCAACGCATCTACCAGAGAAATCGGCCTCATCTTTTCAGCCTTTTCCTTATCATCATTCATTGTTAGGCTATTAGTAGGATTGATATTTAGCGGCGACTTCATCATGAAAGCACTAGTCATCGGGCTTGGAGTTAATAGCTTATCAATGCTTATTTACGTCTTCGCCCCCGATGTGTCAGCATTAGTTACGATTAGAACTATTCACGGAGCGGCTTTTGCCTTTGACGTCACAACCATGCTTACGCTCTCTACACTTGTAGCCTCAAACACCAAAGAAGTCTCTGCCTCTCTCAGCAAGTATACTACCGGTGTTGCTCTTGGACTAATGCTTGGACCAGCGATAGGTACGTTCACCGTCTCGGCGCTTGGATTGAGAGACACCTTGATAGTGTCAGGAATTGCAAGCATTCCAGCAATAATCTCTGGATTATCCTTATTCAGCCTTTTAAGGGGAATATGCATCTGGCCAGTCTCTAGCAGGCCGAAAAGTTCTGACTTGAAGATGCTTTTTCACAGCGAGGGACTAAGGCTTTCGACGCTTATCTACTTATGCTACACTTCTGCGTATGGCGTAGTCCTCGCATATGCACCAATTGTCGGAAAACTTGACCTGCACATTCCTGAGGAAGGCATTACCTCGCTCTTCTTTGGCTATTTCGCAATAACTCTAATTTGTAGGGCTCTTCTACCAAAAATTCTAGAGAGGATTAGCGTGCATAGATTGCTAATTATGTCGTTAGTGGCTGCTTCACTCGGGCTATTCACCATGGGCATCAGCGTTTCCTCATTATTCTTCGTCATAGGATTTGAGCTTACAGCCCTAGGACATGGATTTATCTTTCCACTAACGGCAATGATAGTCGCTAAGACCATCTCTCCTGAATTAAGAATGCTAGGCAACTCTATTTACCTCTCTTCGTGGGACGCAGGACTCATGATGGGCCCTCTAATCGCCTCTGCCCTCACTGCATACATCCCTCTTCGACTCACTATTGCCGTAACAACCATTGCCCCAATCCTAGGATTAGCAATGTCCAACCAAGTTAAAAAATTGGGCATAGAGTAATGATGCACCACTAAGTAGACTCTTCATACTCTTATTATTCTTCCGCCTGACGCCTTTCTAAGCCTATTCATTATGGCGAGTCCCAGTCCCCTTTCTTCCACACCCTCAGCGATTATAACTTCTACTCTCTTCTCATCAAGTTCGCGTAGAGAAGAGAAGAGATTTCTAGCAATTTGGACAAAGTCTCCAAAGTCTCCTAGCTTGATCTCCTCATCAGCGCCATAACCAGATTCTCCTATGAAAAGTACGCCTACTCTTTGTCCCTTCTCAGCATAGTATTCAATTAGTTCTTTAATCTTCTTCCTGACCATAGAGTGTTCGCCTTGGACGACGATAAGCTCAGCCCTAGGAGCATAATGTCTATACTTCATTCCGGGTGATCGAGCTATAATTTTATCTAGCTCAAGCTCGGCCAAGACTACTGGATGTAAATCAACATATCCTATCACTTCTTTTAATTGTTCTATAGTTACTCCTCCCGGCCTGAGAATCATTGGTGAGCTGCTTACAAGGCTCAGCACTGTTGACTCAAGCCCTATCTCGGTCTCTCCACCATCGATTATGGCATCAATCTTTCCATAAAGGTCCTTTACGACGTGTTCAAACCTTGTCGGACTGGGCGAGCCTGACAAGTTAGCGCTAGGCGCGGCGATTGGTCTTTCCGATTCCTCGATTAGCCTCAACGCAACTCTATGTCTGGGCATCCTCACCGCCACAGTATCAAGTCCAGCGACAGTTATGTCGGGCAGCCGAGCGCTTCTTTTTAGGACAAGAGTCAGAGGGCCAGGCCAGAACCTAGAGATTAGCTTCCAGGCAATCTCAGGTATATTCTCAGTCACTAGTCTTAGCATCTCTTCATTGCTTACGTGGACTATTACTGGATTGTCGAGTGGGCGTCCCTTTGCTTCAAATATCTTCTTGACTGCTTCTTCGTTTAATGCATCTGCACCTAATCCATATACTGTCTCCGTAGGGAATGCTACGAGACCGCCTCTCTTGATAATTTCTGCTGCTTTCCTTATGACCGACATTTCTGGATTCGTGGGGTTAACTTTTAGCAGTAAAGTACTCATCTATTCTTCACGTCAAGGCATTAAACCATAGAGAGATGTTTATGGGCAGTAATAATCTTATTCATAATTCATTTCTGATCTCTTGCGGTACTATTATTACGGGCACTTTAGCCTTTTCGAGAAGTCCTTTGGCTACGCTTCCCAACCCGGACTCTCTGAAGTGTCTGCCCCTATAGCCGATGACGAGTATTCCGCCATACTTATCAGCTTCTTGAAGCAGTGCGGATACTGGTTCTCCCTCAATAATTATGAATTTAGACTTGACGCCCTTCTCTTCTGCCAATCTAGATATCTCTTCGGCGATTATGCTTGACTCCCTCAGCTCTTCGTGCAGTGCCTTGTCGGTGACTGGGAAATATGTCGGTGTGCCTTCCTCGGGTACGCTCGCCCTCACGTATGTTGCCCTTGTGCCTGATAGGACGTGACTGCTGACGACGTAAATTATTATGAGGTCCCATTTAAGCCCTGAGGCGAGCTTCACTGCTACTCTCCCAACTGGTCTACTCAGCGGTGATCCGTCTATAGCTGCTATTACGCATGGCCTTGAATACTTACCCTCAGACATTTCTAAACTCCTCACCATGCATGTGTGTCTTAAGCGCAGCGCTATGCGCGAGTCCCATTCCTAACCTGCCTATGGCTGAGACCGTGTATACTGTTAGGACCGCCATGTCTGGCCTTAATCTTGACTCTAAGGCTTCGAGAAGGACTCCGCCGGTTATGGAGCCGAAAAAGTATGAGGTGCCGGCCAATAGATTAAAGAACGCCACGAAGCTCGCCCTCTCCTCCATAGGTGTCTTTTCTATGAGGAAGAGTAGGATGGCGGTATTTATAAGCGCGCCGTTCACGCCTGCCAAGATGTTTATTCCGAGTAGGAATGGGAATGTTGGTGCTAATCCATATACAACTGGGAGTGCTGCTAGGCTTGACCTATTTAGCATAAGTGTCTTAACTATTCCCATTTTATTAGCAGCATTACTGAAGACTAGAAGACCTACAATACCCGCCGCGCCTGAAGCGACTGTCAAGATACTTATCTCAAAGAAGGACAGATTAGCAATTCTGGCAAGAGTAATAGTGAATACTGGCCACGCGATAGACATGAAGAAGCCGAAGCTAGCATTTAGGATCGAGAATCTGAGGAATAGCTTGTTCTTATATATGTGTTTTGTGACCGCAATGATGTTTAACTGTTTTGGAGACGAGTGTTTTCTGTGAAGTGTTTTGAAGCCAATCATGATGATTGATGACAATAATCCGCTCAGCATCGCCAGTAGGAAACCAGTCCTGAATCCTGGGAGGCCTGCAAGAGACGCGAGCCCGACTGAGAGTGTTGAGAGCATAGAGCCCGCCTGTGTCCAGATATTGATCGAGGCCGAGACGATGGCCCTGCTGGACGCTGGAACTACTTCTGCTACGAGTCCTATGAATGATGGCGCTATCATCGATGAAAATACTGACTGGATAGCTACGAGGAGTATAATCATTCCTGGGTCTCGGGTAGTTGCTATGAATAGCCAAATCAGTGAGGCGACAAATCCGCCGCCTATGACGAAGGGCAGCCTAACGTTCTTCTTATCGCTTAGATATCCCCACAATGCTTGGAATACATTTGTCCCTAGGTTAAGGAAGGAATGAAGCAGCCCTATCTGAGATGATGATGCGCCTACGCTTGATGCATATATCGGAATAAATGGTGTTCCAGCACCATCAGAAATCGAAGCCAGCAAGGCTCTCCCATATATTCTTTTGACGTTATCCATAAGAGCAATGCAAAGACATAATTATAAAAACTTAACTAAAAAATAATGAGTATTTAATAACTATTTTCTGCCGTCACTGTGTTTTATCTATTCGCCTCTATGAGTGCCTACAAACAATAGAGTAATTATCCAAAAAAATACTCGTACTAAATAGATTAATCAACAGGTTAGTCTATAATGATAACCGGGATGAGTTATAAATCAGATGAAACTCATCGAGCTCAAAAATCAAGAAGGAAGTTTATTTACAGCGTTTTTACTTTTCTTGGTCTTACCGCATTTATATCAGTTCTATCTACGTTTAGGAACAGGGCGGTACTCAGACCTCCAGGCGCGTTAAGTGAGTATGAGTTTAGTTCGAGGTGTATTAGTTGTGGCAGGTGTGTGGACGTATGTCCAACAAATGGCATAAAATTATCTGGGCTACTAGACAGCGGGTTAGGCACGCCTGTCTTGGAGGGTTACTGCGCAGTTTATCTCGAGCTGATTGAGCCCGATCCTGAGAAGAATCTGAAATTCAAGTTTAGTGAAGGTAAGGGAACCCCGTGCCTAAGGTGTATAGATGCTTGCCCGACGGGAGCGCTTATGAAGATACCGGTCAAAGAGATAAAGATTGGGAGCGCGATAATAAACAGGAATACGTGTCTCGCATGGAGAGGCGAGCCTTGTCTTAGATGCTTCGCTGTCTGTCCTTTTAACGCCGTTACCATTAGTGAGGGGAGAGGGCCAGTAGTGATAAGAGATGTATGCACTGGCTGTTCTCAATGTGTGTATGTTTGTCCTACGACACCTAAGTCCATAGTTGTCCAGCCTCATCCAGACTATGCTCTGAGGTATAGATATCGATGGAGGATAGGAGAAGGTGCGTAAAAAGATACAGATAGTTAGACACGTTGTTCAACTCATCTTCTTCATACTACTCGTACTAGTAGTCGTAGGTACTGTATGTAGCTTTCAGATAGGAGGATTCCAGTTTACTGAGCCGCTTGGAGCAATTCAAGTCCTCATGGGTGGCTCAATATTTTTCACTCCTGAAAAACTCTATATTCTCCTCGCAACATCAGCAATACTTGTCACTGTCACGGTTTTGATTGGCAGAGCGTGGTGCGCTTGGGCCTGCCCAGTCATGACCTTTAACGAGTTTATCGAGTACATCATGAAGAGACTTCGCTATAAGCCAGTTGCTGAGCGAGGGAAGAAAAAAATCGAGCTGGGCGAGGTTAGGTTTGCTACTTTAGCCGGCGTGGTGGCTGCTGCTGGAATATCTAAGACCCCCGCGTGGTGTAATGTCTGTCCGATAGGAGCCATATGCAGAACTAGGAGCTCAGGCCTACTGGTTGCGGGAGCAGAGATGCTGATTCTAGGCGTGGTCTTCTCCGCAAACATGTATGAGAAAAGATTTTTCTGTAAATACTTATGCCCCGTCGGTGGATTACTGATTCTTTTAGGCAAGATTAGCTCATTGATAATTCCAAGGGCAAGTGAGAAGTGTACTGGGTGTAAGGCATGCGAATACATATGTCCAGAAGGCATACCACTATTCAGGAATCCAGACATGTCCAAATGCACGAAATGCCTAGTATGCTACTCAAACTGCCCATACGGCGCCGTAAAAATTGATGTTATATAATCAGTCTTTTAGTCCTGTTTTAAACATAGACGATGCGTACTCAATCCTTAAATCGATATAGGTTGAATATTAACTAAGATGTTAGAAATAGCAGACCTCTGGAAGATTTATAAAACCAAGCTGCTGAGCAGCATTAACAGCCTTTCCCATACTGTTCATCCTTAACTATTATTTGAATAGGCTGTCTAGGAGCATCATGGTTACGAAGCCCATTAGGAATCCAAGTGATGCTTCTCGTCCAAATCCCTTCTTATGACTTTCAGGGACCATCTCGTCCACGATGACGAAGAGCATGGCGCCCGCGGCGAACGCCATTCCCCAGGGCATGAATGCGTGGATAACCGTCACTAAGATTACGCCTATTAATCCCCCTACTGGTTCTACAAGCCCCGTCAGCGTTGCATACCCTACGGACCTTGCCTTGCTGTATTTTTCACGTAGCAGGGGGAGAGCGACAGCAAGTCCTTCTGGAGCGTTCTGCAGTCCTATTGCCGTTGCTACCACTACTCCTCGCGATATGTCGCCAGAGCCGAAGCTTACGCCTACCGCCAGCCCCTCTGGAAAGTTATGCATAGTTATCGCTATTATGAAGAGCCATATCTTTGAGAGTCTTGAGATCGGTCCTTCCGGACCTGCAACCGCGTGAAAGTGAGGAATTATCTTGTCTAGGAAGCTTATTGTCAGGGCGCCGAATACTACTCCTAAGACGCTTATCAATGGTCCACCTATGCTGATAGCTGGGACCAGCAAACTAAAGGCAGTGGCCGCCATCATAACTCCAGCCGAAAATCCAAGCAATACATCCATCAAGCTGTCAGAGAATCTCTTTATGAAGAATACTGGTAATGCACCTATACCTGTGGCTAATCCAGCAGCTAGACTCGAGGCAAACCCCAGATATACGATCTCGCTCAAATTCAAAGTCTAGTTTCATCTAATTAGAATATTAAGATATAAAAAGATTATTTCACTATTCGTTTTTCTTACTGGGCCATAGTAACCAGACGACCATGAATCCTTGAGCGAAACTATCAAGCACCATCTCCACTCCATGTCCAATCCTCAACTCCTTAGCCTAATTATTAGCTATGATTAGGCTAATAATTAATTGCTCAATAAGGATGAAGACCTGAAAGGAGGAGGTGTATGTTGTAAATAACGCAACTTCAGGAGCTCCTATCAGATAAGAGAACATGTAGAGTATAAGGAATAAAATTAGTATTCTCTGTCCACGAGATACTTCAAGCATGCTTGAAAGCGCTCCAATCGTCAATGCTATCAATACTCCTCCAATGAATAGTAGCGTGAAGATACTAATTGCATCTCCACTACCATTTATTGACAACGCTCCGACTGCTACACCGATCGAAGACAAAAACAATGAAGAAAACACGTATAATAGACCAATGCCTAAGCATTTCATAATAAACCTAACACTAATAATCAAAGAAATAAAACACCCTTACTTGATTGTAGTATTAAATGCCAGATGGTTATAAATATTTTAACTCATTGGGATTTGCTTGTCAGGATTTTATTAACCGATTCCCTAACCCTCTCGGCCGTCTTTTCCTCAAATCTTCCCTTGAAGGTTATTATGTCCTTAACTTCGAAGCCAGCTCCTTTGAATTGCATTGATAGTTTTTTACCTGTTACTTCGCTCCAGCCATATGAGCTCATTATGATGATAGACTTGTTGCTCGGTATCTTCTTCGATACCAGTTCTGCTATCCAATGAGCCGTTGGATGAATATCAGACTCATAGGTAGGAGCGGAAAATATTATTGCCTCAGAATCTATTAATTCACTCAGTAAGTCAGACAAATTAGTGCGACTGATATCGGTAAAGCCATGCATCACTGTTTTCAAACCGCTCTTCTCCAATTCCTCAGCGACAAATCTTGCAGCCTTAAGAGACTCGCCATACATTGAGCAATAGATAATAGCTATCTTGCCCTCTTCAGGATGTCCATTCGCTAATGATGAGTAATAATCGATTATTCGTTTGGGATTCTTCCTCCAGACCAGCCCATGAGCCGGAGCGATCACTCCAAAATCAGTATTAGTCAATTTCTGAATCGCTTGTAGTACGTGTTGTCTATATGTGCCTATGACGGTGGCGAAGTACTTCCTAACGTGTGGTAAATACTCCTGAATTAATTTTTCATCATCATCAAAGATGCTGAGTGGCATAGAGTATCCTCCAAACACGTCTCCAGTGAAGAGAACCCCACCATCCAAGTAGTGTGTAAAAATTGTCTCGGGCCAGTGAAGCCAAGAAGTATAAATGAAACGAAGCCTTCTTCCAGCGATATTCACTTCTTCACCGTCATGAACTGGCCTCACCTTGGCATTGACTCCATAGAAAGTGCCGAGCATCTGACAGGACATTGGATGTGCGAGTATCTCAGGCTTAAAATCAGCCTCACTCAGAATTCCCGGGACGCATCCGCTATGGTCTGGCTCCATGTGATGAATGACTATGTGAGAGATGTCTCTGATGTCAGCAACCTTGTTGATTGCTTCTACTAATTCATTGAGATATCTTGCCTTCCAAGCATCGAATAATACGCATCCATCATCGCTAAGGAGCAAGTATGCATTATAAGTTATTTTTTCAGGAATCTCCCAGAGCCCCTCAAAGTAAACAATCTCATCATCATCAATCCTAAGAATATAGAGATCCTTAACGATTTTATTAACAAAAACTTTTACACACATAGAATTCCCAAAAAATAATAATTTAAAAATCTAGATTTATTTTTTCATCTTTTTTAGATCTTCGAGCATTGATTGGAGTTCAAACTCATGCTCAATCTCGTCTTCAAGTATATCAGCAATGAGCCTCCAAGTTACTGGGTCTCCGTCCTTTGTGAACTCAAGCGCCTTGTTATAAACCTCTATCGCGCATTGCTCACCCTTTATGTTCTGCTCGAGCAGTCTCTCCACGCTTGGGTCAGATGGTACCTCGTATCCGCAACTACTCGCCTTGTACCATTCTTCTGGACTAAGGATGGGCTTTCCTCCGAGTTGAAGTATCCTCTCTAATAGTTTTTCAGCATGTTCTAGTTCCTCTTTTGCGTGTTCAGCCAGCTCCATGGCTACTGCACCCCTCATGGGGCCTTCAACTATCTTTGACCCTAGCCAGTATTGATAATACGCCAACCACTCATCAGCATACGCTTTGTTTAAATGTTCGAGGAGCTTCTCCCTGTTCAGCTTAACAATTTCTCTACCCTTATAGCTCATCTCAGATATATCAAAGACGTATTTTATTTAAGCGTTTCGTCTATACACCTTTGGTTTTACTGACAATTTTATAACATTCATTCCTTCAATAAGCCTTATTAACGCGTCGGCAGTATAATGAAGAGATGCCTTACAAGTTTACTTTTGACCTGACGATGGTTCCTCAAAAATTCTTCAAGGAACTAGCAGTAATTATTGATTCTAAAAAGATTCACAAGAGGACTGGAAAGATTTTGAATAGTATGATTGAGAGGTTCAGGCTCTCAGAATTGACTGGATTAGACCTGACCGCTATCCTGCAAGTAATTGAGGACATAGTCGATATACAACTCAAAAACATAGCCTACAGGCAGAAATTCATACAGAGTAGTAAGAAGGCATTATTTCTACCACACTGCGCCAGGAAATACATTGATAATAGATGTAGAGCAGAATTTGATCCAGAGATTCCAACGTTTAGGTGTAAAAGATGCTCGCCCGACTGTCTAATAAACCAGGCATCAAGTATGGCTGAAGAGCTAGGATATGATGTATACGTAGTTCCAGGCGGCTCATGTATCCCAAAGATAATTAAGACGCATGGTTATGATGGAATCATCGGCGTGGCATGCGGCGAAGAGATTAGACTCGCATACACCTACCTGAACGAGCACATCGCTGCACAGGCAGTGCCACTTCTCAAGAACGGATGCTCAAAAACGGTCTTCAGTCTAGAATCGCTCAGCAAAATTTTACAAAAACCATCTGGGCCAGGGGACCGTGAGGGGCTTCACAGAGCGCGGATGTAGAAGTCCGCATCCATTGTATCGTTTATCGTGTTGACGTCTTTCTCATCTATACTCTTATACCGTTGTAGACGAGGGGGCCGTGATGCTTAGTTGATCTTCGCGAGCGCTGATTCTATCTCCCTGTAGTCCGGCTCTTTAAGCGGGTCCTCAGAAATCCAGGCATATCTTACGAAGCCGTCCTTATCGATTATGAAGACTGATCTCTTAGCCACCGAGTACCCCTTCATCCCGAGGAAATCCTCATGAACTCCGCCATAATTCCTAGCAACCTCTCTCGAATAGTCCGATAGCAGTGTATAGCCGAGCTTATTGTGCTCTGCGAAGGCCTTCAGCGTGAAGGGGTCGTTAACACTTATTCCTATGACCTCAGCGTCAAGCTTTGAGAACTGGACGAGGCTGTCCCGGAAGGTACACATCTCCTTTGTGCAGACCGAGGTGAATGCTCCTGGGAAGAAGGCCAATACAACTTTTTTGCCGCGATAGTCGGATAACCTCTTCACATTCCTGTTCTGGTCAGGCAGCGAGAAATCCGGAGCCCTATCCCCTACTCTGACAGGCATATCAAACCTTACCCATAAAGCATAATTTCTATCTTTCCACTCTACTTACTCCTAACAAACGAGGCATAGAGAGCGCCGGGATACCCCATGCATATATGTAGTGCCTGTCTTCAGAGCAGAATAATCTTGAACACGAAAATACATCTACTCAATGACGCGATACAGGCCGCGTCGATTCTAAACGGCGGTCTTCGCCACGTCCAGCGCAGGCTCGGCAGTGCTCGCAGCATAAGCAGAGAGTCCCTAGCTGTCTTAGGAGAAGCCATAGCGTTCTTCATACTCAAAGCCTCCTAGACAAGTCTAGACGTCTTCGATAATACAGCCGACAAATTTATTTTTCAACACCCAGCAACCGTAACAAGCAGAGGAAAATCCCTTGACCCTAAATTAGAGAGTCGCTCGAGACTGCACCTATCCGCGACATCAAACTAGTGCGGGGGGTGGGATTT
>CALIKS010000014.1 GCA_938017985.1 uncultured archaeon | reverse complement strand
CTACATCTATTGTACCTACTTGATTAGGTTGACCTCCTAAACTTACATTAGCTACAGCGTTAGGCTCATGTTCAGCTTCAACATCGCAAGGCTGACAAGGGCTCTTATCTATACCAATACTGGAAAGCCCATTAGGTGAGTATTGTACTTCTATATCAGAAGGTTCATACACTTCGTATTCAATAATTATTGATACTGGATTGTTCGGAGTATGCTCAATATCAGTACTACTCAAGTCATTGGGGTTGTGCTGTATGGTTAGATCCGAAACTATATTAGGATCAGCTTCAATAATTACTGAGGATGGTTTATTTGGAGAGTGTTGAACATCTACATACTCGTCTGTAGGTACTGGGTCTATTCCAGTTAAACACTCAGATACTGAATTAGGACTGAACTCAATAGATAAAGAAGGATTCTCTGGAGACCTACTTAAAGAAACTTCCGATACAGCTTGAGGGGACTTGGCTGAAGATACGATCGAGACTTCTTCAGGTAAAACACCTGTAGATACTACGGAAACTGTGAAAGGTTCGGAGTCTTGATCTATTGAAACAGGACTGTTAGGAGAGTGCTCAACTGAAACTTGACCTACTTGCTTAGCATCTAGATGAACTGAGGTTATGTCGCTAACACTGTTTGGAGAGTGCTCGATAGTGATATCTGAAACCCCTGCACTTGAGATTAATACATTAACTTCAAGAACGTCTGAAGGGTTATTTCCTACTGATGCTGGAGCGTTAGGTTGATATTCAATTGATAATTCTGGAGGGTTCGGTGAGTGATAAACATCTACCAAACTCAACCTAGAAGGTCCTAGTGCTCTTGAAATAGAAACTGGAGTATTAGGATTATGCTCTACCAATATATTTTGATCGAACTCCATAGGCGAGCTAACGGTAGACACCTGACTCACAGACCTAGGTGAAGATTGTATATCTATGATAGTAGGTACTGCTGGGTTACTTAAGTAACTTACTTCAAATACAGATGCTGGGCTTATCTCTAAAGAGATGGAATCTAAAATATTAGGTATGTAACCGTAATCTACAGTAGATACTGAGAAAGGAGAGGCTTCTAGCTCAATTAAAGCTAAACTATTAGGACTGAATAATATGTCTACATCAACGACGGACCCTGGAGAGGATTTTATATCAGGATTGCTCGAGGATATCGGAGTGCTTTCAATACCTATTTCTGTAACACCATTAGGTGAGTGTTTAACTACAGGTAGTCCTGAGCTTGACGGGTCTGAAACTAATTCTACAGAAGAGGGGCTGTTAGGTGAGTGTTTTACAACAATATCACTTGAAGCGGCTGGGGCGATAACTACTTCAATCAGTGCAGGTGTGTTAACACTTGTTAAACTTTTAGTATTTAAAGGAGTGTTCGGTGAATGCAGTACGGTTATTTCCGAACTTTGATCTGGAGATATTAAACCGTAAACTTCACTAGGCATTCTAGGTATAGTAGGACCAGTGTAACGATCTTCAGAGGAAGACTCGTCAGTCTTACCGAAAGGTAACATCCCGGTTTTATAAACCTTTATTGAATCCTGATAGCTAGCAGCTGTAGAAGCTAAAGCAGTAATCTTATTAATTTTATATGGTGAGGTCATTTTACAAGTTCTGGGTACCTAAGCTTAGTTTTCTTGCTAGCTCTACTCATTAAACTCTCTCCTAGCTTCGTAGGAGACATCATATCTAGAGCGTTAATTACTGCTTTAATCTTAATAACCTCTTCGTCCGGAGTGCTGCTATTTAGTAATTTAGCTAAATACTTTTCTCTCTCTTTCTTAAACTCAGATTCTATGAGCTTGAAGGAATCGCTGTAGAGCATTCTTTTAAACTCTGCAAAATTATCCAATATAACTATGTCAGCACTCATAATTAATTGTAACTTTTGTTATTAGAAAGTCCTGACTCATCTAATGCGTTGAACATTGAAAAATCTGCAGCTCTAGATCTGTAACCTAAATCTGTCGGGCAGTAATATAATGGTAGACCTCCTTTTAAATAAAGATGGTCATCTTTATAATCAAACTCAGCTGTTATTGGTTTGTAATCATGCTGAGCAACTTCTATCTCCTCACAAGAGCATATACCAAAAGCAGGCATAGGTAACATATCACTACCCTTATAATTATGAGAGAAGTCATAATCATCTCCTGTAAATATATAAGCCGTTCTAGCTGTAACCCCTCTAGAGTATTTAACAGTTATTGTGATAAAAGTACAATATGTAGAATCAATTACTCTATTTATAACTGTCTTCTCTACTGGATCTGGAGAGTACTCTATAACTCTAATTGGAGCTTGTGGAGGTGAGCCAAAATTTCCTGAAGGAAGACCTACCTCCCCATCAAGTATAGTGTAAAAAGTATCTAGAATTGTAGGTCCTTGTAAATTATTAGAAAATAAAACCTTTATACGATAATCACCGTCTTGATGATAATTAACTCTATAATCAACCAGATCTCCTAACCCAGTCCCAGTAATTCTAGCTGTAGGGCTTTCGTCAAAGCTATCAGTATCACTTATAAAAATAGAGTACTCCGGGGTACCTTTTATGGTTTGAATCCATGAAAAATGTATATGCTGAGCCATTATACAGATTGTTGAAACTGATTCTGACCTTGAGGGTTACTGTTACCCATTCCCTGAACTTGAGAGTTCATACCATCTTTAGGAGCAGGGGCTCCTCCTCCTCCCCCGCCTCCGCCTTGAGCGTCTGCCATTAACTTCATCATTTCGGCTTCTTGTCTAGGATCTGCAGGAGCTTCTTGTGGGAGTAGCTCATCAGAGTTTTCAAAACCCATAGCGTCAAGGATACGTTTAAGCATGGGACGAGCAAAAGGCCTCATCTCGGGAGGGTATGAAAAATATCTTTCCTGAGTTTGCAGAGCTAAATTAGCTTTCTCTATAGCCCGTTGCCCTTGGTCCTGAGACAAAACAACTAAGGCATTAACCTCTAGTTTTTTGACCAACTCTGGAGTCATCGTAGCAAAAGCTGAAACATCTCCCTCCATATACTCAAAGACCTCTGGGGCATCCATAGTGGCTATGGCTAACTTTACCATTTTAGTGATATGATCCTCTAGCCCTTTAACGATGCGACGCATCCAACGTCTACCTATTTTTGAGGCTTCTCTTAAAGTAGCTTCTACCCCTGTTGCTGTATTAGCAGGTGCTAGTGCTTGGTAGTCACCTTGAGCTAGGTTACTAACACCTAGCCAAAGTTGAACCATACCAAATACAAAATCAATAAGCTCTTGTGTTTTAGCATCTGCTGCAGGGATTTGGGCGAACTCTATAAAATCTTGTAACTGGTTCTGCTCTTTAAGTTGGAAAATCTTACCAGCATGTATCTCTATATCATCAGGCTCATCCTCTAAAGCCTGAGGGTGTACAGCAACGATGGGGTTAGAGGACATTTCATTCCGGTAGGACTCGCAGTTAAACTGCTTATCTATGTACTCTTGGTAGATGTTTATCTTCTCAGGTAGACTTGGGCCCCACCAACGATTTTTAGCCTTACCAATAGCTACAGCTGTGTAAGGTATACGATTATCTGGAGTTACTTTAGCTACGTACTCATAGTAAATAGCTTTCTTAGTTTCAGGCTCTATAAACAAACAAAAATCTTGAGGATAACCTAATCCTAGAACATCTCTCTTAATCCAACACTCTACTACTTGAATTTTTGGATTCTCGAGATTATCAAAACTAAGATCTTCTTTATATTCCTTATTAGAATCAGACTCAGTGCGAGCATTAGCATCCTTTTTTATTTCGTTAACAAAAGTGTCTAAAGTAGACCATTCCCTCTCCAGGTACATTTCCTGTACCCACCCAAGGTCCTTGTCGTACAGTTCAGCTATAAAATCAGCATCTTCTAAATTATCTACATTAGAAGGGGCTAAGAATCTGTCACTGTCGATTACACGAGATCTTGGTCCACTGTATTTGATCTCTCTTGAGGGTACTCCTTCAGGATATTCTTCAAAGCTATGTACATTAGGGTCTAATATAAATGTAGGGTCTTCTTCTAGAGCTACAGCTGGCATACCGTCAGGACCCATGGTTTGAACAAACTTACTGTCTCCCTCAATTACAGGGCCGTAACCTGGGAGCATCTCAAAATCACCGTCTGCATTATTGAAAAGGGCTTTACGGTCATAGTCTAACCATTCGGATACAATTTCTTCGTAAGTTACCTTAAGTATAGCAGCTCTCTGAATGAAAAGGTGCATATAGCACTCTTCAAGCCTCTCACGGGTTTTGCCCATCTTTTCAATCTTCCAGTGAAAGTATTTATCAAAACGCTCGGCCATACCCTCGTCTTGAGCGCCTTGAGGTACAAACTTAAAGTAAGGAGAAGTACCTGTTAGTTCATCTTCAGCTCTAGCTAAAAAATGATCTACTACTAAACTTGTTAGAGGAATAGGTACATTAGAGTGATTGAAAACAGAGTCGTGAGAATCTCTGTCAGCTCTTTCGTTGTTATACACGTTCCAAGCTCCTCGATCAACTTCTATACGCTCCTTGTTGTCGGTCTTTAATTGCTCTATACGGTCGCAAGCATATTGGACTAGCTTGTCCTCTTGCTCCTCGTTAAGTTTAAAATTTGTCGATTTCATTATACGTCAAGTCCCATATCAAGTGCTTTTCCTAAAACTCCCCTAATAGTATTTATACGGATTTCATCGAGTTTTTCGATCTGTTGTATTACTGCAGGTGTCTGCTCTTTTGCTTCCAGCACCCTCTTCCTCCTTGTATACATATTCATCTGATTTTCTGCGGAGTTCATTACTTGAATGAGCCTTACGTAATGTTTATGGCCTTCATCTGCCAAAAATGCTTTCTTCTCAGCCCCTAATAAGCTGTCTATTTTTGCCTTAGCTTTTATATAACGTTCTCTTAAATCATAGTACTTACCTATACTTGAGTAAGCGGATCCTTGAGTTTTTACTACGCCTTTTAATACAGGGATGTTTAATTTGCTAGGCTGTTCAAAACCTAAGTTCAATATCTGTGCAATATTGTCAGCTAGAGAGCCTCCGTATTGTTTAACAAAGAATTCAATACCAGATCCACTAAACTTACCATCAAGGGCAAAATCGAACTGTCCAGAAACTTCTATAGGGTCTTTTCCTAAGAATCCCATCATAGAACCTGGCATATCTTTATCTCCCCCAGCCATAGCGTTAATCCAATCAGAAACCTCATTGTATATTTTGGGAGTGTTTTTCTGAGAAGATTCAGAAGGAGCTCCTGGAACGTCTTCAAGGTAGATTGGGGAACCTGTGAACTTTTGATTACTCAACAAATCAAGAAATGGATCAAGAGCTGGTATGGGGTAGCTACTAATAGGAGACATGGTTTGCCACATGCTTGAAGCTAATTCAAGGGAGTCCCTCACTGAATGCCTTCCGTTAGTAGCCCAAGTTTTTGCTAGGTAATCGCCCAATGCCCAGAAGGAGTGTGGTCCAATACCTATAGGTATGTGAGTATATCCAGGAGCTTTACGGTCGTCTCCAAAAAGTCTGTGTGGGATTACCATACCCGTGTGTCTCTGCCTAGCTGAAACATCATCAAGGTATGAGCTGTAATCATCATTCTCTTCATCACCTCTAGCGGTGAGGGCTCTTACTAGAGCATTGTATGTAAATGAGAGCATAGCTATCTTCATAGCTATATTAGCGCTACCTACAGCGCCTCTGGCAGCTAAAGCTTTAGCAAACCTACGACCACCCTGTATACCTGGATTAGCAAATTGGAAAACAGCATTCAATTGCTGAGACATGGTCCCACGTTTATTGAAGTCTACAGTTACGTTCCTTGCTTGAGTGATAAGAGCTTCAAAGTCTTTACCAGCTTTCAAGCCCTCCATGATAACTCTTGCACGTAGTACGTTTTCTAAAGATGTGTTAAGTCTATCTACAGCTGAGGTAATTACTTTAAGGTTACGTTTAACAACATTACCTTCTCTACCTTCCTTGGCTGCATTTTTCATAGAAGCCATAATCTCAGGTACAGATTCAAACTTGTAGAAAGCAGTTTTACCTCCGTGCTTTTCGAGTAGGTGATAAGCGGCTGTGATGTCAGTCTTTGCTAAGTTCCTTAGCTCTTTCTCTTCCATCTTATCCAAGCCATTAAGTACTTTACCGTACTTATCTATATTCTTCTCATACTTCATGATACCTAAAGCATCTTGAGATATTCTAAGAGGGTTAGCTACTTTACCTGCTATATCAGAAAATTCTTTAGACTCTTTTAAGTTAAACCAAGCAGTCATAGTATCCTTGATAGGATTCCTTAACCAGAACTCTGGGCTGTAGGATGTGCGGATCCGGGACATGTACTTGGTTGTCATGTTTAAATAACCAATCCAAGTTCCTAATTGTTCGTATGTTAAGTTCTTAGCTGCAGAAGCTAGTAAAGCTCCCTCGCTTTTATCAGAAAACATAATAAGTTTAGACTCCCCGTCTTCTTTAACAAATAAGGCTAGGGACGGGTCTTTGATCTCGGCGGGAACTTCTAACTCATCGATTTGAAATATACCATTAACTATTTTACTAGATACCTTAGCAGTCTTTTTTTGGTTATCTGCAAACAGTCTTTTGAATAAATCTGCTGCAGCCGTATTGCCTGCTTCTTTCTCAGCAAAAAGTTCGTTATAAATATTGTTTATAGCATTAGCAGATTTAGAACGCATAGATCTAATAACCGCATCAGAGTAGTCCTGAGTGACATGACCGAATATCGTGTTTATATCTGCAAGAGTGTTATACTCTCTACCAGTGGCTGCCATTTTAAAAGGCCCCCGAGGCATATCAAAACCTTTACCAGTAGCCATACTGGTTCCGCTTAAAATATCTGCTATATCCTCAGCGTTTTGATACTGAGCGTCGTCTCCAAAAACTCCTTTTAGTGGAAGCCTTCTAAAGTCTCCAAAGTTAACACCTAAACGATGTTTAAACTTGAACTTGGAGGATGCAGCTCCTCTCATTCTATCGTAAGAACCTGTATCAATAAGTTCGGACTCCCTCATAAGCTCGAGAGACTTTCTATGCATATCAAACAAGGCTTTTACGGGATTATTCCTGTGCATAATAAATTTAGCCATGTTAGAGTTACCTTCTAATCTATCTATTATCTCCTGGGCTTGAGAGTTGGTCATTCCAGAACCCATAGATTCACCTGTATCCGGATCTACTATATCTTTCTTACCCATTCTTTTTTCTCTATTCTCCTTAATAGCTGCGTTAGCTTGAGGAGCTGTGAGAGCGTATAGGTACCACCCTACATCTTGAAGATCAGCTTGAGACTCATACAAGGCATCTTTAACAGGATTTACGTACAGTCTGTTACCTTCATCAAGTAAAGCTCCTGACATTCCCATACCTTGATAAAACTTATCGTAAGCTTTTAAGCCCTTAGCCCTGAGCCCTTTGTCGTCTGTGTTAAGGGCACTCATCAAAGACTTTTCTAATTTTAAGAAAGGACCAAACTGTTCTACGAATTTACCGTAGATTCCAGTATGCCCACGAAGAGCTCCTTTACCTAAATCAAGCTCGTTATCTTCAAGCTTTTCGTTGATCTTTTTATTCTTCCATAAGTTATACCTACGGGTAAATGCATCCGAGAATAATGATAGTAGTCTAGGGCCACGAGTTCTACTGAACATGCTTGTTGAGTAGTTAGAACTGAGTCCTGGATCTACATATGAATCGTCATCCATTTTATCGAACAACTTTTCCCAGCCAGCTCCTCCAGAGTCTGGAACGTTTTCGGGGTTTGCTTCATCTTCAGTTTTCTGAGGACCAGAAGACTGACCGTCTCCGGAGATATTCTCAGAGTCAGGGGAGTATCTATTAGCTTCTTTGTCGATAGCTCGCTGCTCTGCTATAATATCTTCAGCAGTACTTATACGCATACCTCCCATGTGAAATACTGATCTGGTTAGGAATCTCAACTTAGACTTAAGCATCTTATCACCATTAACGATGTCATCTACGATGTCTTCATGTAGAGACCTGTCTTGCTGGTAAACGTAGTCTGCTTTTGAGTAGGCTTTAAGTGCTTGTCTTGAAAGCTCTATATATTTCTTTTCAGGACTTTCTGCTAGTTTAGATAACGATTCACTTAATGAAGAAGCTAATTTTCTTTCTTCAGGTTTGAAATCAATAAATTTTTGTTTCTCACTCTCATATAGTAAATTTTTAATACTCTGTTCGGAATCAGACTGTAACTCTTGTATCTCTATATCATACAAGAAAGCTTTCTGATAGGTATCTCCCGCGTCTTCTTTTTGAGCTTTTTTAGATACTTTTGGCCACCTGTCAGTACTTATATCAAAGTCTTCAGGTTTTTGAGATAGATCTAACTTTACTACGGAACCGTCCTCATCAACAGACCTTACTTTAACTACTCCGAATATATCACGAGCCTTAGTTACCACATTACCGTCGGCATCTTTTTTAGCTTCAACCCTACCCAGTTTAATAGGTTGATTATTTTTCAGCTTCAAGTCTGTACGGGTAGCCAATCTGAAGACACTGTCAGGGTTATCATCATTTATAAGGTCTGATAACAGGTTCTTATCGTCTTCTGTAAGTGCGGCAGATATTTTTTTATCTTGGGTAATAGCAGGGCTGTTCTTTAACCTGTTTATTTTAAACTCAGATACGTAGTTTATTATAGCTGCATCTTGTAGCTTGATACCGGACTCTTTTACCTTTTCGAAAAACTCTAAATCAGAACTAAGCTGATCAAAATCAACCTTGTTCATACCTTTTAAACCCTTCGGATTCTGGAAAAGATCTACCTTTTCTCTGAGGTTTTTTATAATCTTATCTACACCTCCTGATTTTTCTAGGCTGGCTAATAACTTGTCAGGTGCAGAATCTAAATACTCCAAAAGCATGATACCTCCAACAGAGTCTGCATAGTATTTGGAGTGACTGCTAGAAAGCATACCTATGTTTTCAACACCTCCTATATCAATTAACCTGGTAACTAACTCTCTAGGGGTAGTTGAGAAAGAACTCATAGCCTCGATAGCTGCGTTCCTTTTAGAACCGTCTGGAGAATCGAAATTTAAATCATACTTAACTCTAAGTAGGTTGAATAATTTATTAGAAACTTCAGTGCCCACAGCTCTACCTGTTTTAGGGTTTATGAAGTTACCTTTTTCTTTGTAATAAAGTTTAAACTCCCCACCCTCTTTCTTAACTGAGGTTTTTACGAAATTACCTTGATGCTCTACCAATAAATCCCAGGACTTTGGATCCGGGTTATCAAAGAAGTTTTCTACAGAACTTATTCTACCGTCTAGCTCTTTAATAGTTTTTTCCAAGTTACCAACCAACTCTGGATTACCAGACCTAGGGTCGCTCATTATAGATTTAAGCTCTTGATCCTTACGCTCTTTGGCTTTCTTCAGAGTGTTTAATGCATCTGCTATATACTCGTTGTCTTTAGATACCACTGCATCTTGAACCTTTGAGTTAGCTTTAGCTTTTGAAAATAACTTAGACTTAGAGTCGAACAGTCTTTGAAACTCAGGAGCTGAAGAACTTAATGGCCTGTTACTGTTAAAGCTTGCTTCAGAAGTTATGGCCAATAACTCCTGACCCTCTTCACTCTTTAAATCTATGTTTTGCTTAACAGTGTACCTAGAACCATTAAGTACTAGCTTTTCCCCTTTTCTGAGAAGTACTCTGTTAGCGGGTGAGCTACGATCAAAATTACGTAGATCCTCAAACCTGGGATCGAAGAAAGTACTTTTTTGGAAAGTTACTTTTACGTCTCTGTCCATCTGAGGGTCGAAGGTAAACTCGAAATTGTTTTTGTTACTCTTAGAGACGGTAGAGAAAGTTCCAGACTTCGCTAAGGAGGTGTCTTTGAAAATCCTTTTAACATCGGGTTTAGAGACAGTGACGGTGTATCTTTCTGTTTCTCTCTTACCCTCTTTTAAAGCTTCAGCTCTTAGGGCATCTCTTACAAAATTATGCTGATCCGGATCCGCTGAAAGAGCACTTACTACCGGATCACTCTTGAACTTCATGTTATCAAAGTGAAGTGGTAGACCTCCCTGTCTGGAAAGGGTCTTTATATCTTCCATCTTATCATCAAACTGCTTCTTAAGATAAGGTGTCTTAAGTATCTCCGCCATGTCATACACCATCTTGCCTTTAGCGTCCTTAACGCCTAACAACCTTTGTACTTTTGGCTCTGCGTTGTTTAAGGCATTAACCCACTCCTTAGCTAAATTCAAAGGAGCGTCCAGACCTTCAGGGTCGTAATCTACATATGTGTCGGTTTCTAAAGATTTTTTCTGCTGTTTAACCAACATGTCGAGAGCTCTTTTTGCAGCTTCGGGTAGAGACATTAAATTATCTTGAATACCCTTAGCCTGTCTTTCTACTAAAGCTTTATTGAAATCTGATTTTGCTAAGAAGTCTTCTACATGAGTATGCTCCATATGAGACTTTCCTTTACTCTTAGTAGGCATCTTCTGCATGTATGATCGGTTCACACCACGCTCAGCGGCATACTCATAAGCCATAGAAACTAAATGCTTATACTGTTTAGTCTCAATAGGCCCTGAAAGTATATCAAGAGCAGAGGCTGAAACATCCAGAGGGTTACCCGCTTGATCTGTAACAGTGGGTCTTTGACTTAAAGCATCTGAAGGGAAAAACTGGTTTCTAGACAAGCTGCCTAACCTTTTAAGGGCTTTAAGTATATTATTACGACTAATCTCAAGCTTTTTAAGCTGTTTTTCGGTTAATTTTTCAACCCCTCTATGATCATCGGGTAATAATCTTTCTGCAGGATTGGCATACTCATCAATTTTTTGGATACTTTCAGAAGTTACCTGAAAAGATTTATGTGCCCTGTACAATCTATTCCTAAAAGGAAACAAATCTCCCTTAATGATATTGGCACCTTCAGAGAGCGTGGTTCTAGGACCCACTCCTGTGTTAATCAGTTCATTAACAACAGCAAGGTCATTTAGTAGATTAGCATCTACACTAAGAGCAAAATCAGCTACTCTTTTATTGTACATAACAACTCCGATATTCTCAGAGTCTTCTGATAAGAACTGCTCAGCTATTCTAGCAGCTGTGAGGTTTAAATTTAATAGATCTTTCGAGAGCATAGGTATAGGTCTTTCTACTTTCCTAGAACCTTCACTCATCTGCTTTGTGCCTAATCCTAATAGCTCCCTGCCATCTGCTACTGTTATCTTTTTCTTAAGCTTCCTTTTCTTTTTTACCAGGTCTTCTATTTGCTTAAGCATTGAAAGCTCTAAGGAGTTATTTTCTTTATCTGCGATAAGATCGTCTTTTATACGAGCAAAGTTTTTGCTCTCTATTATCTTCCTAAGATCCTCGAAATCTCCTTTCTTTTTACCTTCTCTGTCAGGACCTACTATTAAATCGTAAAAAGTATCTAACTGTTTTTTCTTAGCCGCATATACTGGATCAGCATCTCTCAAAGCTTTTGCTTCCCTCTCTTGTCTTTTTATAGCGACTTCATAAGGCTCCATCATGGAAAGGAATGAATTTTCAGGAGCGTTTCTTCTAAGAGCCTTTCCGAGACGTTCAATTTTCTCAAAAAGCATAGCTGTCTTAGAAATACCTTGATCTGCAGAAAAGAAAGAAGTGGTTACGGGACCTCTCTTGGTCTGAATAGTAGCCCCAGGTCTGCGTGAAGCTATAGCAGCTAACAGCCTAGTTCCATACTCAGCATAAGAAACTCCAGGGTTTCTGGATTCAAAGTCAGAAACTATAGCCTGATCGTTTTCCCAGTTATAGTTATCAGCTAGTTTATCTAGATATTGCGGGCCATTTATAGTGAAAGTCTTACCCTTACTGTCGTTTGAATACTTAACTTTTAGTTTATCGTTTGCAGCAAGATCTCCCAAAGTAACTTTTCTGTTATCAGAGGTAACCATCTGACCGAAGTCTGTACCTTTTATAGACTTATCGTCGGGTACAATTTTTATATCTACTGGAGTATCTCTATAATCTATATTACCTGCATCGGTACCTAAACTGATAGCTGTTTTAAGATCTTTAAGCTTTTCGGACTCTGCTTTCTTTTCAGAAACTTTTTCCTTAGACTTAGCTATCTTAGCTAAAGATGCGTCTCTATCCAACCCTGTTACTGCACCAGAAGAGAGTAACTCTCTTATCCTTGCCCTCTTCTCAGACATATCTACAGCGTTTACAGAGGTTTCGCTGGTCTGCTCAGTAACTGCAGGGTCTATTAATACATCTAGCTTTTTTGAAATACCTGAAACCTTGGATTTTATATCCTTAGTGTCTGAAAGAACACCTGGAGATTGAATGAGTTCAGTAAGCTCCGATGCAATCTCTTTTACTTTAGCGGGGTCACCCTTAAGTTTGGATATAAGAAAGTCGTTAATTTGTTTCTTTGAGGATTCTTGAGACCCTTCTTTAGGTTCGTAGGTTTGGAATAAAGCTTTAATAGACTTAACAAGACCTGTGACCTGAGAATCATTCAGAGTATCTTTACCTTCTTCTAACTTTGGAGCCTCTGATATCTCCATTTGAGACTGAAGCTTCTCTTCTGCTTGAACCTCAAGATCCAAGCCTTGAATAGACTTGTCTATGGTGCCCATCAATTCTTCTGTGGTGGACTCCATCTGAGCATAGGCTTCGTCTATCGATTCAGGGTCAACCTCTGCATTTTCACTAAGTAAAGCACGGGCTTTCCGTTTATTAGTTTCCGCAAGAATAGGTACTCCCAGGTCTTCAACGAACCTAGAATAAACTTCCTCTGTAGTAACTCTCTTATTTTCTGATAGAAGCTGTTTAGCAATTTTTTCAAGCTTAGGTTTTAAGTCTTCTGGCTTTGCTTGAAGAGCTTTGTCTAAATCTTTAGCTATCTGCTCGGGCCTTTTTTTGGTTTTACCAACAACTAACTTAACGAAGTTATCGACCTCGTCTCTACTTCTCTGAGCTAAATTAATAGTTTCTTTTTTAGTAGCTGGATTAGCAATAGCTTCACCTTTTTGATTAGTCAGGATGTCGGGTTTAAAAGATACTTTACCGTCTGAAACTTCCTTTTTCTGCTTGGTGTTTAGTTTCAGACGTTGAGCTTCCATAGCTTTTTCTACGGGAGCTGTGATCTCAGCTAAATTGGCTTCTTCTTCAGAAATTATATTCCTTATCTCTTCTAAAGTTCTTTCTTCGCCTTGATATCTTATGGCTGACTTATTCTTATTTTGTGCTTCTTCTAAGGCTTTGTTTAGTCGGTCTAGTTTTTTTCTACTAGTAGCTATAGGACCCTCTTTAGTAGCAACATCTTTCAGAGCCGATGCAGTGTCTTGAGCTTTATCACCCTTTAAGATATTGGGGTCAGTTTCTGTTTGTGATTTAAGTACCTGTCTGTCGAACTGTTTCTCAAGATTAGTTCTCATTTGTTGCTCCTGTTCAGGAGTAAAACTAGCAGGCTCTGAAGGGAGACCTGTTGATTGCTTCTCTTGATCTACCTGAGTCTCAAATGCACTAAGTATATCTTCAGGAGTACTTATAGAGTCTGGGTCAGGAGCTACGGAAATATCTTGCTCGTTCTTACCTACTTTAACTCTCTCAAAACCAGGATCACCAGCAACCTTCATCAAAGGTCCCATAGTCCTTGCGTCGTCGATAAGCTTGTTTTGATTAGCGAACAAGCTAGGCATGTCTGCAACCGAGCTTGCTCTTGAAATTCTTGGCTTGTCAGCTCCTTGGTAAGCAATGTCGCCTCCAGGCCCCATGCCACCCCAGTTCATGTCATATAAGATCTGGGCATACATCTGCTCAGGTGCCATTTTTTCTGGCTTAGCCCCTCCGTCAGTGAATGCCGCACGATTGCCTGCTACATCAGGCATTACCATCTGACCAGAACCTATATACTTTTTATACATAGGGTAAATGTACTGGTCTACGAAATCTAAAATGTCGTTATTTATACCAGCAGGTAAAGCTGAAGGAGCTTTAGTGGGAATCCCTGTGGCATCTGTAATATCTGCAGACTGACCTTTTTCTTTAATACCTGAGGCTAGTACTCTAGCAAACTCAAAGGAAAACCACTCCTGTGCGGCTCTGGCTTTTGCTTCTGGGTTAGAAAGTACAGCTGCGTATTCTTGGTTTAGCTCTGTCTGCTGCTTATCGTTCAACTGATTGATCGGAGTGTTTGGATCCGTATCCTTGAACATGTAATGGGAAAGTGCTTGAAGCTGCTGCTCTTTACTTAGTTGGTTATACCAACCTTCTACCTGAGCATCGCCATAAAAACCAGTTCCTACAACGTGTGGAAGCTCGTGTATAAGAGCTGATCCAATGCTAGAACCTTTTTGATTTAAAGCTTTTTGATTAATGTAAACTACATAATCGTTACCCTCTCTCTTCTGATACCCTATGTTACCCGAACCCTCGGGCGTACGGTCTGAAACTACATACTTAACTTGAAGGTTTTTACGCTTCATTATACCTTCCACACCTGTAACAAACTCTTTAAGGAACTGAATCTCAGGGTTATCTATTTGCTTACCCTTGTTGTCATTTATCTGAAGAGGTAAATTTCCAGCTTTTGCTAAAAATGAAACGGAATCTACTGAATTCTCGAACCCTACTTTTTCATACTTCCATCCATTATTATTCATGGACTCTGTAAGACCTTGACCAGTATAACCGTAAGGATCTTTGGGGTCATTAGTGGGAGCTATAGGTCTTGAGGATTCTTTAACACTTTGGGTTAACCTAAGGTCGGGAGACCTCATGACTTCCATAGCAGCTCCTATAGTTCCTGGACCTCCAACTTCCCCCATAAACTCAGCTATTACAGCTTGTTTATCAAAAGCTTCTCCAGGTTCGCGTGATAGTAGTTGTCCAAAACCCTCACCTGCTGCACCTGTTGCTCCACCAAAACCAAGCTCAACTGCAGCATTTTTAGCTCTCATGAGACCTGTAGTACGGTCAACACGAGCATTAGCGTTATCTATAGCCTTACTGAACGGGGTTTGAGTTGAAAAAACTTTATTAGATAATCCAGATTCTAACTTCTGAAGCTCAGCAAATTCTTTACTGGTGTCTTGAAACTCGTTCTTTTTAAACCTTCTTCGAAGCTCTTTTAATCTTTGAGTGCCTTCAACTGAAAGACCACTTAAATTCTTGTTTTTTGGTAAAAAAGAAGAAGGTATTTTTGTAAGTGTTGATGGGCTTTTTAATACAGCATTAACTTTACCAGCCATACCTGCACTTACAGTGTCAAATAAACCTACGACACCTGCTTTAATACCTGCTTTCTTTTGAACCTTTTGCCTTAGGGATTCATTGGCCCAGGCTGCTGCAAATACTTTAGGATTATGTATGTCTACACCTTCTTCCTTTAGGCCTTCTAATACATTGGCGGCATACTCCATAGCTACTGAAGCAACACCCCAGTTGGCTTTAAGGCCGAGAGAAAATCCAGTGGCAGCCCCAGGCAATCCACCACCCACCAGGGCTCCGGTCAAAGTAGAGCCTCCAACAACAGCAGGGGCTGTGTCAAAGTATTCAGGTAAGAAACCGGAAAGATTGGTAACAACGAGTTCTCCTAGAGCTTTAACACCGTCCATGCTAAACCACCTACCTACAGCTCCTAACCAACCGTCTTTCTCTTTCTCAGACATAGCCATGAGGTTAGCCAGTGGAGAGTTTCCATTCTTCTGCATCAGCTCCCCTAAATAATCTTGCTGAGCAGCAAAACGGGATAACTGTTCGAAGTCCTTAGTGGACATGTTTGAAGGGTCGCCTACTAAGTTGTCAGAAAAATCGGCGATATCTTCTTGAATGCCACCAGTCTTAACCCAACCGCTTATCATTCCAACGTCTTGGATAGACTCAGCTCTTGAGAAAATATCACGACCATAGCCCATAGCTGCCAAGCTCTGAGCGAACTGGTCTCTTTGGTTACGAACTAGTTCTAACTCATTCCATGCGTCACTATCTTCTTTTTTAGAAACATCCTTAAGAGATGACCAAAACTTAATTGATAAATCGTTAAACTTGGTACGAGCCTGACCTAAAGCATTCATCATCTTTAGGGCATCTATTTCCTCAGGGGAGTACTCAGATGAAGCTATATATTCACCTATATCTCTACGGTTACCAGCGGAATCAGTAAAGTAATCCAATCCGGCTTCTTTTGCATGAGCTACTAGGACAGCTTCTCTCTCTGATTGGCTACCTAAAATACGGTCAACACCAGCAATTTGGTTTTGCCAACTAGGTGCAATATGCATACCGGAACCCCGAATCTTAGAGGCTCTCTCATGCTCGCCAAACAACGAGTCAAAATCTCCTTGAAGTAGCGATTTTCTGCGCTCGAACTGTTTCTTGTTCAAACGTTCTGCAGTACCTCCTTCGCCCTTTACCTCGTATCTTGGGTCTATTTCATCTAACCTAGTTCTTAAATTGAGAGGACTAGTTTCTTCCCATGCGGTAGGCTTTCTAAAATTTAAAAAGTCTAGAACCTCATTAGCTCTCTTAGGGTCCATTAACTTACTTGGGCTACCATTTGGTTTTCTACCCCCGGTGGTATTCTGCCAATTATCGTATGCGGTTCGAAAAGCTGGGGAAACCATTGAGTTAAAACTCTCGACGCTGGCTAGCTCATTCTGAATCTGGCCATCTCTAGCCCTGTAAGATTCCAAATTGGCGTTTCTGCGTCCCCACTCTTTTTGAAGACGATCAACCCCTTCTACATCAAACCCTTCAAGGTTTTGTCCAAAACTCTTTAGCTGGTCTAGGACTTGCCCTCCGTTTAAATCTTTCGGTGCCGCAGATCCTATCGTATTGAAGTAGGCTTTACCAATGTTGCTTTCTTCCCAATTTCTAAGATCATTTTCGTATACAGATAAAGCCTGTTTCGAGGAGCTAGCGTTTTCTCTAACACCCTTACGATAATCAAGGTTTGATTGGAGCTGCCTAAAATTTCTCTCCATTGCGGGAGAGTATGTGGATGCTTGGGATTCTTCCGAAAACGTAGAAGAGGGCCTCCCGTATTCTGGAACGCCCCCTTGTTTTAAGAAATCTTCTTCTTCGTCAAACAGTCCCATAGCTCCAACTTCCCATGAGATCTTCTGGAGTCCTCCTTCTATTATCCTGAGGAGAGCTCAACATAGGTGCTTGAGTAGGTGAGTAATCACCTGTGCTCATATCTCTACTGACTAATCCTTTTTTTCTTAAATCTTCATAGGGATCATTGAAGGGGTTATCTAAACCTTCTGGTTTGTATGGGTTATCAAAAGTAACAGTCCCCTTTTTTGTGCCTTCGGGGACGGCTACTTTAGGATGGTTTGCTGGTAAATACTGTAAGCCACCTTCTTCAGACGCATAGGCTCTTAGTCCTTGTTTTTGAGCATCGGCATACTTTCTGGCGTTTTCACTAGCTTGAGTGATAGGAGTTGCGTTAGATGCGCTTATATACTTGAATTGATCAGCTAATTTTAAAGCTGCTTGGGGGTTTTGGGATAAAAGATCGTTGAAGGTACTGTAATCTTTAAACCTGCTATTCTCCCCATGCTCTCTGTTTTTTGACTCAAACCAATCGGATAACCTGTTTCCAAAAAGAGGATTGTCTAAACTATTTAACTGATCCCTGGTTCTGCGATTCTTCATTACATCCTCGTTGTGCTGCCTATCTTCTAAAGTAGGTCCTGCGGGAGTTCCTGGGATTGTTCTAATTAGCTCAAAATTTGGTCCAAATTCACGCCTAGCTGGGGTGGCTGGTCTAGGCCCTTTAAGGGTCATAGACTCCCTCCAGTCAGTTCTAGCAGCGGCTGCTTTTTCTGCGTTAGATCCCTCTATTGCGTCTCTATTAGCCCTTCTAGCATCAAACGCATCTATATCTTGTTGAGATGCTCCTCGTCCAGGTGCTTCCCCAATATCGGGTACTTGTTGCATAACTACAGGTGAAAGCCTACCTGCGTTTATCTCAAAAGGTATATCTGTATTAATAAGAGATCCTGCTGGAACCCTTCCTCTAGCTTCCATAGGTGCTAGATTTTCAGGGTCATTAAAATTAGCCTCTTGTCTACCTTCTCTACCATTTTTATCAGCAGGCATGGGGAAGTTTTGTTCGACCTTCTGTTCTACAGGTCTAGCTGCTTTCTGGTCAGCTTTAACGGGGGCTGGCTTGTCAAAAGCGGGCCTGTTTACCCTACCTCTATTACCTCTTCCGTAGGTAGTCTGACCTCTCTTTGAAAATTCTTGAAAAGTAGGGTCACTGAAATATGAACTCCCTCCAGGAGACTTGGTAGAACCCATTAAATTGTTAATCTCTTCTACCTTTCTAACCCTCTCTTCTTCGGGTAAGGATTCGAGATAGCTACTTACTTGGTTAATGGATTCTTTATCATAACCAAGACGACCCCTATTTTGTCCTTTTTTTAATAAATTTAAGATTTCTTCATCAGTCATGATTGATATTGAATGTTATACAACAATATCCTGCAAACGCTTGTAATTTGACTTAGTCTTCTTTCGACTGTTAACATATTGATTCAAAGGAACTCTTAAAAAGCCATCGGGACATAAGAGCTGAGGGTTTTTTCTAAGCATAGAATTACTAAGCTGTTTCTTCTTAAACCCTTTGTACTTCGTAGCACCGTCAATGTTATACAAAGCAATAGCTGCTGCCAGTACATGGTCGTCATGGTGTCCAGGAGCTGCTTCAGGTTTTCCTTTTTCATTGACTACAAATACTCGCATCTCCTTCAACACCTCCTCGCAAGGTATATCCACATTCTCATCAAGGATCTCTGAGGCTAAATGATCTATAACAGTCTTCCTGGTGATCTTGTCAGTACTCCATCCAAAAGACTTTTCAATCATCCCCGAGGAATCATTCATACGTCTACGTCTATAGCACGGAACTCCGTAATCTATAAGGTACCTAACAATAGCTAATCCGCTGTTATTTACCTCGGGGATGACTAAAGCTTTCCCATAATACAGAGAAAGGGCGAATATCTCTTCCGCCAAGTAACCAATATCAACCCTGCTGTGATGCAATGCTACCAAACGTGATACGTGATGGTCACCATTTATGTCATCATACCCAGCTCTCCATACCTGAACGCTGTGATAATCAGGGTCAGCTGCTAATCCCTGCTCCTGTTGGTCTTCTCCAGTGCAGGTATCTACTGAAATCACATATTTGTCATCCTCATGTGGGTGGTTCCAGATCTTACACATACCCCTGTCGTCGGGTCTGAATGTAGCTGTTTCACCTTCATTCTGGATATTTACGGTTCCAACCTCATATTTTTGGGTTTTTGCGTAATTTTCCATCTTTTTTAATATATCAATATGGAACCTAGGTCGGGATGACATAAGGAAACACTCCTCAGGATCGCTTGGATACTCCTGTCTAAACTTACTCAAGTCGCCATTACACTTGTCTTGAAGTACTCTCCGTCTCCAGTGCAACTGTTCATAATTAACACCAAACCGATCTACCTCTGAAAACTCGTCATCGGTCATGGTATCTTTGAATTCCTGAAGCTCTTCCTCAGAATTGAAAGGGATTACAGAGTCACTGAACTCAAACCAAGCGGCAAAGATCTTCGCCCACTCATTGTCCTGTATCCAAGTATTATAAAACCAACCCTGTGGACCGTTAGGTGTAGAGTCTGCGACTACTAGAGATAAGTTATCTCCGTCATAAAGTGATTGTAGATAAGCAAGTGCAGGGTCTCCCCTACCTGTGGTAGTCCAGAACGCAGTTTCGGTCATGTTACCGACCTGAATAGTTCCGCTTCGTCCCGCGTTTTTCGACCCTGCTGTTTCCTTTCCGTATGCACTTCCCGTGTTTAGCTTGATTAAGTCTGCCAGATTGCCTCCATCCGCGAGGTTTGTTCCGGTATCGTCCCATGGGAAAGAATCGTTTTCCGCGTATCTTCGATATATTTCGAACACTTTGTCGCTCGTCCCCGCTATGTCCCCCATCAGACTCCCGCTTAAGTTCTCGTGCTTTCGCATATGATGATACGTAAGGGCTTGGGCACAAGTACTCGCCCCCTTCTGCCGGGGCTTCAGAATCACCATCTTGCAAGGGACGTTCTCTATCTGACATTTTCTGTAATGTTCGAACATCCTTTTCTGTAAGGTGTTCGCTATGGGTTTAATATTCTTACCACGTTTGTCCTTAATTACTGCAAACGTGCTGAACCAGACCTCAGGGTCGATTCTTACTAAATCATGAATCTGCTGCTCTTCGGGGGTCATTAGCACTTCCAGCGGCGGCGAGCTGCTTTGCCCCTCTCGCCAGTCCAGCTCTTAGATCTGGCACAAAATGATTTGCGGCGCTTAGCCGCTTTGCTACCAGGTTTCACCTTGCCGGTGACAGCAGTTTTTAGCTTAGATCCTGGATTTGCCCGACGATATGCAGCAACACCCTTCTTGGTCATGCCGGCACCTGCTTTTACTGATCTATAGTTAGCCCCCTTACCTTTAGTGGTCTTACGGATGGGGTTGGACTTCTTTCTTGGCATTATCTACCTCTCCCCCTACTTCGAGTTTTTACACAGTTAGGGACGGACCTACCGCCCTTCTTTTTCATGCCCATCGCGGAATATCCCTTCCAGCAAGGACCTTTTTTCTTTGGTTTATTCTTCTTCATCTTCATCTATTTCAAATTCACATTCAAATTCTACAGCTTCTCCGCAAAACTCATCTACTAACTGTAATAAAGCTTCTGCCATGTCTGTTTCATCTAAGTCTGATTCCTCCCACCAACGAAGTAGAACAGAGTATACCTCGTTCTTGAACTGTTGCTGGGGAGCTGGGGGTACGTCCATTGGCATATCTATTACCTCTCAAATCTATCAAAAAAAGAACCTCTGCCCGTAGACATGCCTGCTTTCTGCTTCTTTAAAAGCTCTTCCCTCTTTCTACGATCTTCATCGTGCTTATTCTTCCACCAGTCATACGATGCTCCTGGGGTCATAGGAGTCCCGTCAGGGTTCATGACCCTATATTTGCTACCTATTAACTTGTGGTCAGCTCCACCGTAAGTAAATAATCCTGAGGGGTTACCCCTGTAAACATCCCTATTTACACCTTTGGTCTCAGGTTTTGTGGCGTTGGTTTCTCCCACATCTTTACGTAAAGAACCTTCGTTAAACCAATTACTTACCTGGGAAGACGCTTGTCCCATTACGGGAGGTTCGCTTTTTTCACCATAAGTACTCAATGCAAGCCCCTGTACCTCAGGTAAAGCGTTGTATTTACCAGATGCAGAGCCTTTTAAAAAGTCATCAAAGCTAATTAACTCCATTTTCCTCAATCATTATAGGTTTTTCAGTGATTTGTTGGACTGCGCCCGAGTAAACTTGTAAAATATTCGTCAAATCGGCGCTAGAATCCATCAAACGGTGCATAACATCGGCTGGAGAGGCATGTAATCGGGAATCATCAGTGATATTTATCTCCTGACGGGTCGCTGGCTTACCAAAACCGTACTCTAACATCAATTTTGCAGACTGAATACGGGTTCCGTGGTCAATTACCTCTTTATAATCGACTCCACGTTCCCCATTTTCCTTACTTTGACGTACAACATGGGTCGCAGCCATCCCATCACGGAGGACTGCTACAGCATTTTCGTAATCTTCCTCCTTAATGTACTTATGTACATCATCAAGTGACTTTTTTCTGGTCATATTTTTGTTGGATATGGGTTCCCTAAATACGTTTTTGTACTTTTTATTGGTACCACCCATCCCAGGGGGCCTCAAACGATTGTAAAAAGGATTACTTATTATTATTTGTCATAGATAGTCGATATATAGCTGAAGTTTAACTCGGTACCCACCGGGATAGGGGGCCCTGGCCATCCTCGGGCTCGCCGACAACGACCGTACGCCTAAGGTGTTACAAAAGAGTGTTGCGCCTGCGGCTGAATTGCGTAACTGCTTAGGCCACAGGTCTTTGTGAGATACACAGTGCAGATTGTATATCTGTTCTGCTCTTGGCTGGTGCGATCGAGCTGGCAGTTGCGCCGCGGGGGAAAGCTCGCCCCAAACCCCAAGACAGTTAACAGATACACAATGTACGCTGGGTAACTACCTTTGTCAAGAGACCGCGTGACCTCTGG
>CALIKS010000013.1 GCA_938017985.1 uncultured archaeon | reverse complement strand
TATTAAGCTATTCAACCATCAACACCAGCCACAAACTGAGGCAAGTAAACCCACCCTCACTACATTTTACCAAAGGATCAGACCGGCTGGGAACCTCCCACCTCACCGACAACCCACAATCCCCAACCATATTTACGGCTTGAACTGCTCACCATAAAGTAGAGATATCAGGACAGGCTCACTCCTCTTCATGGCTAACGCCACCACCGGCTCAGCACCCGCCCGCTCGGCAAGAGATGCTAAGCGCTATCTTCCTCCTCTTATACTTACTTACACTCAAGCAAGACGATGCGCCCATTCTCCAAGCATACGGTCCACCAGTTTCGATTCTGCGGCCCTAACAACAACGCAGCCACCCCCGGCAAACAACCCCCCTAATTCTATACTCTATCCCCCATACACAACGGATTTAACCGAGAAGTGGGGAAGATATATAGACTTGATGGCTGAGAAGAGCGGAGAATTACCGAGTATTGAGCATCGTCCAACAAAGGAACAGATAGAGAAAAGCATTAGAAAGAATATAGAATATATAGATATCTTCACATCCCTGCCGGTGATTATGTATTGAAAAAGGGTATGGTGCAAGTTGCTTTAAAAATGTTGTTCAGGCTAAGGAAAGAAAAACTATGGATTAAAATAGCGAGTATCGAGGATTTAAAGAGAAAGATTAATGTTAAAATGAGGAGAAAATTATGGGGCCAATGAATAAGGAAGGATCGATTATTAGGGGGCCTCTCTGGTCTGAGCCAATAGAGGTCAAAAAAATCGAGGAGATGGGCGAATATGTCCATATTCTCGGGGTTACTCTTCACTCCCAAAGACTCGTGGATCAACTGATAACAAAGAGTGATTATGAAAAGTTAGAAGTTGAAGACGCTTCGTTGGATTTCTCAACCCCTTCTGAGGAGGCTTTTTTAGCGTTAGAGGCTAAGAGATATAAGTTCGCATCATTGTTCGACCCTCTTTTAGCAATGAATGTTTCAAAGATAGATCCTCTCCCATTCCAAATAGAGGCAGTCTATGGATACATTCTAAAACTGCCAAAGGTTAGATTCCTCTTAGCAGACGATCCAGGGGCTGGAAAGACGATTATGGCAGGACTCGTGCATAAAGAGCTTAAACTTAGAGGGGTTGTCAACCGCACTATAATAGTTACACCAGGCCATCTTAAGGATCAATGGTTGAGGGAGCTGAAAGAGAAATTTCATGAGCATTTTACAATAATTGACAGAAACTATTTCCAAACACGTTATGGCGAAAATCCATGGGAAAGAGAGAGTCAAGTTATCACGTCGATGGACTTTGCAAAACAAGACGATATATTACCCTCCCTCCAGAATGTTGAGTGGGACCTGGTTATAGTGGATGAGGCTCATAAAATGGCAGCATATCGATACGGTGATAAAATCTCAAAGACTGAGAGATATGAGCTTGGCAAGGTGTTATCAAGAAATTCAACCCACCTCCTCTTTCTTACAGCCACTCCACATAAGGGGGATCCTGAAAACTTCAGGCTATTCCTAGATCTTCTGAGCCCGGGATTTTTCGCAACAACTGATTTAATAGACGAATCTCTGAAGAATAAAGACAATCCATTATTCATCAGGAGGATGAAAGAAGATCTACGTGATTTTGAAGGCAGACCAATCTTTACAAATCGCTACCCTAAAACTGTGAAATTTACCCTTTCTGATAAGGAGGTAGAACTCTACAATGAATTATCAAGGTATGTAATATCTCAATACAATCTTGCATTGGAGAGAGTGCAGGAGAAGAGGAGGAGAAACGTAGCTTTTGCATTACTAATATTACAACGTAGAATGGCTTCAAGCATTTATGCATTGTTGAAATCTCTCAAAAGAAGAAGGCAGCGTTTAGAAGAGCTTTTAGAGGAACCCGAGTTTCCCAGAGAAGAGATAGAAGTTGATCTAGAGGAGGTTGAAGACTATGAGGAGGGGGAGAGATGGAAACATGAGGGAAAATGGGAGACAATAAGCCTAGCTGCAAACTTAGAGGAGTTAAGGAGGGAAATCCAAACCATAGATAACCTAATTAAAAGAGCTGAAGAAATTATAAGAGAAGAAAGTGAGGTTAAGCTCCAACAGCTAAAAAAGGCCGTCGAGGAAGGTTTTAGGAAGATAAAAGAAATAGGCGGAAACGAGAAGATCCTAATTTTCACCGAATCCAGAGATACGATGGAGTATCTGGTAAAGAAGTTGAGGGATTGGGGTTACTCAGTCAACTTTATGCACGGCGGAATGAGCCTTGAGGAGAGAATAATTGCAGAGAAAACTTTCAGAGATAAGACGGAAATCATGGTATCTACGGAGGCCGGCGGCGAAGGCATTAACCTGCAGTTCTGCCATCTAATGATTAATTACGACATACCATGGAATCCTAACAGACTTGAGCAGAGGATGGGGAGAATCCATAGGTATGGGCAGCAGAAAGATGTTTACATTTTCAACCTTGTGGCGGAAAACACTAGGGAAGGGAAAGTCCTGATGAAGCTTCTCGAGAAGCTTGATGAAATAAGAAGGACTCTAGGAAGTGATAAAGTCTTTGATGTAATTGGAGATGTTTTCTACGGCAAGAATTTGTATCAGCTGATCTTGGAAGCTGTTGCGAACACTCGGAGCATCAATGAGATTATCGAAGAGATAGACGTTAAGATAGATGAAAACTATATTAGAAAAATCAAAGAAGCTCTTGGTGAAAGCCTAGCAACGAGGTATATCGATTATACAAGGATTAGGGAAATGGCTGAGAAGGCTAAAGAATACCGGTTAATACCGGAATATGTTGAGGAGTTCTTTAAGAGGGCAATGGAGTTTGTTGGTGGGAAATTTAAGCTTCGTAGAGACGGCTTTCTAGCAATAGAGTCTGTCCCTTACGAAATAAGGAAGTTAGCGGAAGATATTAACTTTAAGAATAAATACGGAATAATTATGAAGGAGTACCCTAAAGCAACGTTCGATAAAGACTTAGCTTTTAAAAACCCTGATGCTGAGTTCATCTCTTTCGGCCATCCACTCCTCGAAGCTTTGATCGAGTGGATAGAAAAGAATTTCTCTCAAAAACTCAGAAAGGGAGCAGTTTTCGAGGATCCTTCAGGAAGATTCGACGGGGTTTTCTGGTTTTTTGAAGTAGAAGTTAAAGATGGGAAGGGGGAGGTGGCGGGCAAAAAGCTCGCTACAATCTACGATGATGGCAGAAACCTACAAGAAGTTAACCCTGCTATAATATGGGATCTGGCTCCATATAAAGAGAATAGAGGTATAAAAGTTGAGAAACCTGTTAAGTCGAGAGAAGAAGTAGAAAGGTATGTGATTAGGATAGCAGAAAGATATAAGGGCGAAATTCTTTCGGAAAGATTGAGACAAGCTGAAGTTAAGAAGAAGTACGGCATTAGATCCCTACAACACCTCATAAGCGAGCTTGACGCCGACCTTGCAGAACTCTATGAGAGGCAAGCAGAAGGAGAAAAAGTAGATATAGTTATTAAGAATAAGGAGGATAGGAAGAGCCAATATGAGGAGGCTTTAAGGAACTTAGAATTAGAAATCAACAGGGAGACCTCTTTAACGATTTCGATGCCAAGATTTGTAGGCGCGATATATGTTAAACCAATGGTTAAAGGACTTGAGATGGTCTCAGATGAGGAGGTTGAGAGGATTGGTATGCAGATAGTCTTGGAATTTGAGAGGCGAGAGGGTAGGGAGCCTGAGGATGTCTCAAGAGAAAATTTAGGCTTTGACATAAGATCTAAAGGAAAAGATGAGATAAGATATATCGAAGTTAAGGCAAGGGCTGGTACAGGCCCCGTAGCCTTAACCCCGAATGAATGGTTTAAGGCTAGAAGATTCAAAGAGCAGTACTGGTTATACGTTGTCTTTAACGCAGTTGAAAAACCCGAACTGATAATAATCAATAACCCCGCCGAAAAATTGAAGTGCGAAGAGAAAATAGAGGTTGTAAGATTTCTGATCCCATTGGTTGAAATAATCAATAAGGGGGTGAGAACATGAATTTAGATAAGACGGATGAAAAACAACTATTAGATATGTTGAGAGGGCTCTTTGAAGAAAAAAAGCCACCGACTTTAAAGAATGTTTTTGCAAAAGTGAATTTAGCGACAAAACGATTCAAAGACATTTGGTCTAACTGGTGGGAGGGAGAGCTCCCCCCTCGACAAGAGATCGATTTAATTTTTGTGTTCCTTGATTATTCTAGAGAGGTTTCGCTTATTGGTGTAGAAGTAGAGTATTTCAAGGATGCTAAGAAAAATCCGTATAATGGTCTTGAGCAAGCTCTATCCTTCGGCCTATTTGGATTCGACAGTATAGTTTTATGGCATATTTTCGCAACGAAGTTTGAAAATAGAGTAGTAGAAAACTATGTTAAAACAGTTAGTGAGTTAATTGAGGGCTACGAGCTACCCATCTTATATCTTGCGACTAAGTTCTCTGAAAATAAATTCGAATTATTCTCTCCTTTCTCAACCTCTCTTCAATACGAAGCCGATGGATTTTTACACTTACTATCAAATTATTGTAAGGAGAGACGAAACCCCCTTCTTTCTAAGGAGGATGTCAGACAGAGAAGAAACGTTCTTAAAGTAATTTTAAAGATACCTAGGTGAATACTATGGTTCCAAAAAGACTTATCGATGTTGGTTTTCCAATTAAGGAAGTAAGTATGGAAGCTGTTAGAGAGAAAAATATTAGGCACGGCCACATTTCCACCCTCCATATTTGGTGGGCTAGAAGACCTCTAGCAGCTTCTAGGGCAACTACCTATGCAGCCCTAATTCCAGCACCCAAAGATGATTCAGAATATGAGGAAAAGAAGCGGTTCATAATAGAGCTCTCGAAATGGGAGAACTCTTTAAATCCTGAAATTATCAATAGAGCGAGAAAAGATATTTTAGAGGCAAGCAGCGGAAAAACTCTCAGAGTCTTAGATCCATTTGCTGGTGGAGGCTCCATCCCACTTGAGTGTTTAAGGCTTGGACTAGAAACCTATGCCGGCGAGTATAACCCTGTCGCAGTTTTGATTTTGAAGTGCACTTTGGAATATCCACAGAAGTATGGAAAACCAAAAAAAGCAGAAGAAGACTGGGTTGAAACAAAAAGAAATCCATTACTCGAGGATGTTAAAAAATGGGGAGAGTGGGTCCTTAATGAGGCAAAGAAGGAAATAGGCAGATTTTATCCAGAAGATAAAGATGGCTCAATACCTGTCGGGTATATTTGGGCAAGGACTATTCCGTGTCAAAACCCAAAATGTGGAGCAGAAATTCCTTTAATGAGGCAATTCTGGCTTGCGAAAAAGAAGAATAGAAAGATAGCTTTAAAACCATACGTCAAAGATGGAAAGGTTGAGTTTGAAATAGTTGGGCAGGAAAAAAGTTTCCCCGAGGATTTTAACCCGTCCAAAGGAACTGTAAAAGGGGCAAAAGCACGATGCCTAGTATGCGGTTCGATGATTGACGATGAAACCGTTAGAAGATTATTCCAGCAAGGAAAAGCAGGACAGAGAATGATAGTAGTCGTGCTTCATAATTCAAAAACTAAAAGAAAGTTCTATAGGATTGTAACAGAAAAAGACCTAGAAGCATATAAAGAGGCGGATAAATACTTTGAAGAAAAGAGAGCTAAGTTAATTGAAGAATGGAAAATAGATCCAGTACCTGATGAATTAATTCCAAAGCCCTGTCATGATGTTGATAGACCTCCAATGTACGGAATGTTAAGCTGGAGCGATCTATTCAATTCCCGCCAGAAACTCGCTTTAATAACATTCACAGAAAAAGTTAGGATAGCTTATCAAAGGATGATCGAGGAAGGATATGATGAGAATTACGCTAAAGCTATAGTAAGTTATTTGGCATTAGGAGTAAGCCGGGTTACTGATTACATTAGCAATTTATGTCGTCACGATAATACACAAGAGAGAACCGTTGAGGTTTTTAGTCGTCCACTTCTTCCAATGGTGTGGGACTATTCTGAATCAAATCCCTTAAGTGAGGCTGTAGGTTCATGGAAAAGTATGTTTGAGAGACGGATATTAACCGTTCTGAGAAATTTGAGCTTTAATGATCATAAAACAGTATCTGTTGCTCAATTTTCGGCCACCTCTCTTCCTTATCCAGACAACTACTTTGATGCGGTTTTTACAGATCCACCTTATTATAATAATATTTCATACTCTTATCTTGCTGACTTCTTTTATGTTTGGCTTAAAAGAATTATCGGCGACCTTTATCCAGATTTGTTCGCTACACCCTTAACTCCTAAATCTGAGGAGATTGTAGCATATACAATTAATAGAACTTGGGAAGAAGCTAAACAATATTTTGAGGAAGGTCTAAAAAAGGCTTTTAAGGAGATTTATAGAGTGTTAAAGCCAGATGGGGTAACGACAATAGTTTATACTCATAAATCCACTTATGGATGGGAAGCTCTGATAAATTCTTTGCTCGAGTCCGGGCTTGTGATTACGGCCTCATGGCCTATACATACTGAAATGCGGGCTAGGTTAAGAGCTAGGAAATCTGCAGCCTTAGCCTCCTCCATATATTTTGTGGCCCATAAGATTCCGAGGGAAGAGGTTGGATGGTATAATGAAGTAAAGGAGGAGATTAGAAAGAGGCTCTATGAAAGGCTTGAAAGACTATGGAGGGAGGGTATTTCCGGTGCGGATTACTTCATAGCAGCGATAGGCTCAGCGATAGAAGTTTTCGGGAAGTATAGAGAAATCAGAGATTTGGAAGGCAATATTGTAAAAGCGGATAAATTATTAGAGTTTGTAAGGTCTATTGTTACGGACTATGTTGTTAGGCAGGTGCTTCACGACGGGGTTGCTGGAGAATTGTCGCCTTTAACTAAGTTTTACATTCTTTGGAGATGGACTTATGGAGAGAGGGTCATTCACTTCGATGACGCGAGAAAGCTTGCTCAAGGGGTTGGAGTCGATCTAGCCTCCGAGTGGGATAAGGGCTTTATTAGGAAGGAAAAAGAGCTCGTAAAGGTTTTAGGCCCTCAAGATAGAGAGCTCAATGAGATAAAAACCAATGATCTTATAGACGTATTGCATCGCGTCCTCATATTATGGAGAGAAGGAAGGGGTGAGGAATTAAAGAAGGTTCTTGTTGAAAGCGGTTGGGGTATAAAAGATTCTTTTTATAGGGTTGCTCAGGCAATCTCGGAAACGTTGCCCCCCGAAAGTAAGGAGAAGAAGCTTCTAGATGGGTTCCTATCCGGCAGAGAGAGAATTATATCTGAGGTCGAGTCTGAACAAAGTGTTTATAAACAAAGGAGGCTAAATGATTTTACAAAAGGTGAACCTATATGAAGTCATTCTCTTCAATAGCTATCCCACACACTGATATCATTGAAGGAAGACTCACCGAAGACATTTTTGCAGCAGATCTCTGGGAGGTTTTTAAGGGGAGGGGGCCTGAAGATTACCGGGATCCGGATATTTTCTTTAGGAAAACATATCTTACCGAGGGAATAAAGAATTTACTAAATGTAGCTGAAAAGAGGCTTAGGGGGCTAGGTGGCGATCCTATAATTCAGCTCCAGACACCTTTTGGAGGTGGAAAAACCCATTCTCTAATAGCTTTGTACCATAAAGCCAAGTCTTGGAATGTTAACATCGTAGTATTGGATGGTACGGCCTTAGATCCTAAAGACCATACTATATGGGGTGAGATCGAGAGGCAACTGACAGGGAGGGTGGAGAAGTTTAAAGGAGAGACGCCTCCGGGAACCGAAAAGTTAAGAGATCTCCTTGAACAATATCAGCCGACTCTAATACTAATGGATGAGATCTTAATATATACTACGAAGGCTGCAGGAATAAGTGTTGGCGACTCCACTATGGCCGCTCAAGTTCTCGCTTTTATGCACGAGTTAACTAGGGTTGTTAGTTCACTTGATAGGTGCCTTTTAGTTTTAACTTTGCCGTCGAGTCTGCTGGAACGTTATGATGAAAGTGCTGAGAGGCTTTTCCAACAATTGCAGAAGATAGTGGGTAAGTTGGAGAAGGTTTATGCGCCAGTAAAAGACGAGGAGGTGGCATCAGTAATAAGGGCTAGGCTTTTCAGTAGCGTTGATAAAGGGGAGGCGGAGAAGATAATTGATGAATTTCTAGATTATGCGGAAAGAGAGGGGATACTGCCAAGAGGACTAGAGAAGTCAGAGTATAGGACGATGTTCTCGAAAAGCTATCCCTTTCAGCCGGAAGTGATCGAGGTCCTCTACAAAAGATGGGGCTCCTTTCCCACCTTCCAGAGAACTAGAGGTGTTCTGAGACTTCTCTCTTTAGTTGTTTATTCTCTTAAAGAGTCAAAGATACCCTTCATTAGGCTGGGGGATTTCGATTTATCGAATGACGAGATTAGGAGGGAGTTGATAAAGCATATTGGCTCACAATATGATAGCGTTTTAGCTTCTGATATTACTGGCAGCGAGGCAGGGGCTAAAAAGGTTGATAAAGATCTTGGAAAAGCCTACTTAGCATATCGCTTCGGGACAAAAGTAGCAACTACTATCTTTCTTTACTCATTCTCAGGTGGTCCAGAAAAAGGAGCGACAATGGCTGACGTGAAGCTTACGTGCTCTGAAATAGGGGTGCCAAGTAGTGTGATTGTTGAGGCTTTATCGAAATTAAAAGAGAGACTCTTCTATTTACAATCCAATGGGAAACTCTTTTATAGCGATCAACCAAACCTAAACCGCATCTTGCTCACAAAAATGGAAAATATACCGGATGAGGCAGTAAGGGACGAGGAAGAGAAGGCCCTCTCCAATCTTTTTTCAAAAAAGTATTTTGATATTTACCTTTGGCCAAAGAATACGAAGGACGTTCCTGATACAAGGAAGATCAAATTAGTAGTTCTTCAAAACGATGATAAAAAGTTCTGTGAAAGCATCATCGAAAATTACGGGGAAAATCCTAGGGTTCAAAAAAATACACTAATTTTCTTGTGCCCCAAGAGCTCTGAAAGGACAAGCTTTAAAGACTTTTTAAGAAGAAAGATCGCGTGGGAAACTATACAAAAAGATGAGCTACTTGCGTTTACAGAATCCCAGAAAAGAGAGGTTAACGAAAAAATAACTTCATTTAGAAGGGACGTTGGAAGAAAAATAAGAGAGTTATACAGAATTCTATACCTTCCTTCTAAGGAGGGTTTAGAAGAAGTGGATATGGGGATACCAATTATAGGCGTAGAATCAACTTTGGACAACGAGGTTTTCGAGAGACTCGCTGAAGAAAAAAAGATAGTAACTAAGATTGATCCAATATTTCTTGAAGAGAAATATCTCAAAGACAGGGATTATATTAGCGTGAAGAGCCTGCTGGATTCATTCTATAACGCGCCTGGAGAATTAAGGATACTCTCAGACGATGTTCTCAAAGAATGTATAAAGAAGGGTGTATCCGAGGGAAGATTTGGATACGGAATTTTAGAGGGTGAAAAACCCGTCTGCAAGTACTTCAAGACCGCGTTCTCCCCAGAAATTACAGAGGATAGTGTTTTAATACGACCAGAATTATGTGGCGTAAAAGTTATGAGCTTAGAGGATGTTCAAAGCATTGTTAATGAAATAGAAAATTCAACAAATTTAGAAGAACTCGATACCATAAAGGAGCGAATACAGTGGAATAGATTAACTGAGGAGCAAAAATCTATCTTGGAAAGGGAAATAAAACAGAAGTATCAGAAAATAAAAGGAATAAGGGAGTATAGTTACATACACTTAGTGCTAAAGCCACCAGTAGGAAGACTCTCGGACGTAGTGAGGATGGTTGCATATCTTAAAACAAAGTTTGAAAAAATAATTGTAAAAATCGACATTTCAGCTACGGAAGGAAGTTTAAAGCCGGAAGAATATAAAGAAAAAATAGAAGAAACCATTAATCAATTACAGATAGAGGTTGAAAAAGAAGAAAAAGGTTGAAACACATGCTTATTTTAAAACTCAGTGTGCTGGTACCCGCCACCTTTGGACAGTAGCTCCAGCAGTCCTTGATTTGCCTCGATAGCGGAGATAACAAAGGTCGCCTACATGAGGAGGCTAGAGCGCCACAAGAAGGATATGGTATTACTGTGATGCTCCCCCTAACCCTACCCTCCATCCACACCAGCCCTAGCCCCCGCCTAATTTTAGTGCTCTATTCTCTTCTAACTAGTTATTCCCACCTCATCCTTCGCCTACACTCGCTTTCATGCTCTTTTATGTATTCGCGTAGTAAAAGATGACGGCAGTACTGACTACGAATGGTACTTATAGGCTTAGAATGCTTACGCCTACTAGTCTCTGACGATTTCTGCTCAGAAGCGGGGGTTCTTCTTTTAAGCAGTTGGGCATCCACCATAATCATTGGAAGGTCTTTGACAGAAACCTGACCGTCCACAACTTTAACCCCCTGCCCGAATCCTGAGAGGTACTCCCCGACGCGCTCGTTATTCTCAAGATTTTCCCAACGCTCGATTCTCTCCAGCTCTCTCTCGAAATCCCTCTCGTAATGCAGGGCTATAATCACTGCATATCCCCCTCTCCCATTTCTCGGATTCTTAATGGAGAAATCGGAATCGGGGCGCCTCAACACCCTCCCCCTCACCTGTATGTAGGCCGTCGGAGACCCAACCTTCCTTGCGATAGCCAGAACCTCTAGGTTTCTGTCATCGAAGCCCATCTTCGCCATATCGACCGTAACGATCACCCCCTCCCTATCTTTCCTAAACATCTCAAGGACCTCATGTGCCTCTGCCTCAGCATTATCAGCCTCTAAACCCATGTGAGCCTCATACACTTTATCCCGCTTACCGTAACTCTTCAGCCTGCTTTTCAGACTATCGGCCAGGAGCCTCGCCTCTTTGATATTCGCTGCCACAACCAGAGTCTTTGGCACCCTATCTTCAAGAGAGAAGTTGTTCTCCTCCGCCTCCCCCCTCAACCTCTCCACAATCAGCGAGGCATATTCTTCAGCCCTCTGCCTCACCGCGACCTGCCACTCGTCGCGCAGATCGGCATCATCCAAGGTCGTAGAGGTGATGTAAGGATATATTTTAAGCCTCGACGTCAGAATTCCCATCCTCATAGCCTCCAGAGAGCTGAGCATATACTTTATTGGTCCAAAGATATCTACGGTCTCCCTAGTAGGGGTGGCGGTCATGCCTATCACATACCCCTCGTTTCTCATGACGGTGTTGATAAGCTTCTGAATACTATCGATGGCTTTAGCCCCACTATAGAAGTAGTGTCCCTCATCACCTATAAGGACGCGTACTTTATCCACCTCCGTCAAACCATGGTGTTTAAAATATTCCATCCATGTCTGGGGGGTTAGCACGCACACCAACACGTCCCTACCACTCTCTAGGCTCTCTAACAGTGCCTCTCTAGCGGGTTGCGAGAACCCCCTCCTCTCCCAAGGCATCACAGGTATCCTCTCAAAGCCGTGAGACTCTATCTCTTTGACACGAAGGTGCACGAACTCCTCGATATTGCGGAGAGTCAGCTCGAACTCATCCCTAACAGTCTGCCTCCTCAGAACCCTCCTAGGTGTTAAGAATAAGACTTTATCCCCATCCCTCAGGAATCCAGATATTCCCAAGGCAAGTATGAGGGCCGAAACCAGCCTCGTCTTCCCACAGCCTGTTGGCATCTGAATTGTACCTGTACGCGACTCTAGGGCAGACCTAAGAGCCTCTATCTGCGGAACGTTAAGATGATTGCCCGTATTCCTAAATATGATTTTATCCACTTCAGCTATTATGCTCTCCCACGAGACTTCACTAGACCTCACCTAAATCCCCGTGTTTTAATTTATTCCCGAGCAGATGGATATTTCTATTTTTATCACCGTCACAAACCTTCATGTCTGTTCCTGACCGTTACTTTACTGAATTTCAAATTTTTGAGCAGGTGGAAGAGCCCCTCAGGTTGAGGGCTAGGGAGCTGTCCGCCGTCGCCCTATTGCTCTTCGCCATAGGCACCGTAGTTATAGCCATCGGCCTTGTAGTAGCGACCACAGGTCCGATGCCTCCACCTTATGAGCCGTCCATCACTTCCCTTTTTTGCGAGGGGATATACGTGCCTGTCTAGGGTCGATCAGAGACCGTCTCGCTTAGAAGAGGTGTAAGGGGTAGGCTATTACATTACGGGGCCGAGCTATCGCATCACCAGCCACATGGTTATGATGTTTATTACGAATGCGGTAATGATGGTGAGTATGAAGCCGCTATTCCTTATCTTGTGCCGTAGTACGAGGCAGGAGAGGAGCATGGCGAGGCCGCCTCCCGTTATCGCCATCCTCTTAAGAGCGGCCTCCGATATCCTCCAGCACCTCAGGCTTGCCTGACGCTTGTCCCACCAGACTGCGGCGGCTGAGAGGAAGCTCATGGCGATGAACGGATACATGATGTCTATGTGTCTGAGCGACTCGATGATGAGCTGCATTATCAGATAGGCTCCCCCAACCAGCGGGATTAAGGGCGCCAAAACTACGGTTATTACAACCTCTATGCCCGGCTGATAAGCTTTAGGGAAGGGTTGACCTATAATGTAGAGGATGACGGGGATTAATACCAGTAGAAAGAAGGCCACCGCTATGAGGAGTGAGACGGCCCATCCGGCGAGCATGATATAGACGGTGCGGCTGGCAACCACGGCTATGAGGAGGAAGAGCGAGACAAGCATCAGCCCCTCGAGGCTCAACAGATTGCTGAACCCCAGCCCCGGCAAAACCGAGGGTAGGAGGGCTACAGAGTTTACGAGTAGGAGAGCCATCATAAGCAACGGTATGGCAGAGAATGCTTTGCAGACAAGCCTCCCGTGAGTATAGGAGTGCTGACTCTTTCTGTCAGTAGAGAGGGTGGCCGCTACTTTCTTTGAGGCCAGCATCTCATCATACCTCCTCCGCTTCACCGGGTCTGTTAGAATTTCACGGGCGGCGTTCGCGGCCTTCATTATCTCCTCCGCCATAGGATGCCCGCTGACGTCTGGATGATACTTCTTCACCAGCCTCTTGTAGGCCTGTACAATCTCCTCTACTTTTGCGTATCTACTCACCCCCAACAGGGAGTAGTAGTCGCCAAAGTCTATAACATCCTGCGCCGCCACCTGGATTGCTCTTGCCCCACTCCTAACTCCCACGGCGAAGACGACAACCGCCGCTGAGAATGTTATGGCTACTAGGCTTAGAAGCTGAATAACAGCTCTAGAAACATTTGCTGTATGGGTTGCCAACCACTCGAAACTGATAATGGGAACCGGCCTAAACAGCCCAGAAAGAATATAGGCTAGGATAATAAGGGGACCTGCTATGGTCGCGACAGCCACCACTGCCACCAGCAAAGCCCTTAAGACCTTACGCAGCAGTGACATACCTCTCTACCGCCTCGCCAGATCCAATAGAGGGGGTTGGCTGGAGAAGGAATGAGAGCACGCACCGGCAGCGGCTCACGGTGTCTCCGGCCCCATAGATGAGGATTTCTGTACTGGTTTCCGTCTTATGAATCTCTTACCCCTTCCCTCTGCGATTAGATACACGTGTTCGCCTATCGTAGCCTTTCAGCCTTGCTTGGAAAGTAGTTCTATGAGCTCCTGTCCTGCCTCGTCCTCGAATATCCACTCTCCGCCACCGTCCTTGAAGGGCCTCCACGGCAGGCTCTCAATATCCTGCATGGATTGTGTCTCGCCGGGAATTGAGGAGGCTATGAGCACTCTTAGGGTTTTTAGGGCCTGAAGCTCCCTCTCAAGATCTCCTATCCTGGCATTGATCCAGCCCAACACCTCCCTGGCCTCCTCCAAGCGTCTAGGGGGTGGCGTCACGCCCTCTACTGTCATCTCGGTGGATATAAGTTGATTCTTCAAATTTTTGAAAAGCCTCGCGTGACTGAGCATATGATTAAATCCATGACTTTGGCGCGTATTCTGTGATGAGGCTGATTACGGTCAAGATTCCGGAGCCCTATGTCGATGCCATGGATGAGCTGGTTAAGAGAGGGGTTTATCCCAATCGCAGCGCGATAATCAGGGCCGCCGTTGAGAGGCTTCTGAGGGAGGAGCGCTTGTTTATTGAGCGTGGATTAAGCATTAGTGTGGAGGAGCTCCCATAGGCCTTAAACCATAATATTCAGGCCCATACATCGTTGTTGGTATGGAGTCGGCCGTCTCTAAGCTCCGCACCTTCCTCGAAGAGGGCAGGGACTGGGAGAGAAAGAGGACAACGAT
>CALIKS010000012.1 GCA_938017985.1 uncultured archaeon | reverse complement strand
CTCAGGTTTTCGTATCCTGCTTCAAGGAGAGAAGCGTACCTGATCGGACCTGCATAATCATGCATTATCTGCTGGAGGCAGATATTGGCTTCATACCAGGAAGGACCATTCTCTCTTCGCGTAAGGCTTTCAATCTGGCCTCTTATAAAAGACAGCTCATGCTCAATTTGCTTCAAGTCTTTTGTTTCTTCGGCCTTCGCAAAATCAGCCGCGTTTTGTCCTGCAAGCAACCCAAGGGTGGCCGCTGGTCCTACACCAACAAGTACCTCGTCTCCGCATGCGAAGATACCCTTCCTTGAGGTCATACAGTCTGTGTCCACCCAGATCTTACCCTCTGGTATCAGATGGTACGTCCAGAATTCTATTTTGTCCCTTCTCAAATCTATTTTTTCTTCACGCAAATAGTTTAGAAGTGAGGTCATACCCTCATGGTGGAAAAACTCTATCATGTATCGATAATCTTCCTCAGTTATGCCCTCCATATCCATGTAAACAGGTCCCCTGCCGTCCTTTACAATTTGCTCAGGAATATCAGGTCTTGCCTCTAATACCATGTCTCCGTACCGTCTGTCAGGTCTGTTAACATAGTTTCCCACCGCCTGCCCCCTGGCGTCCCTCAGTACCCCAACCCAGGTCGCCTGCCCGAAGCGAGAGAAGTACTTCGGCCCCATGTGCCTCTTCATCAGTTCCGGACTTACGATCTCACAACCAGCTCTCAAGGCCATAGCCCGACCATCTCCCGTAAGGGTTAGGCAGTTAGGTGTACTCGCCAGCCAGCCAGGAACAGGAGGAGGATACAGCCTGTCGGTCGTTCCTGTTGCAAGAATCACGCTTTTTGTTTGATAGACGATTATTTTTTTATTTCTCGTATGAACGGTTACCACCGCTACAGGGCCGGTTTGGCTCCACAAAATTTCTACGGCCATCGTCCTGTTATGAATCCTCGCCCCGACATCAATAGCCTTCTGAAAAAGAACTCTTTTCTGGGTCTTTCCCATATACTTGAGATGAGTAAAAACGTCACCAGGGAATGAGTGACCAGAGAACTCCCATCTCCCCTCGTACTTCATCGGGATGCCCCAAGAGTGCCACATTTTAACAATCTCGAAAGAATGTTCAAGAAACTTCTTTATCAAAGCCTTCGGACTGCCTGACTGCATTATCCTCAGCTTAGGGCCTTTCAGGCATTCCTTGATGAACAGATCCAGGTCCTGACCATGAACCTCTGGAATGTAGCACCAGAAATGATCATTTCCAGCACGGCCTCTGCCGCTAAATTCAGCATTTCCCTTCTCTACGACTACAACGTCAGCACCTTTCTCTCTCGCTGCAATTGCAGCCATAAGCCCGGCGATGCCACCGCCTATGCATAGCACCTCCGTTTTTTGGAATTCGATGTCGAAATTCTGCGTCGCCAAGCTGGTTAATTTTATAGTGTTTTACCGTATGGTGTCAAGCTAGGTCATTGGTCTGGAATTCACACGTGCGTAAGGGTCAAATGCGATCCCTCCACCTACGAGGTGGACACCTCGTAGGTGGGTAATTAGCGTATTTTCTTGCCCCTGTGCTCCCACTTGCCCTTAAGAGTAATGTAAAAGGATAGAAAAATGAGCTTTAGGTCGAGACAAAAAGACTGTTTTTTTATGTAAAGCAAGTCGTATTTTAGTTTATGCTGGGGCGGGGTATCGTACTGGCCATAGACCTGGGCAAGACCTGTAAGTCCAGGCTTTACGACAAATCTCTTCTTAAAGTCGGGGAACTCCTTCAAAAATTTTTCTACCAACTCTGGTCTTTCAGGTCTTGGACCAACAAAACTCATATCGCCTTTTAATATATTCAATAACTGAGGAAGCTCATCCATAGCAGTTGCCCGCAAGATTCTACCAACCTTCGTTACTCTTGGGTCATTTTCAGATGCCCATACAGCTCCTGTATGCTTTTCAGCATCCTTTATCATCGACCGGAATTTTAAAACTTTAAATACTTTGCCATTTTTTCCAACCCGTTTCTGGGAATAAAAAATAGGAAATCCGTCCTCAAGAACAATAGCAATAGAACTGAGAAGCCAAACCGGTGAAGAAAGAATCAGGCCAATAGATGATAATACTATATCAAGGGCTCTCTTGAGAACATACATCTATCGCTTTGCCCATTAGTATCTTCGCAATCCTTTCTCCTGCCTTACCATCTCCGTAGGGATTAACCGCTTTTGACATTTCTTCATATAATGAACCATTGTTCAGTAATTCAAGTACCCCATCAACAATTCTCTGTCTATTCGTTCCAACTAACCTTGCTGTTCCAGCCCGAACACCTTCAGGTCTTTCAGTCGTATCCCTCATAACTAAAACAGGCTTACCAAGAGACGGAGCCTCCTCCTGTATACCTCCAGAATCTGTAAGGATAAGGTAGGAATTCATCATTAAGAAAACGAAAGGCTCATATTCGAGTGGCTCTATCAGAAAAACATTAGGTACCCCATTTAAAGTTTCTTTGACGGGTCTCTGAACATTAGGATTTAGATGAACAGGATAGATTAATATTAAATCACTTCTTCTTTGTGCAATTTCTCTTAGTGCCATACAGATATTTTTAAATCTCTCTCCGAAATTCTCTCTCCTGTGACCCGTAATTAAGATTATCTTCCTCTCCTCATCTAATGGCAGGGTAATACCTATCTTTTCCTCAAAATATTCTGTCCAATATCTCCTTTTTTCTTTCGTTTCAAGCCTCCTTTTCATCTCTAATAGTGAATCTATAACCGTATTGCCGGTAACCCATATTTTATCCTCTGTAATCCCTTCTCTTAACAGATTATTTTTTGCTTCCTCAGTTGGAGCAAAATGGTAATCAGCGAGCACACCCAATAGATGTCTGTTAATCTCCTCTGGAAAGGGAGCATATTTATTATAGGTTCTTAACCCAGCCTCTACATGAGCAATAGGAATCTTGAAATAATAAGCTGCAAGACCCGCTATAAATGATGTGGTTGTATCTCCCTGCACAATAACAACATTAGGTCTTTCTTTATCAAAAATACTTTGGAGCCCCTTTAAGGCAGAAATTGTAATATCAAATAAATCTTGATTCTTCCTCATTATGTTTAAATCATAATCAGGAACTATATTAAACAGATTCAGAACGTGGTCTAGCATCTCTCTGTGCTGAGCAGTAACGCATATTCTGATCTCTGCATTTTTGTATGTCTTTAATTCTTTTATCACTGGATAAAGCTTTATTGCTTCTGGACGTGTCCCAAAAACTATCAAGAACTTCATTTTCTATAGATCTCCCTTACTGCTGAAGATATACCTGGACCAAAATCAGCTGATTTTTCAATATTTTCCCAGTTATCCTCAAACCATTTAATTGTTTTTTTAACACCCTCTTGGAAGTCCATTTTAGGCTCGTAACCAATTAGTTTTCTTGCTTTTTCTATAGAGGCAAGTAACCTCTTTTTTGTGTCCCATTTTCTTCTTTCAACAAATTTTACTCCTGCTTTATTCCCGGTAAGATTATTTATCAGATTGGCAAGGTCAATGATTTTTACTTCTCTACCAGATGCAAGATTTATCGCTTCACCAATTGCAGATTCATAATACCCAGCCCTCAAAAGCCCGTCCACCAAGTCACCAACATATGTAAAATCTCGTGTTTCTTCCCCCGTACCTGTTATAGGTAGCGGAAGACTCTTCATAGCCCAGTAAATAAAATTTGGAATTACATTTCTATATTGTCCCGGAACTTCTCCTGGGCCATAAGAATTGAAAAACCTTGTCTTTACTATTTTTAATCCATAATAGTTATAAAAGAAATTGCAGTAAAGTTCTCCAAGCATTTTAGTGATCTGATAAGGGGTGCTTAAATCCATTGACATAAACTCCTCTTTTAGAGGAAGCGGAGCCTGGCTTCCGTATATAGAACACCCTGAAGATGCATAGATAAATTTCTCAATCTTGCATAAAACTGAATATTCAAGCACCTTCA
>CALIKS010000011.1 GCA_938017985.1 uncultured archaeon | reverse complement strand
TGCTCATAGAAAGACATCACCCTTATACTAAGGCTTTAATAGATGCTTTACCAGAATACGTCAAGAGAGACGAATGGCGCATTAAAAAAACAAAGCCCCCAGGCATAGAGATTAAGGAATTCGTAATTCCCTACTGCAAGTATGCTCACCTATGCCAGTTTAAGATGGACATATGCACTCAAAAAAGGCCGCCTATGTTCGATGTTAATGGAGTAAAAGTTTCCTGCTGGCTATACCGATAGCGAGAAACAGCACATTTCAGTAGACTTTAAAAATGAGGCGGATGAATGACTCTCTGATCTTCAATTTAGAATGCCTTAAAAATGACTTTATGAAATTCTGGTTCATACTGTTCCGTCTTTTAATTTTCTATTCATATCTCATCCCAAAAGCGCCATTAACTTAATAAGAGCGAAAAATATATAGAAGTTCCTAAACTTCATCTTATGTGGGATGTCATGTTGCCGAAGAAATCTTATGCTCTTATTCTGGTTTTCTTATCATATTTATCTTTGGGAATGATGGCTGTTAATGCGGGAAGCAGCATTGAAGTTTACATTTATGATTTCCCCGATTTTCCAAGTTTTAAAGAGATAGAAAATTATTTTAGCAGGTTCCCTGAGATAAGGACTACCATTTATTGTTTGAACAATTCAGATTATTTGAAAGAGTTTTTGGAAATGGTTAATCTGCTAGTTATACAGGGCGTCCCCGTTCTGCCTCCGGACTTCTGCACCCCCTGCGAGATGGCGAAGGGATTAAATTGGCAAGAGATTTACGTGCGATACTCAACTCCGCTAATATTGGTTTTTCAGGGCGGAAGGCTAATGTCTATTGTAATTTTGAGATGCGACGCAAGCACGCTGGATAAGGCGCTTGCAAACTCTGATGATGCGGCCAAAGTGTTCCTACATTATCATTATGAGGACGCTGTTCTACTAAAGGAGGAGGTGAGAATCAAGATTGAAGAATTATTTAGGAATAGAATGAAGTCTCAAACCAGTTTTTTCCATATATTGCCTCTTGTTGTTGCAGCAGCTTCTGTAGATGCAATAAATCCTTGCGAGTTTTTTGTCCTCATAGTCTTTCTCTCACTAGTTACCATGCGGCTGGGAAGGGGAGCCGTTTTGAAATTCGGGTTAGCATTTTCAATGGCGATTTTCGCCGCCTACTTTATGATGGGCCTTGGGTTGTGGAAGCTGATAGGCTATGTTCATGAGGCAAAAATGTTCGTTGTCATCCTAGGCTTATCCATTGGGCTCAGGTCGATCCTAAACTTCATCTTCGGACTCTTCGGTTTATCAATAGGCTTAAGAGAGACCATCGGAGGTTTCCTGAACAAGAAGTTTAAGCGCATCCCAAAGTTCCTCTCGGAGAAAACCGCCGATCGCCTAAGAAGATTCTCCAGCAACCCATCATCAGCCTTCCTAATAGGGGTCGCCACAAGCACCTTCCTCCTCCCATGCACATCAGGACCATACCTAATAGCCCTAAGCCTAATAGCAGACCTAGAAACACAAATCCAAGGGCTCACCCTACTAACACTATACAACAGCATAATCATCACACCATTCCTAGCAATAACGGCAGGCATGTACATGCTGAAAATAAAAACCAGCGAATTAAAAAAATGGTCATCTGCAAAACAAAGATGGCTAAACCTAGCGGGGGGACTATTAATGATAGCCCTAAGCATCTATCTAATAATTTATGCAATTTAACATTTACATATGTTCTTTCGCATTTCCGTATGTTTTCACCATTTTACTTCCGCTTCCTGAAGATTTTGATACCGTCCATTTAGCATATGTATTCAAAGCCACGACAAGTTTGCTTCTTCAATCGTCTTTACCGCCGCAACGGTGGCTCTACGTGTGAACTACGATTTTTCCAAACCCGTCACGTACACTCTTATCTTATTTGAAGATAATGAAAAAGATAGCATGCCATGTTGTAAAAGCAAGCGGCGGCTGGGCTTTATGCACCAGCCAATTGATCGCCTCGTCCTGTTCACTTTGAACGGGCGGGGGAGCTTTATTCAAGTTCTTCATATAATGTATATTTTCTCGCCAATCCATGGTAAATCCGGATAAGTGTTTGGGGATACGCTGTAACCTATAGGTTTATCTTAAGACTTCCTTAGCTGGCTTCATACTCTCTATAATCTTCAGAAGGTCTTCAGGTGTTAGCGGAGGATTAACTGTTACAATATAGTAATTTCCTTCTATCCAGAAGAAGGCAAAATGGCATCTCTCATATGGTCCCTCCGGTACTGGCGCATTTATAGTTAGATCAACCCATATGTCCCCTACCCTAACAATCTTTTTTACCGATCCTAAAGCTCCGGGCCCCTCAACCATCCTCTTATACTCTTCTATATTCTCCCTTCTCACGCTAGGTTCAAGTGTAGGTCCTACGAACTGAATTACTACCTTTGCATATCGGAAATCCTCCATCTCTATATCGCCGAAAGCTATTATCGCTACAGAATCTACGTATACATCTGCATACCTTATATCTCCGGGGAGCCATGCAGGTAGATACGGATCTTCACACCATCCAGACCTAATCTCATCTATACCCTTAACCAACGAGTACCTCTTAAAGGGAGGGTAGGGTGGGCAGTGCTGCAAACCGAAATTAAGTTTCCTAACAACCGGGATAACAGTCTCGCCTTCAACACTACCACTCCAACCGAGACTCGATAGATCTAAAGGTTCGGATATAGGATATGAGTAGAGTTGTAATAAAGTTAGTGGAACTGCTAATAGAATTACTAAGATTAATATCATGAATACAAGTATACGTCTGCGCATACCTATCCACCTCCACACGCCTTAAACTCATAATCTGATATCTCTACTACATGGTAAGGAGCTGTCTCGGTTACGTTGTGCCTAAGCCAGTACACCCAATCCCATCGTGGATAAGGATACTCAAGATATAAGAAAACTCTAAGCTCTTTGAAGTGGCTTCCATCTATTTTTATCAAAGGTGTCGGTTTAACCTCCACACTACATATTTCGTCGATTGGACGCCAGGGATTGGCATGAGAGGTGGAAGCGATTAGGGATAGGTCTATATATAAACGGAATTCTCCAGGATTACCAGAGCCTCCGTAGCCGTATGGATGAGTTATCATGTAATCATGCCACGTCCCTAGGCTTGGACCATGCCCTATAAACCTCATCGGATACCACTCGCCCTCTGTAATGCATTCATGGTACCATAATAGAACATAACCTGAATACCGTCCCTTGTAGTATCCTACCTGAACCCAATAGTTAGGATAATAGGAAACCATTATGGTAATCCATTCAAGGATAGCGTGATCGGAAGGTACGGAAGGATCTATTGTATATATCTTAGCCCAAACCCCCTCATGATAAGAGTATTCCTTATGTCCATACCAGTAGTATAAATACCCCGCATAATATATCTGCTAACCATATATTTGCTGAATAGCTATCATCGAGAGCATAACGAATAAAGCCTGTATGACCAGCAACGATTTTAAAATGTAACCGATATCGCAGCTTCTCATCCTTCGAAGTCAGGTAATATAAACGGAGAAGATGCCAATATTTTTTCGCTAACTCTCATTAGCTAAAAAGATGACACTATACGACTCTCAGGCTAGGTTCTTGAATACTCGCACCCATCTCACTCTCGCTTCCTGAAGAGCACCTTTCTCAGGCTCGTTTAGAGTTAGCAGGCGCCTTTTAAGGTCAACGTCGCACCATCGTAATCTTAATGCCTCACCAATTCCCATCCCGGTTTCTTTAAGTTTTTGAAGGTGTGGTTTTATTTTGCAGTACACTTTCTAGCCGAGAACGAGGAAACGAAGAGTAAGGCTAGA
>CALIKS010000010.1 GCA_938017985.1 uncultured archaeon | reverse complement strand
GGAACTTTCCCTTTTCTCACTCGTAGATACTTAATGAGAAGGGAGAGAAAGATATGTCTCATCAAAGTATAGCAGTTTTGAGGAAAAAGCAGCTGCTCATTCTGAATTCATTTATGATTATATTACTGATTATTATTGCTGCTATATCATTTGCCGGTTTTAAATTATTCTATTTAAATTTAGCTGCTATCTTTTTTCTGTTTATTAACATCCTTTTTAAAACATATCCAAAGTATAATTGGCTGCATCGCTTATTTCCAAGTTTAAGAGAGATTGAGGAGCATGAAGAAAAGGTGTTGGGAACACAGTACCTTGCAGAAAAGAAAGCGGCTTATGTCGGCCAAATCCTTGTGCTCATCATGATCATGATCAATACAATGATTATTCCGAGAGATGTGGTATTGAAATGGCCGGTATCAGGTATCATGGTGCTCGTCATTGCAGTTATGGCTGTTGCGTTAAATATTTTGCAGATACTACACGCCAGGAAGGTAGATAAAGCCGGAGGATCTGAACAGCTTGAAGGGTACACGAAGAGAAATTTAGCGCTTCAGATGGTTGTCGGTATTAGCGCAGGCTTTATATTATTAACCATTATCATTACCTATCTCATGCTAAATACACAATGGTAGCTAGTTTCTACCATTGTGCACTTTGGTGCGCCTGGCATGGGTGCAACCTATAGGGTGAGAGTCCCGAACTGTGAAGGCAGAAGTAGCAGTTAGCTTAACGCAAGGGTGTCCATGGTGACGTGGAATCTGAAGGAAGCGAGCGGCAAATCTCCGGTCTGAGGAACACAAACTTCATATGAGGCTGGGATATCGTTGGATGAGTTTGCCAAACAAAACAAAGTCCATTCTGCCGAAGGCGATATCAAGTAAATGAAGCAGATAGGTGGAGGGAAAGGTTGCATTCTTACCCAGGGAGGTCTGACTGGAAAGCCGAGCACACTCGGTAACCTATTTAGCGATAAATAGCTGAACAGTCAGAAGTCAGCAGAAGTCATAGTACCAGTGGTATCTAGAGCCGCTGGGAAGGACTGAATCAATTAAGAAGAATCAGCACTTGGCGTACGTGTTGCTTGATGAAGCAGAAACATTATCCTTCCTAATGGAGGAAGTGGTGAATCCACGGGGGACATTAGAAGGGCTGAAAGCAACCCCACACAAGAAGAATGACTGATTCACGTAGGAGTTTGAAATCTATGATGGAACAAATCTTATCATATCAGAACGTTACAAGTGCACTCGAGAGAGTGGAACGAAATAAAGGTAGCCACGGGGTAGATGGGATGAGCGTACAAACCCTACGGTCTCATCTCATGGAACACTGGAGTACTTTAAGAACCGAACTGATAAAGGGTACCTACCTTCCTCAACCCGTCCGTCGAGTCGAAATCCCGAAACCGAACGGAGGAGTAAGGAAGCTAGGAATTCCGACAGTGATAGATCGTTTCATCCAACAGGCTATTGCGCAAGTACTCAATAAGGAGTTTGATCCCTCGTTCTCTAGACAAAGTTACGGTTTTAGACCCAATAAGCGTGGTCATGATGCAGTCCGACAAGCAAAACGCTATATCAAAGAAGGGTATAGATGGGTTGTGGATATCGACTTAGAGAAATTCTTCGACAAAGTGAATCATGACCGACTTATGAGAATATTAAGCCACCGTATAAAAGACCCAAAAGTGCTCCAAATAATACGAAGATACCTACAGTCAGGTGTAATGGAGAAAGGACTTGTCAGTCCTAACACGGAAGGCACTCCTCAAGGTGGGCCACTAAGCCCTCTCTTGTCAAACATCGTTCTAGATGAACTTGATAAAGAACTCGAGAAAAGAGGATTGCGATTCGTCCGTTATGCAGATGATTGTAATATCTACGTTCGTTCAAAGAGAGCAGGAGAACGAATCATGGAAAGTATCACAACTTTCATTGAGAGAAAACTCAAACTAAAAGTAAACCATGAGAAAAGTGCAGTAGACCGACCATGGAAACGTAAGTTTCTAGGTTTCACTTTCACCTATCATCGAAAGGAACCAAAAGTCCGAATCGCTAAACAGAGTATTCAACGTTTTAAACAGAGAATAAGAGAAATTACTTCGAGAAAATGGTCTATCAGCATGAAAGATAGGATAGAAAAGCTAAACCGCTTCTTAGTGGGCTGGCTAGGATATTATCAATTAGCTGATACCCCCTCGGTTCTAGCTAAGTTAGATGGATGGATTCGGAGAAGACTTCGGATGATTCGATGGAAAGAATGGAAGAAAATTAAAACCAAACATAGAAACTTAAAGAAGTTAGGTATTAAGCCTAATAAGGCATGGGAATGGGCAAATACTAGGCTAGGTTATTGGCGTATCGCCAAAAGCCCAATACTAGATAGAGCCCTTGATAACCAATACTGGTTAAATCAAGGGCTCAAAAGTTTGCTTACAAGATATCAAATATTACGTTCGACTTAATTGAAACCGCCGTATACCGAACGGTACGTACGGTGGTGTGAGAGGTCGGGGGTTAGTCACCCCCTCCTACTCGATTGTGTGCTGATACCCTACATGTATGAATAGCCATCCACACCCCCAATCCAGTCCACCAACCCCAACAAAAAAAAGGACATTTAAACAAACGTATGTTTAAATATCCCAACTTGACGCTCTACCGTATTGCCGGCACCTTAATCTTCACCGTAAACTCCTCATTTTTGTGGACAAAATCAAGGAAACCGTGGTGCTGATCTACTATCTCTTGAATCATTTTCGTACCGAGTCCTTCATGCTGACCGCCTTTTGTCGACCTGCCATAAGAATGAAACAATCCATCCAGAACTTCTGTCGGCACCGGCAGGGAGTGATTTTTACAAACCAGCATGAACAGTCCGCTTCTTTTGTAAAACTGCAGGGACAGCAGCGCCTGGCCATCGTGTTCACGCTGCCACTCCTCACAGGCATCGAGCCCGTTGGATAAAAGATTACCAAGCAGGGTCACCATGTTCTGATCCGTTATCGGAAGGGTGGATAGAGGGACGTCCAGATCATACACAATGGACACTCCGG
>CALIKS010000009.1 GCA_938017985.1 uncultured archaeon | reverse complement strand
TGAAAAAACAGCCATCATAAACGAACTTATAAACTTAATAATCGATGTTAGAAAGGAAATGAGAAGGAGAAAAGAGTGGAAAATATCCGATGAAATCAGAGAACGCCTGCAAAAAATAGGCTTTACCATAGAAGATTCGCCACAAGGAACCAGGTGGAAGCTTAAGAAAATCCGAGATGCGAACGAATTCAACAGGCATTTTTAGAAGTTTTTGGATAGTGCAAGGCATGTTTGATAAGCAGGCTGAAAGAGTCAAAAATTTCTATGACAGATTCGCTGAGAAATACGATGAAATGTCATCATCAATCTATAAAAAGGTCTATGATGAAATTACATGGCGATTCATTGAGCCATTTCTTCCAAGAAGCGGCTTAGTCCTAGATGCAGGCGGAGGAACCGGCAGATGGGCTATCCCAATAGCGAAAAAAGGCTTAAAAGTGATAGTGTACGATTTATCTAAGGAAATGCTTCGAATCGCCGCTAAAAAAGCGGAGAAAGAAGGCCTAAGCCACCTAATATCCACAGTTGAGGGAGACGTGAGAAAAATAAAATTTCCAGAAAACACCTTCGACTTCATCCTAGCGGAAGGAGACCCAATATCGTATTGCGGAGATCCGGAAAAAGCAGTTAGGGAGCTCTACAGGGTTCTTAAGCCAAACTGTTACATCTCTGCCGGAGTTGACAACATCTACTCCATAATCTTCTCAATGCTGAATATGGAAAATGAGGATATAGAAGAAATAGAATCAGCGCTAAAAAGCAGGAAAATATATATAAAGAACTTAGGCTTCTACACGTGGGCATTTACACCCAAAGATCTAACGGATCTTTTCACTAGATGCGGATTAGAAGTCATCAAAATGGCTGGAAAACCCATTCTGTTCCTTGGAACCCCCCAATCGACCTACGCTTTTCAAGACCCCGAAAAACTCCGCAGACTCATAGATATTGAAATCAGCCTCTCTCAAGAGCAGTCATTAATAGGAATGGGAGGACACCTTCATATCGTAGCTAAAAAATCAAAAGGGCTATGATTTTAAAAAAATAAATCAAAATTTACTGCGAAATTTTTATCCCTTAATCTTTAATAGCTTAAAATTTAAATAGCCGTTAGTTTCTTTAAGAAGATGAAAGGCATCCTTTAACTAGGTGGCTAATGTGGGATCAAACACGTTTAAAATACCTAGTTTTATAGCTGTTTTTACGGTTTTGTTACTATCGCTCCTCGAAGCGCCAATACTTTCATATGCGTTAGAGCCTAGCGTGGGGCAAGGGGTTGAGGTGCCAACTACACCTCGAGGCTTCAACATAGTGATTAACAATTTGAATATGACTAATGTAATGGAGCACGTGAAATTTTTATCAAGCGAACCGAGATTTACTGGTTATCCTGGCTTCTTTAAAGCGGCTGAGTATATAGCTTCTAAATTCAGAGAATACGGGCTTAAACCATATGCTGAAGATGGAACATATTTTGAATACTTTAACGTAACTGTTCCCTTTGATCACGGTTCCTCAGTAACTTTAGAGAACGGCAAAGTAATAAAGGCCTATATGCTGCATCCTAACCATGTTAATCCATGCCCCTATACAAGCCCGGAAGATGGCGATACGCTAGTATATTTAGGTAAGGGCGAATTTGAAGATTTTGAGGGTTTAAACGTTAAGGGTAAATTCGTTCTTATGGATTTCGCGTCAAGATGGAATTTCTATCAGGCAATGGCTGGCGGCGCTAAAGGAGTGATATTTGTTCCAGAAGACCCTAAGATGGTGACTCGGCTTGAAGCTGAGCAGAAAGAGGTTCTCATTCCCGTCTTATTCCCGAGACTTTATGTGAAACTTGAGGAAGGCGGTGAAGAACTTGTGAGATTGGCGAAAGGAAGGGGTGCTGAAGGAATTAGAATATATGTAAATGCAAATATGAGCTGGGAGAGCATAAGAGTCCCCAACATAGTAGGTTACATTGAGGGTAAAGATGAAGTTTTATCTAAACAGATCATAGTTGTCTCAGCGTACTATGATTCATGGTCCATAGTTCCCGCATTATCATACGGTGCAACGGACTCTCTAGGCGTAGCCGACCTTATTGAGTTTGCTAGGTTCTTATCTACGCATACGCCTAAAAGATCAGTGCTCATAGTTGCCCTTGCAGGTCACTATCAAGCTTTATGGGGCGCTAGAGAATTTGTTGAAAAGCACTTTGCAGATCTGCAAAGCAAAATTATAGCCTTCGCTGGCATGGACCTATCAAGCGGCTCTAAACAGATAGGTGTCTACGCCACCGGCTCAGCATACCCATATCAGCGCCCAGACATACTGTATCAAACAAGGTACAGCTGGCTTGTAAGCCAATTATTCCAGGTGTATCTCGGCGAGATGAGGATGATTCCTCAGCTAGGTATCAGTTACGGCGAAAGATTTGTCGATGGAATATTAGGCACCAACCCGCCAGACATAGGTTCAATTAGGCCCTATGAGCCTAGGGTCTATGGTTTCTTCAGTCAACTTGGGGCCTCCAGCTCCATCTACTATCAATCATATACTTATCTTTTCGATTCAGATCCGTTTGTTCTAGCAGTTTACGGCTGCGGCTTCACTTATCATACCTCGGATGATGTTAGATTGTATCAGAGATCACCCGCAGACACTTGGGAAAAAATAATCTTCGACAACTTACCGACGCAATTGTTTTTCATCCATTGCACATTATGGGGGTTACTGAATGAGAGCAATCTAAGATTAACGCCGACGAAATCAAGGTTCAGCGATGATTGGGGATACGTAACGCTTACAGTTAAAGTTTCTGAATATAACTTGCTCACAAACTGGTATGATCCCTTCGATTCAACGAGGCATCCGGAAAGCTGGAACGATGTTATTGTTGTGTACTATACCGGCGGAGGCGCAGGCGCAACGGGCATATATATTATGACTAAAATTAACAAGTTTGGGGAGGCTGTCATCCATGGCTTAAAGCCATACCAGACAGGGTTCGTCGACGCTTTTGTTGTAGATAGAAAAACTGGCAAAATAACATGGACTACTGACATCGGCGTTTGGCAAGCTCCAGGAGGAAAAGCGGTTCCTCTCACCTCTCACCCTCACGAAAAAATAATCTCTATGTTTCCATGCGCAAGCATAGCGATTACTTTTGCATTCAATCCATCTGACTTTAGATTCGTTAGAGGAGTAATTATCAATCATGCTACCGCGCATGGCATTATGATAAGGCAGAATCAAATTTCTTCAGATATGTACTATATGGCGTTTGTGATGCCAAACACCCCAACGGAGATCATTCTCACAATGGGCGAAAGATTACCAATAGCAATTCTAAATGATGCTGATCCGGCGAATCCTAACGGGAAAGGCTTCATCCTTAAGCAAGGAGACATGATAATTTTTGGGCCTGAAGAAATAATTAAAAATATGAAGGTTATGGTGCTTAGCAGATACAATAAACTCTACAACTACTACACTTATACGCCTACAACGCAGCTCTTCCATAATCTCGCCTCAAAATACCTTACTTTGTGGGAATCCGCATATGTAAAGAATGAAGTTAGTAGATTGCTCGGACGCAGTTACTTCTCATGGACGCTGCTCTTAGGTTTATACGGCTCAGTTATGGATTTAACATGGCAGGTCATACTATCGCTTTCTGTAATTTTCATAGTTACTATCCCATTCGCTTTTATAGCTGAAAGATTGCTCTTCGGTTTTCAGGGTAAAAATAGATTCTTCGCAATATTGATTATAGCCTTACTGTCAAACTTTGCATTCTCATTCTTCCACCCTGGCTTTATAATAGCCAATAGCTCACCGCTGGTTCTAATCTCTAACTGCCTGCTGATAATTTTAGCCCCGCTTCTATTGCTCATCATTAATGAAACGCAGTCAAGCATTAAAGGCCTTAGGGGGAAAGTGAGGGGCGCCGCGCATTTTGTTGAAATAAGCCGCTCCGGGCTCTTTGCGTCTTCTATGAGTATGGGTATAGAAAATATGAAGAAACGAAAATTCAGAACGCTGCTAACATTATTATCATTAATTTTATTAGTGTTTGGCATGGTCTCTTTGTCATCAGTTACGATAACTCCGCATCTAGTAAGCGGCGCTCAAAGCGCCGCAATGCCCTCAAGTTTCTCAGCTATAACGATCAGGGCAACCCCATGGACCCCGATAAATGAGGGCGTCTTCATGGTCTTAAAGTCTAGCCTTCACGGCCTCGCAGAGGTTGTTCCAAGAGGTTTCTTATATCCTCCGCCTCAGCCGCCGCGCGTAACTGTGGCGGCAGCGCTTCCCTTCATAGTTTTCTCTCCGGAAAAGAAAACAAATATATATGGTATAATGGCTCTTTCGCACGAGGAGCCTAAAGTTTCTAACATTGATGAATTATTAATTCCAACGAATCCTCCCGGCCGATGGTTTATCAAAGACGATCTCTTTGCGGCAATACTTCCTGACAATGTTGCGAAAAGTCTCTCTGCTGAATTAGGTGAAGAAATTGTGCCTGGCTCAAAGATAAGCTTGTGGGGGTTAACATTAACAGTTGTTGGAATAATAGATTCTGAAAGGCTTGATGCCTTCTATAATCCGGATGGGGAGAAAATTACGCCGATTGATCCATCTTCACCAACAACAGCTGTGACTCCTAATCACTTTTACTCGTCCAATGTCTTCATAATTCCCTACTCCTTATTCTCAAGACTAGTGTATCCAACCCCCCTATCCATGATAGTTATTAAGCCCGCAAATGAAACCGTGAAGAACATGCTGTTAAACGAGTTGCCGTATCAGCTATCTTATAGAATTTATGTTGCGGAAAAGGACGAGCTGGGTTACTACCTGCTTCATAGGCAATGGTTAGGGCTACTTGGATATCAGTATCTCCTAATTCCAATGTTCATAGTTGCCTTCACTATATTGAACTTAATGCTTGGTTCAGTCTATGAAAGAACGAGGGAGATCGCTATATACAATGCCATAGGTATGTCGCCGTTCCATATATCAATGAGCTTCATAGTTGAGTCCATCTCATATGCGTTGCCAGCAATATTCTCCGGTTACCTCGCTGGCATAATAATCACGGCTATTCTAATAGTTTTAAGGGTTTATCCGCAAGAACTATACCCCAACTTCTCCTCATATGCCGCCCTAATAGCTCTCCTAATCAGTTTTACAGTCACAGCCCTCTCCTCATTCTATCCATCTCTATTGGCAGCCAAATTAGCTGTTCCATCGCGTGTACGTAGATGGCAAAAAGCCATCACTAAACCTAAAGGCGACTCATGGGAGTTAACAATACCAATAGTGGTCAACACGAAAGAGGAGACTTTAGGTATCTTCCAATTTATTAAAGAATACCTCAGTTTCTCAATGGAGAGGGAAAGCCTCTTTGCAGCTGAAAAAATCTCTATGGAAGAGATAAAGAAGGATGGGGGGGAAGTATTAAGGCTTGTTACCGATTGTAGGCTTGCTCCCTACGATTTGGGTATAAAAAGCGACATAATAATAGAGGGGGAGAAGCTAAACAAAGAGGCTCCGTTTCTATTTAAACTTGTCATTCGAAGAACAGCGGGCTACGCTACAACATGGAGAACCTCATGTCCATATGTTGCAGATGAAATTAGAAAGCAAATCTTAATATGGAGAACAATTCCTCCTGAAGAGAGAAGGAGGTACATTGAAGTTGCAAGAAGAGAGTACGGATCCGGATGAAAATACATTAGTAACTACTGCCCAAAAAGCCTTAACATGGAGAGTTTACCTTGTCTTCCTATTTGCAGCCTTCCTCATCCAACCAGCTTTCATATATTACAACTTGATCACTAATCAAACTCTGCCATTAGCCACATGGATACCGATACTTTTATGGAGTGAACTCACCAATCTCCTTAGATCTAAACTACTCAAGCAAGAGATTTTCCTGCTGGTTGCCTTCCAACCCATATCGCTTGGATACGCCTTTTTCGCTTTAAATCTTGTTAGAAACGCTTATTACTCCTATAGTGAACCAGCGCTATACTTTGGTATAAATGAGTATATACCTAGCTGGTTTGTTCCAAGAGGGCAGGATTTAACTGAAGTCCTTAATAGCCAATTTTTCTTCCTGCATGCGTCTTGGCTCATCCCAGTAGGCTTACAGCTCGGCGTATTATCGCTGGGCTTAGTTACTGAGCTTGTGATTGGCTACTTAAGCTATCAGGTTTTTGCTGTAAGCGAAAAACTTGAGTTCCCCGCCGCAAGGGCTCAAGTTGCGACTATAGAAACATTAGTTGAGAGAAGCCCAAGCTTAATAAGACCTCTTTTCCTTTCAGCATTAGCGGGAATGATTGTGCATTTTATTGGAAAATTTCTGCCCTTTATTATAGGTCCCTTCATGGTTGGAGGGCTAACGATATACACTTATACTATGCCATATTTTGATCTAACCCCCTACTTAGACAACATACTTCCAGGATCAGCTTTCATAATACCTCTAGACCCGGTATTTTATATTCCAGGCTTTTTACTTCCGGTAAGAACCGCGTTAATGCAGTTTGTTGGAGCCTTCGCCCTATACTTTATTGGCGGACGAGTAGTTACAATGCTTGATTTATGGCCTCCAGAAAGCAAATGGACCACCGGCTGGGGTTACTGGGCTCTTCAATATAGGTCACTGCTTTACTTCTTTGTCAGTTTCATAATAGGATTGAGCTTCGCAGCCATGATAGTTCCTCTGCTGCTCAATCCTAAACCATTAGTTAGAGGTGTTCAAGCCTTAAGAAGATCCATGGAGTTGAGTAAGGGGCGTCTTTCACCAACAATGCTGCTGATTGCGTATATTGCCACATCGATTGGTCTCGTTCTGGTAACATGGTTCCTTACAGGCTTTGAATTTCCAGTCTGGGTCCTCCTGATGTTTATTATTGGGGGAACATTTTTCGCGAATTATATTGCCACAGCGTCAGCTGGTGTGACTTTTCTTGGAATAAATGTGCCCTACTTAAGAGAGTTTACAATATATTACAGCGGATACGTAAAGAGAGACATATGGTTCGCGCCTCTACCATTATCTATCTCCGGATCTATAGGATATATTGGGCCAACCTCGACGATAATGAGCGTCCCAATAGGCGGCTCAACTTTTGCCCAAGGTTTGCTTCAAGCCGACTTGCTGAATGTTAGACATAGCGAATACATTAAAGCCTTTCTAATTTTGCTCTGCTTAACAATAACTAGCAGCTTCTTCTATACGATTCTATTCTGGTTTATAGCGCGCATACCATCAAGCGCCTATCCTGCAACAGTGGTCGGATGGCCTGTTGATGCTCTCAACTGGGCGAGAATGCAGGTTTGGGTTTGGTCCGGATATCTATTCAATTCAACATGGGTCATGCTTGGCTTAGGCATAGGTTCAGTAATCGCCGCGGCAAGCAACTTCCTTAGGGTTCCGTATATTTTGCCAATGCTAATTACCGGCGCCCTCTGGGGCATACCATTCGTATTCGCCCAGCTAATAGCCTCAATGATAGGTGAAAAATTTGTAGGGCCATCATTTGGGCTCTCGAACTGGATGCGCTATAGGCCGCTGATAGTTATGGGCTACACAATAGGCGACGGACTGATGGAAACAATAAGAGCTATAATCATATTGGCGACAAAATCAGGCTGGCTTCTTCCCTTCTAGAAACTGTTCATCTTTTCTCCAAACTCTCTTACTATTTTAATGCTTATTTTTCGGAAATGCCCAACTGGAGCCCGATGGACTTTAAATTAATGAATCTTAAAAGATACTTAATTTTTTAAGTATTAAAAACCTAAATTTTAGAGTCTTTTGTTAAATTTACGTCCATATAGATACTATCAAGTTATTGGTGCTGCTGGTGGTCTCTTTAGGGTTTGATGCGGCCTTATGAAGTTGTACCATAGGACGAATAGCCTTATGAAGAGTTTTATCTTGAAAATAGGCTTTTTCCTCGCTGGGAAGTTGTTGAGGAACCGCCTAGTCCTTGCCTTCAT
>CALIKS010000008.1 GCA_938017985.1 uncultured archaeon | reverse complement strand
AGGAGGTTCTCCAAGCTTCTCTACTCTAGGAGGGGTAGGAGGCCGTTCCGGAATACTGGAGGAGGTCCTTGAGGGGCTTGGAAGGATCCTAGATTCAAGGCTTGGATACAGGTTTACTGTTATGGATTCTACAGAGTTTACCGCTTGGAGAAGGGGAGGGTGTTTGGGTTCACGTAGCTACTAGGATATCTGACGTTACTGTATATCCTGCTGGCGCATGTGTCCCTGATTCTGGGAGGCCTGTGGAGGCTGTAGAGGGAGCGCTTCCCCCAGGTAAGGAGCTACTGATGGCAGATGGTTGGTACGACGATGAGGAGTCTATGGAGGTCATGGTTGAGAGGGGATATCTTCCATTGATAAGGCAATGCTCCAACAGGTATAGAGGCTATCGTAGGAGGAGGCTGAGAGACGTCTTCGAGGTATTAGCCGACAACTACAGGAATAGGCCTAGAGGTGAGTCCACGTTCGGATCATTAACCAACAGACATTAACCAACAGATATGGAGAAAGGCTAAAGACGTCTAGAATGGATACTACAGCCGTCAGAATACTGGCTAGACTAGTAAGCCATGCTGCAAAGATATACTTAAGGATCCTAAAAGCGATAATGGAATTCTTAGACATGCTCATGCTATTAAAAAGTTTATATATAGGACTAGTAGATTAGGGATCAGATATGGTAGAAGAACACGAGTTTATAAAAACTTTGTTGTCTTTCAAAAAAATAAAAGATGGTGTGATTTTTCATTGCAAAACTAATCGTGGAACAGCTGTTGACGTGGAGTTAATAGTTTGTTCACCGGATATTCTTAGATTTCGTATGTTTCCTGATGAAACGCTTAAAACTTATAAAAGTTTGATAGAAATAAAGGAAGACTGGCCTCCATGTGGTTTTGATGTAATAGAAGATACCAATACTATAACAGTTAACACAGGTAGGCTGTATCTTAAGGTAAGAAAAGAACCTTGGTTATATACTATTTATGATAGAGTTGGCGAAATTGTATTGAAGGAAAATACAAGTGATAGAGATGCACATGGAAACTATAGAAGTTTACCTTTAGGCTTTATGATAGAAAATGGTAAGTTTTGCAGATCAAATGAGACTTTATCTATACTTCCGGGTGAATGTTTTTATGGATTTGGTGAAAAGTTTACAAAGTTTAACAAGCTTGGACAAAGAATACGTTGCTGGAATTGCAATCCCTTTGGAGCTGGAACCGAAGAATCATACAAAAATATTCCTTTTTTTGTCAGCAATAAGGGCTATGGTATATTTGTTAATTCAACATATCCCATTACCTTTGAAATGGGTAGCCGTTCTCTTATGAGTTATACGATTATAGTTGATTATCCCCTATTAGACTATTTCATAATATATGGTCCAAGCCTTAAAGATGTTCTTGCAAGATATGCTGAAATAACTGGTTTTCCATCTTTACCACCAAAGGAATCTTTTGGAATTTGGCATACTCCCTACTCTACTGATCTACGCGAATTTATTGCAATCGCTTACCCTCCTCCTTCAAATAAAAAATTAGATGAGAATGTCGTAAAAGTATATTTTGATGATGTGGAAGCAATAGCGAAAAAATTTAGAGAACTAGAGATACCTGTAGATATTTTCATGTGCGTCGGTTTTGGAATAACTCCGTTACAAACAAAAGGAATTTGTGAAAAGTTAAAACCATACGGGATAAAGGTAGGAATGTATGTTTCTCCATTACTTAACTTAGGGACGGATATAGAAAAAGAGGCCAGAAGTTTAGGTTATGTGTTGAAAAGATCAGATGGCACCCCATATGAAATACCATTAGGTTTTAAAGTAGATGTCGGTGAAAGAGGTGTACCAGAATATTCTCTTGAAGCTATAGAAAGAACTGAAGCGTGGCGTTGGAGGCATAATAGAATGTTCTATGAACTTTGTCTTATGCCTGATTTCACCAATCCTGAGGCAGTAAAATGGTGGAAAAATAAAATAGCTGAATATATGAGGGCAGGCTGTTTTTGTGTTGCAATGTCAGATTTTGGTGAGGATGTACCTGCCGATGCATGTTATTATAATGGAAGATCTGGAAAGGAAATGCACAATATATACACCTTGCTCTATCAAAAGGCAACATATGAAGCGGTTGCGGAAAGTGCTGGTCACAGGGGTCTTGTAAATGCTCGTTCAGGGTACGCTGGATTGCAAAAGTATCCTATATGCTGGTCTGGTGACCCAAATAGTGAATGGGAAGATTTTCTAGCGAATATACGCGCAGGATTATCAATAGGCCTTTCAGGTGTACCTTTTTGGAGTTGTGATACTGGTGGATATCAATCTAATATAGGCCATCTAACTGCTGAATTATGGATTCGTTGGTTCCAATGGTCAATTTTCACGTCGCATGTTCGCTTACATGGAGAACATCCTCCAAGGGTGCCATGGTCTTTCGGAGAAAAGGCACTTGAGATTTTCAGAAAGTATGCTAAATTAAGATATAGACTATTACCATACATATATTCCCAGTCCTATGTCGCTACAAGAACCGGATTACCACTTATGAGGGCTATGGTACTAGAATTTCAAGAAGATCCTAATTGTCACAATATAGAAGACCAATACATGTTTGGAGACTCATTCTTAGTTGCACCTATATGCTATCCATCGGGAAAAAGGCCAGTGTATTTGCCTAGAGGATTATGGTTTGATTACTGGACAGGAAAAGAATATGTAGGTCCAGCAATACTACACCTTGACCCTCCAATAGACGTTCTTCCACTTTATGTTAGAGGTGATTCAATAATTCCAATGGGTCCTGATATGTTATATGTGGGTGAGAAGCCATTTAATCCAATAACATTAGACGTATGGCTGTGTTCTGAAGCAGAAACAATTATATACGATGAAGACGAAATAGTAAAATGCAAGGCGAAGAAAAAAGAAGACAAGACAATTTTAGAACTGGATTCTTCCAAGAAAATATATATTGCCAAATTCAATAAGACAAGTTGTCCAGTCAAAGTAAGCTTTAATGGAGTCAGCCTACCTAAGCTATCAAGTTACAGTGAGCTTGAAAGATCAAAAGCGGGATGGTGTTTTGATCCCCCCTTTACAGTTTATGTGAAATTCGATACATATGGTTCTAGAAGTATAATCCTTCTAGAATACTAAAATCAGTAATCATCCTTTTCCTTTTAATATTTTAGTTGGTGCGTTAGGACATAAATGAAAGCAGGGAGACGAGTATTATTAGAAACCGAGCACAAAATGCCGAGATCATGTCCCTTTAAATAATAAATATTCGTCCTGAAGCACTTCTTCTACTTAAAAATACTTTAGAATCGATAGATAGTGTCCGGATAAGGAGGGTGTTTAAAGGTCTGGTGGGCATATACTTGATATGTATGTTGTGGCCCTTGTCTCTAACTGTTTTAAGTGTAGTGAAAAACCGTAAGGTCAAAGTCCTAGACGCTATCGCCGCTCTTCCTCGCTCCTAGACAATAGTTCTAGTAGTTCTTGGCTTGCCTCGTCCTTGAAGGGCCGCCACGGCAGGCTCTTAATATCCAGCGTGGATTGTGTCTCGCCGGGGATTGAGGAGGCTATGAACTCCCTCAGAGTTTTAAGAGTCTGAAGCTCCCTCTCAAGACCCTCTATCCTGGAATCGATCCAGCCCAACACCTCCCTAGTCTTCTCCAAGCGTCTAGGGGGTGGCGCCACGCCCTCTACTGTCATCTCGGTGGATATAAGTTGATTCTTCAAAATTTTTGAAAAGCCTCGCGTGACTGGGCACATGATTAAATCCATGACTTTGGCGCGTATTCCTTGATGAGGCTTATTACGGTCAAGCTTCCGGAGCCTTATGTCGAGGCCATGGATGAGCTGGTCAGGAGGGGCAGGTATTCCAGCCGGAGCGAGCTAATCAGGGCCGCCGTAGCTAGGTTTGTAAGGGAGGAGCGCTTGTTTATTGAGCGTGGATTAAGCATTAGTGTGGAGGAGCTCCTATAGGCCTTAAACCGTAATATTCAGGCCCATGCACTGTTGTTGGTATGGAGTCGGCCGTCTCTAAGCTCCGCACCTTCCTCGAAGAGGGCAGGGACTGGGAGAGGAGGAAGACATCGATTCCTGGGGTATTCTTGATTAAGATTCCGGCCACCGGTTCGCGGCCTGCCGAGCTGGCAGT
>CALIKS010000007.1 GCA_938017985.1 uncultured archaeon | reverse complement strand
CTTGTCTTTATCAATGTACTGGTGGATATTTAAGCATACATAGATAAATCGTTTGGCCAGCGTCTTCTAAACATTTCTAGAATCTGCATCCACTTCTAGGCCTAATAAATTATATTAACGAGTAAGTAAATGATTATTGATATGCGGATGGATCGTAGAAAGTCTGGAATAAGCCCAGTCGTAGCTACAGTCATCCTAGTAGCAGTAGCGATCGTCATAGCGATTGCCGTGGCCTTCTGGGCCTCAGGGCTCGTCGGAGTCTTCACAAGGTTCGAAAAAATAGAGATACAGTCAGCATACTGGGATGGTACTAATGTTGTCATAATCGCTAAGAACACGGGCTCAAGCCCAGCGGTAGTGGATATGATATTGGCTAACGGAGCACCATGCCTAACTAATGTTAACGTGCCAATAAGCATCGGAAGTACCTTTACCACCTCATTCCCAGGTTGTGAGACAGGTGCTGGCGGCAGTATAATCGCTGGCGGCGTCACTAACGAGATTGCTCTACATACAACATCGGGCAAGACTTATCCAGTAGCAATCCTAATACCCTAAAATATTATTATTCGCAATTTTTTCTGATGTACGATGCGTAAGTTAGCCTATTCCACACTAGGGATAATCGATCTTGAGGTATTTCCCATATTTATCAATGCATTGCTTATCCGCATCGCTTTTCTAGTCCTTGCTACGTATGGATACATCCAGATAACCATGTACGACATATCAATCTACACGGGTTTTGGGAAGAAGCTCGTTGATGCCTTGATGAGGGGAGACCTAGAGGCTGCTGCAGGCGTGAATGTCGGCACGCCGCCACTCGGCATGCTTCTCACGGGTCTATCCATCCACGCGTTTGGAGGATTGGTTGGTGAGGTCGCTGCCTCGATGATTCCGCAGACAATCTCCTCATCACTCACGGTCTTCCCAGTATACCTGATGGCTAGGAAGTATTCTGAGAGGGCAGGACTAGCCGCCTCACTTATTTACTCGCTCGACCCCTACCTCATGCAGTTCTCACTCACGTACCTAGACCCGACCGGAACACTATTCACACTTCTAGCCACACTGCTCGTCCTAGAGAAGCCGAGAACACGCAACTTAATGCTCTCAGGCATGCTGCTGGGACTGGCATCACTCACAAAACTGACATTCATCATCTATGCAGCAATATTCACATTGATGCTCGTAATCTATCATCTTGGCAGAAGAGCACTCCTAGTCTTGGCCACCTCGCTGCCGATGCTCCTCCTCATCCCATGGCTATGGTTCCCAGACGCAAGACTAAAGGCCGTCGAGCACCACTTATCCTTCAACTCTTACCTGCCCGTCGTCTTCGTAGGCCCCGAACTGATAGGCGTCCCACAGGCACATGCATGGTACATACTCTCATACCTCGGCATGGGCCAGGTTTTCTGGAACACCCTGCCATTCATCACTCCGCTAATACTCCTATCCATAATTATTCATAAAACCCTCAGGAAGGAATTCTCCATACCATTGACGCCAAGCATTGCAGCTTCATCAATGATACTTACAATCTTCTTCCTGCCGAGGAACTACTGGACATATTCCTGGGGAGGAGGAACAGTCCAGGGAGTCCTGTCAAGACAATTCTATCCATACTACTTCTACCCAGTCGGCCCGTTCATCGCAGTCCTCGCAGCAGCACTACTATCAAAAAGCCAAGACATAGGCGTCAAATATAGAATAATCTCCTACCCAATCCTCCTCGCCGCCCTAATCTCGCCATTGGCAGTCCTCATGAACATAGCCCTACCATACTGGGACTTCATCTTCACGCTTATCTACAGCTACTCTATGGGCCAATGGATACATGAGGGACTAACAGCCACCACGATCACCTCCACACTGCTCGTACTATTCCTGATTTGCGCAGAGCTTCTCCACAGAAAGCTGACCACCTCACAGAGGCAAGCTAGGCAGTCATCCGCCCCCGACCAAACGACAGTTTAGAGCAAACCAATCTATCTATCTCAGACTTTACGGAGAAGATGAATAAACAACTAATTACGCGTCAGGGAGCTCCGCAAGAGATGATCTGCAGGGTAGTAGTCGAGTTACTTGACTTTAAGACCTCAGCCACATACAGCTTACAGAGATAAAAGACTCCACTCACAGATGGCGAGGATACGTCAGAAGCATCATATCTATGACTCGTCGCCTCTCCAACAGCGCTGAGGAATCTCAACTGATACGTGAAGTATCCTCCAAAATCATCATTTACCGTCGCGTTCATAGAGAAGTATCCGACGAAGGACTCGCCGGGCGAAATCCTCTCAATCACCATAGAACTCGCCGAGGGTGTTAATGATACTCCATGACCAGTCGTCGATAATTCTATCCTTACCTTTCTCACGGGCTCAGTATTGTTTCCGAGAGAGACGATAAATGGAATCTTAACAGTTATTGACGAGCTATCAGACTGGTTCCTTACTACAACCATGCTGCTTGGCTGCGTCGCCTCGACCCTAAGCGGAATAGGCGTATCAATCTCCAAGACACTTGAGCCGCCGACTTTAACAAAAACGTTTGAATCTACAATTATCCTGATAGGGCTCGGCAGGACGTTCGACTCTCCTGCCCACCTATCGCCACGCCATTCCTGACTAATAACCGACACCGTATAAACCCCAGGTGCGACATTAAAGACGAAGAGGTCCTCCAAGTCGTCGGTGCTTGAGGCAGTCCTCGCCTGCTCTGCGCCTCCCTTGCAGCCCGTTGCGAATTCTTCACTATTGAGGGAGACACATCCATACACCTTGGTCGTCCTAGGGTCTGAGGCTACATCAACTTTTACGACGTATCTATATCCGAGGCTCATGTTTGAAAGCTGAACCATGAGTATGTAGGGAAGCCTATTCGGGCCTATAGGCTCCGCAGTGACGAAGCTATTGCCTCGAAGCGTCGGGGCTCTAATCGATACTGTCTCGTACGGCTCGACGTAGAAGTTTATTGGCTCCATGACGTATTCACCGGGAGCCAGCTTATACGTCCTATCCGTTATTCTCTGAAGCCCTATCCTACTGCTCTCGACATATAGCGTCGGGACGTTTATCTCGATTGGACCACGATTACCAATTATGAGGAATACCCGTCTCCTGCCAAACGTATCTAGCTCAGGCGGCTGAAGCGTGACTTGGATATCAAGCCTCTCGTTCAGCTTCTCAACCTCGAATTGAAGCCTCCTAGCCACCTCATCCATAAACAATGTCTGGATACTCTGCATGAATATCCACATCGGAATCATCACGGTGAAGAATATCATTATTCCAATAGCCGCTCCAACGACGGCCGATACTCCCGCCTTTCTCCCCCTCACCAATCTATCCCGCCCCCTCCGTCTTAGTAGTAGTCGTCGTAGTCCTCACAGTAGTAGTACTCGTAACAGTTGTGGTCGTCGTAGTAGATGTAGTAGTGCTGCTAGCCGTAGAGACTGTCGAGAGCACCGTTGATGTCGTTGTCGTTGGATTAGCAATAGTAGTGGTCGTCGTAGAAGGAACAGTGGTGGTCGTAACCCCAGACACGGTAATCGCCACAGTTATAGTCGTCGTTGTCGGAACATTAGTTATTGTAGATGTGGTTATCCAAGACGTGGATGTCATGGTCCTTCTAGTCACTATCGTGACATAATAAGTTGAAATAGTGGTAGTAGTCCTCAAAGTAGTAACAATAGTCGTAATCGTAGTCCTCACGACAACGGTCGAGGTCCCTACCCGAGTAGTCATCGTTGAGGTCAGAGTTCTAGTCGTAATAGTTGTGAGAGTTCCAGACTTAACAGTCGATGTGGTGGTGCTAGTAGTTGTATAAGTATTGTAGGTGGTATACGTATCAGTGACTGTAGTCATCGTAGTGAATGTTCCGCCAGTGACGGTTTCAGTCGTTGACTCCGTGACCCAGACAGTCTCAGTCACCGTCTCCGTCTCAGTAACTACGACTACACGCTCAGCAAGTACATTTACGGTGCCTGAGAATAGAACGACAAGTATGGCAAGCATGAAAATTCTTATCAACCATTTATTAAGACTCAAGGCATCCACCTCCCACTAAAGATTCTTAAAACTGGATATGCAAAGAATGATGCGAGTGAAAGATAGATAAGGGCAACATCCCTAAGACCTCCACCACTGGATAGTAGTGGCCTAGAATCTTCAGGTCCAGCGGCTCCTCCCGGCGTCAATGTAACAGTCGTCGTAACAGTCGAAGTCAAAGTCCTAGTAGTGGTGGTGTATATCGTTGACGTGACGGTCCTAGTGAATGTGTAAGTAGTTGTATATTTCGTCGTAGTCGAAGACGTGGTCATGGTAATAGTGGGGCTCATGATGCTAACCGTAACGGTCGATACCGGCCTCGACGTGTATGTAGAAGTATAAACAGTAACCGTAGTATAGACAGTCACCGTCTGAGTTGGACTAAACCTCGTGGATGTAAGAGTAGTTGTGCGAGGCACGACGGTAGTAACAGTAGTCGTGTAGCTCGTAGTAGTCATAGTAGTAATTCTCGTCGTAGTGCTCCAACTCGTCGATGTCCTTGTAATCTTTATGGTGCTAGTACTAGTAGTAGTGGTGATTGGAGTAGTCCTAGTCGTCGTAGTTGTCGTCCATGCCGTAAAAGTACTAGTTGTGCTTGGAACTGTGGTAGTAGTTGTTGAAGCCACTGTAGTAGTAGTGGGAGCAGTCGTCGTAGTGGTCGTCGTCACGGTAGAAGTAACCGTCCTAGCGGGAATCGTAGTCGTCGTGGTCAAAGTTGTCGTCGCAGTAACCGTCGTCGTGGTCGTCGTCGTAGTAGTAACGGTTGTAATAGGAGTAACGTCTCGCGTAGTAATAACTATCTGCCCAATATCAAGGATGTTTACCGGCCTGTCAAGGACTAAGCTGTACTGCTCAATAAACACTATCAGCCCTCCCAGATTAATTGTGACATTTAAGCGCCCCCTGGCAGCGACATTGCCATAACAGTCATAAACAGTCACGTCGAGCATGTAATCTCCTGAGTCATAATAACCAATTGAGAGTATCACCTCGTCCACCCTAAAGTTCTCGAGGTCGACCCGAAGCTTCATGTAATCAATAAACGTTCCATAATCATTTGGAAAGTCCCAGTAAGGTGGAATGACAGTCAATGCTGGGTCAGATGAGCTTAGAAGAATGTAAAGAGGCGGCTCCAATCCGCTTTTATCTAAATTGACATAGACTTCTTGGGGAAGCTTTCCAACTACTTCCACTTCTCCGTATGCCGTTACGTCATTTTTATCCCGCACCTCGACGCTGAGTGGAATTACTGGCAGCTGAGAGCTCGAGTTAAGGACTCTAAGCTTAATCATGTCAGTTGTGGTGCCTCTCTCGTTGGTCTCCTTTGGGTCAACTACTTCGACTAATACCCAGTTCTCACTCGGTATGATACATCCACTAGATAGACCATACGAGGGTGGACTTGCCTTAAAGCTCTCAACTTTGAACAATACAGTCTCATAGTCTGGGCGAATGAGCCTTGGGTCTGAGGGATTGAAAAGATCACTCGGAACATAGTGAACCTGAACTATTATTGGGTCTCCCTCTCTACAGACATTGGCTGGACAGACAAACTCGTATTGCTGATACTGTCCAACATCAAGACGCATCAACTCGTCTATTCCAGTATCATGGACAACGGTGCCATTCCTGATCGTAATCACTCTAAAAACAACAACTGGTGTCTTTCCAATGTTCCTCAGCATCATTAAGCCTCTTCCACCCCCTGCATGTATCGCGTCTGGAAAGTAGACATAGTCAGCTCCTAATTTTGACCTAAGTACGAGTGCCTGATCACTTACTTTTTCTATTGCTTCTTGTCTCAAGATTCCTGAATAACTTGAAAGGAACATCCAGAGGCCTATGCCTGCTGAGAGTACTAATGCTAGAACAATCACGGAGGCGAGTATGTCGCTGTAGCCAGACTCTTTTCGGTTCACGCCTCTTCAACCCTCACCTCGACTCTATACACATTCTCCATCTCTACAGCAGGGCTAATATCGATAAACACGGACTCAGAATATATACCAGGCGGAAAATTCGCGATAACGCTTCCCTGCCCAACTGCTGTGTTTAGACAGTCATAAAGCGTAACCACAATTCTATACCTTCCGCCAACTGCATCGTTTATGCCAAGCTCCGCTTCAACAACGTCCACAAATTTCTCCGCATCATACCAGAGCGTGACTCCGGAGACATGAGCCTTTCCCGGTATTCCCCCTATAATCCAAATCTTTTGAATAACGTCAAAACCAGTAGCACTAATCTCAACAGTTATTGGTACTTGAAATCCGGCAAATGGTCCTGCAAAACTCTGCAAGGAATTACTTATACTCTTTATGCTTGATGATGCATATGCAACCTCTCCGCTAGAATTGGTGACCCTAAGGGTGGCATCAACGTCAGCTAGAGCAGAAGCCAGAGGCGTCCTAATGTATATCTTATTGAATGGAGGCCCAGGTATCTTGCCACTACTGAAATACGTCACTGGGTCAACGATGTTTACCATTATCCAGTTCTCCGGTAATGGACATACAGATACCACTCCAGTTTTAGGGAATACGAATAGGGTCTCCGAGAACCGCATCTCGTCAATCGAGGACTGTGGATTGTCCTTATCAAATAACGAAGAGGCGATATACCATACGCGCATTCTGAGTCTCTCCTCTGATGCGCAGGTAGGACACGGAGGTAAAACATCAGGGCCAAGAGAAGTGGCTTGGCCGGGCTGAACGACGGTTAAGTTCTCATACCCAATGCCAGTGACAGGTCTATAATCCTTAACCTGCCCATCCATAGACACTATCTCTACTCGAGTAATCATCAACGGAACCTTAGCTATATTCCTAACAATCACTGAGCGGCCGGTAGAGGTATAATTAACAAACTCGAAGGATAATTGTGAAGAAGTCTTGACGAGCAAGATATCTCTATTTACGTTTTTCGTAAGGTCGTAGATAGAGGAGCCAAACCACCCAGTCGCGAATCCCCAAACGACCATTCCCAAAGCTACTGTAGCGGCAGCAATGATAATAGCACCTAATACAGTATCTCCAGAAGTACGTCTCTTTCTCCCCGTCATGAACAGCTAGCTCTTTAGATAATTAACCTAGTGGCGGTAAATAAGTATTAATGCTGAACCTACAATATGCATTTTGTATCTTCCCAAATTATCATGTATATCTTTTCACTTTTTATAAACATTGGCCCAATCCGAAATTGGTATAATAAACATTTATATCGGAAATGATATTAACATAAAGTTAGTCAGGGAAGAGGAAGTTTGAATATCACTAAACTAATTAGTCGTGTCACAATTATTGCTGTATTAGCATTTGCATTTTGGTTTGTCGGAGCGGAATTATTATTTTCCTTGTCCAGCAGCATTGTTTCTCCTACTGATTTCGTCTCCTCATTCATTATTGATGTATCGATTGTGTTTGTTCTCGGCATAGTATATGGAGTGTTACTCATCAGAATGTTGCCCGGGCTCGTGCCGTTCATAATTGGTACAATAGCTGGCTGGTCAATATATCTGGCAACCCTACTCTCAACAACTAGTGTATTTTTTAACCTAGCCCCAAGAGTAGCGGGGTTAGCACTCTTCTCTGCTCCAGGACTTATCATGAACGTACTACTTGTACTAAAGATAAGGAGCATGGCGGCCAAAAAGACACGAGCACCAGCAGTAGAGGTCTCGACGACAAAGACAGAAGTGCCTGAAAAACCACAGACAAGCATAGTCGAGGCAACCGCACCGGCAGCCGGAACTGGCCAACCAGTAGAAAAACCTGTAGAAACTGTGTCTGAACAACCAGTTAGTACCGTTGAACAGCCTGAAAAACCGCAGAGTGAAATGCCTAAGGCGCTACAATTAACAGCCGAATCGCCGTCAGTAGATATAGAAGAAAAATCTAAAAGCGAGTCAGATATAGTTTTCATAAGCGCAAAAGAGCAATTGATTAAAAAACCTATTGAGGAGAAAATTATTCCGGCGATAAGCGAAGAAGATTTAGAAGAACGATTACTGGAATTGATTGAGAAGGAAGGCATAACTGACATCGTTCCGCTTCCTAGCAACTTATCGCCTGAAGGAGGATTCTATCCAGACATAGAGGAAAAGCTAGCAATAGATACCTCCAAGCTATTACAACTTTTTAAGTCACTTACTGACCGGAAAATACTAAGACAGTCAGGAGTAGAGTTTAAGAAAGTTGTTTGCCCAAGATGCCTAAGCGCGCTCAACATTATTAATCTTGGCTGTCCATTTTGCAAGTCAATAAACATTACGAGACAAAGAATTCTTCAGCACGAGGCGTGTGGATTTCTAGGACCGGAGGAGAGGTTCACTGAAAGCGGCAAAACCATTTGTCCAAGATGCGGAGCCGAAGTTGAAATAATTAGAGGCCAAGCTGAGGAGGGAGGCAAAGATATACTAAAGATTCATTCAACACTATTCACTTGTAACAACTGTAACGAAGTGAGTACAGAACCGTACGTCTCTTTCAGATGCTTAACATGTGGTTTAATATATGACCTCGTAAGTTTTGAGTCAAAAAGCTTCTATAGATATTCAGTGAATCTAGAAGAGCTTTACAAAGCTCTGGAGTTAAAGAAGCCAATTAAAATTATAGTTGAAGAGATGAGTAGGAGAGGAATAGATGTTTATCAGCAGGTAATGATAACAGGAGCATCGAGGGTTCCTCACAAGGTGAGCCTCCTATTCAAGAGAGGAGAGAAAATAGTAGGCGGAGCAGTAATAATAACTGATAAAGGAGAATCACACTTACACGAGATAATGCGTGTCTTGGTGCTCAGAACAGATGCAGGATTAAGGAATCTATTTGTGCTAAGCTATTATAAGCTTGATGATGATGCAAGAAAGCTTGCGCAGTTCAATGAAATACCACTAATCGAAGACATACTAAGAAAAGACGTAGCCAATGAAGTATTACCAAAAATCCTAGAATCAATTCTAGAATCATAAGTTAAGATAAACTTTCCCTTTTTTATTAACATAGATATACTTTAGTCCCCTCTTTCTCAATTCTCTAGAAAGCCCCAGATCAGAAGTAATTACTACTAGGCCCCTGTCTCTTGAGAGTTTAACGAGCTGCTCATCTACACAAGCACTTGTCTCTACCTGCATCTTTCTCATTCTGCATGCAATTTTTATTGCTGTATCTGCAATGAGTGCTCGCTTGTCTTTACCTTTTGACAACATTACTAGTTCTTTGAATACTTGGTCGGTAATGATCGGCACTACACAGTCGTCTATTTTCTCTTCAATGATTTTTATAATGTCTCTGCCTAGCTCTGCGATGAGCATCAGGAAGCTCGTGTCTATTACTGCTTCCAAATCTCTACTGCACTATTTTTCCATAGCCTATAAGTCTCCATCCGGCGCCTATCCTCCTGCTTATCGTAACCTTGTCGCCAGGACTTGCACATATCGGCTTACTGAGCTCGAGTGTTAATGTGTCAGAGGTCCTCTTTGACACAATACAGCTCGTCACGGCCGAGTATATGTTGATGACCAGAGCCTCCTTTTCTGCGATTTGTTTCACTTCTACTTCTCCCTCAACGCCTACAACTTTTTTAAACAGAGTATAACTGATCTGGAGTGTCCGCCATACGGGTGGAAGCGTGCCCGGCCTTCCGGCAAAGTTTCCAGCCATTGAGTCTGCCTTTGTTAGGGAAGGATCTATTCCTGTCTCTAGTCCTACGAGTCCACCGCTCGTAGCTTCTTCGACTGCTCTTCCACCGGCTCTAATGCTCTTGACAGGAGTGTATATCGGCTCGTAGGGAGACTTGGGATCATTCTCCCTGATTGGTAGTCCCGGAGAGATTTCTATCTCGTCGTTTATCCTCACCTTGCCCTGGATAATCGAGCCCCCTATGACTCCCCCACTCATTCTGCTGGCGAGTGTACCCGGTAGATTTACGTCAAAGGACCTTAGGACCGGCATCTGGTAGGGCTTATTCAGGTCCCTTACAGGTGTAGGTATTATTTTCTCCATTGCATATAGGAGTGGCTCAATGCCGAGGCCATGCTGGGCTGAGACGGGAATTATGAGCGAGTCTTTAAAAGGCGTGTCGGAGACGTAGCTCTTTAGCTCTTCATAGTTTTGCAGTGCTCTTTCACGAGAAACTAGGTCAACCTTATTCTGAACAAATATTAGACTCTTAATGCCCATGATCTTCGCGGCCTCTAGATGCTCTCTGTCCTGTGGCTGAGGAAACTTCTGCCTCGCATCTATGACGAATAGCGCACCGTCAAAAAGAGCCGCGCCGCTCAGCATCGTTATCATGAGTGAGTGGTGTCCCGGACAATCAATAAATGAAACAGCCCTGATAAACTCGGTAGGAATTCCATGGACTCTACATGTATCATGAGGCATATAGTTGTAGGGCTCGCTGCATTTAGGACACCTGTAGATTGCCGCGTCGGCATAGCCAATTCTTATAGTTATTCCTCGTTTCAACTCTTCGGAATGCCTCGCAGGCCACACATTGGTTATTGCCTGCACTAGTGTGCTCTTCCCGTTATCTACATGTCCCAGCGTACCTATGTTTACTTCCGGCTGTCTCGGCATTACTATCCCAGACATCTAACCCTTAATCAATGCCTGCTTCTTATATAGATTGAAGATTATTTCTAACATCACTTTAATTAATCAGCCAGACATCTCGATGAATCAGAAACAAGAATGATATATCAATAAGTAAACATAATTTATGCTGCTATGAGCGCTCTCGAAAAGACATTTGTCTTGCTTAAGCCAAGCTGCGTAGAGAGGGGACTAATAGGCGAAGTAATATCGAGATTTGAAAGAAAGGGCCTAATCATTAAGGGATTAAAAATGATGACGATGAGAAAAGAGATGGCTGAAAGGCTCTACGAGGTCCATAAAGGCAAAGAATTCTACGATAAACTGTTATCAGTAGTGACGGGGAAAAGAGTCGTCGCAATACTACTCGAAGGAAGAGAGGCAGTAATTGTCGTCAGAAAGATGATTGGAGCGACTGACCCAGCAAAAGCTGAGCCGGGAACTATAAGGGGCGACCTAGGCCTCGATCTTACAGACAACATAATTCATGCCTCTGATAGTAAAGAGTCCTATATGAGGGAGGCCCCAATATTCTTTGACGAATCTGAGCTTCTCTCCTAAGCACGTCTCTCTTGGCCGAAATAAACAGTCCACTTTATTTTTCTAGGGTCTTTCTTATGCTCCAGCATAAATATTCTACATCTTTTACTGCAGAACCAATGCAGGGTTCCATCTTTCTTAACGAAGAGCATGCCAGTACCATGTATGAACTCTTTGCCACAGAAGGAACATCTATGCATCGTCGGCATCTGTGGATATCCCTCTCCTCTCACTACTTAATTTTCTCAGCCTCTCTTTCAGTATCAAGTAGGAGAAGAATATCTCCAACCCTCACAGGTCCTTTAACGTTTCTGCTAATTACTCTTCCCTTATCCTTACCATCTAGTATTCTGACTCTGACTTGAGTTACGTCTCCCCTAACGCCTGTCCTACCGACTAACTGTACAACCTCCGCAGGCACTGGCTCCTCTACTTTTGCCTGCTGTTTTGATGACTGCTGGCTCATCCTTACCTACCCCGAATCTCTGAGAGCTTCTTAATTATCTCGTCGAGATATCCCTTAGCCTCGCCAGGCTCAACAACTGCCACAGAACTAGCTTTTACGTTTAGTCCAGCAGCCTTGCCCAATTCTTCTTTACTCGGCACATAGACGTATGGAATCTTCTTCTCATCGCATAGCGTTGGTAAGAAAGCCACTATCTCGGGCGGGTCTACATCCTCAGCAATCGCTACAAACTTCGCTTGGCCACGCTCAATTGCCTTAATTACTTCGTTGACTCCTTTCTTAAGTTTGCCGCTTGTCCTGACTAGTTTAACTACCTCAAGCGTAGCAGTAACTAGTTCTGACGGTGTCTTGAACTTAACATAGTATGCCTGTCCCGGCATTCATCGTCACCTCAGCCGACTCCTAGCCAACCTAGTTCTTAATTCTCTAATTTAAATATAATTCTTGCTTATCAGCAGGAGAAATCCTCGATAAATATACTTATCTTACCACTAATTCACCGTTCGAGACGACATATATTGGTCTCAGTAACTCTTCACTAATTCTCTTTTCACCCATGCAGTCGATAAGTTCATACTTTCCCTTCACTAGTTTCCACACGACTATGTCTGCGACTGAGCTAGGCCTGAGATTGCCTAGCCTATCACTAATTCCTAAAGCTTTTGCAGGATTAAGAGTAGCCTTCTCAACTACGTCTCTTAAGGATAGTCCCAGCAACAAAAATTTTGTAAGTGTCGTCCCCACATCATAGACAGGACCATTAATATTTCCTAAATGAAGATCAGTGCTAATAGTTGTGGGTTCTAGCCCCTGTTGGATGGACTTTTCTGCTACGCTGAAAGAAAAGCTAGCCTGTCCGTGTCCTACATCAAATATTACTCCTCGTCTACGCGCCTCCTCAACCTCCTGTCTCACTCTTCCTTCCTCGTCTATCACTGCCGGTGCGGGTCCTCCATGAAAACAGTGAGTCAAGATATCTCCCTTCTTCATGAACTTTAGTACTATGTCTATGGGGTACCAATAAAGCGCAGAGTTCTCGCACATCATGAATGTTCCCGTCTTGTCTGCGACTTGCCTAGCTAGGAGTAGTGCTTCCTGCCCGTATACATGATGCCACTTTACACCCTTAATGATGTCTCGATTCTTCTCTATGCAAGAAATCGTCTCTGAAATGTCTATCAACTCTGGGCTGAGAAGAACACTCTTAACACGATCGAAGAAAAACGTTACTAGCCCAATAGACCCAATGTTTAGAAGAGCATATATCTTTGTCCTAGAGTTATTGATAATGAATTCTCTAAAGCTTGGAAAAACTATATGTCCAGCCGACCCCGCATCAAGCACTGTTGTTGAACCATTAACTAGGCAAGTCTTATCAGGTGCAACGCCCAGTCGCGGACAAATCGAGTAACATACATGGGTATGAAGGTCAATGATTCCAGGCGTCACAATCATTCCAGACGCATCAATAACAGTTTTAGCGGAGGACGATGGAATATTCTTCTCAACACTTTCTATTACGCCTCTAGAAACAGCAATGTCAAATTTTTCCTCAATTTCCTGAGCAGGATCAATGACTAAACCATTCTTAATTACTAAGTCATAAATAGTCAAATTATTCTCACTTCTCTTGGCGTCTCTCTTTATTAATCACTGCTATCACGTCCATTTCGACTCTTTGTCCAAGATAATGAAGTGGGCTCGTCGCTTGGACGCATGTCCTAGCAGGTGGATTGTCTGTGAAGTATTTTGAATAAACACTATTCATCTTCTCATAGTCTCCTACATCCTTTAAGTAGACAACTACTTTCGCTACCCTGCTTAATGACGAACCGACTTCTTCAAGGATTTTTTTAATATTTAGTATTGTCTGCTCGGTCTGTGTCTCAACGTCTGCGTCAAGGTCATCAGGGCCCATCCCACATACAAAAACAATGTCTCCAACAATCGTGGCATGCGAAACGTAAGGGCGCCTTCCAAATGATGGAGAAATATGTCTCTTTAACTCTGTCATAAATCTAAATATCTTCAACTTGTTTTTATATTTTTAAATATTTTAGAAGCAGCGTAGCCATTAATAAAAAAGATAAATGCTCGAAATGAAACTTAATTCATGCAGTATGAAGAAGATGTATCTCAAAGGTTTTGTTTACGGTGTCGCCGTTACGTCTTGGTTGTTAAGTGCTGCTCTTCATAATCCACGAATGAGTGGAAACATTTATAGCGACATAGTTAACTTCTGGTGGCGGGATCACGAGCTCAGACTTGGCCTCGCTCCATGCTTTGAATACTTTTTCGAGTATCCGCCGCTCTCATGCGTAGTTACTTATTTGGCAAGAGTTATTGGTGGTGCGACGCTTGAAAACTACTACTCTGCTTTTGTGTATTTGAGTCTCCCATTTTACTTAATCCTAGCATGGTCCATAATTAATATAGTGGAGAAGACTGGTGTGAGAAAAATAGGTCTGCTTGCGATTGCCTCGCCTAGCCTAGTTTTCTATGGAATCTATAATTATGACCATATTGCCGCTGCTCTGGTCGGCCTCTCTATTGCTTTATTCATTATTGGGAGACTAGAATGGAGTGGAGTTGTAGCCGGATTGGCATTTACAGTCAAGCTATATTCCGGGTTTCTTCTACCGCTTTTCTTAATGGAGTTAAACAATAATCGTCAGCGCCTGAGGTATTTTCTTTACTTTCTGGCAGGTGCTATTCCTTTCTATCTCATACAATTGATTCTTAATCCATCATCATTATTAGAATTCTTCAGATATCACGTCGGATGGGGCTTAGAAAATGCATGGTACATCTGGATCTTCGGCAAACCTGACTCCACTTCTGCAAAAATTTTTGGCTTAGCGTTGGGTGCATACCTGGTCCTGAGGGTCTATTTGATGGATGGTTCACTGCTTGCTAAGTGTTTCTTATCAGTGAGTGTCTGGCTATTATCGAGCTATATATTCACGCCACAGATGGTTATCTGGCTGATTCCACTAATAGCCTCCCAGCCAAGGTCATTTTATTTCTGGCCAGCACTAGAGATAACTAACGTTGGAATAATATTGACTTGGTTCGGAGAGTATGACCCAATAATGCCCGGTTCTCCTCCCCAGATATTAGCCCTGATTAGAGCTTTTTCAATAGGACTTATGGCACTCTCGGTCTTCTTCGCAGAGACTGGTACTTCACCTAAAACATTACTCTTCAGGCGTTTAGGTAAGGCGCATTTCCAAGCCTAACCCAAGAGTCAAAATTCAATAAGTATAGAGAGCACTGCAATATTCCCTTCATGAAGTTATTAATAATTAAGTTCTCATTAGGTGCATGTATATTTGAGCCAGGATGATTTACTCCAAAAGAGAAGCATGGCTGACCGAGAATGTCAGTGATCAGGTAAATTGGTCCTGATCCAGCAATATTTGGAAATACAACGGCCTCTTTACTACTCACGGCTTCTGCAACTAGTTTTGCCAGTCGTACTTGGGGAGTGTTTGGAGACGTCCTCGCAGCAGGATATCCATGGTTAAGAATTTCAACTTCAACGTCACTGAATCCAAATTTTGCTAAGTGTTTCTTCAGTAACATTAATACTCGGTCAGGATGCATGCGGGGCACAATTCTTATGTCTAGCTTTGCGAAACCATGAGATGGCAGCACGGTTTTCTGACCTTTTTCAACGTACCCAGAGTATATGCCACATATGTTTACTGTCGGTGAGAGTAACCAGCGCCTAAGCAGGTCAGGTAATGGCAAATCCTCTATCAGTTCTCCATTACTCGTCATGGCTTCTATCTCTGAGCGGTCGATGTTTATTTTGCTGATCAGCTCCTCAGCCTCGGGATCGTCTATAACCTCATCGTAAAAACCATCTATGAGTATTCTTCCCTTTATATCTCTTATTGTTGATAATGCACTGACTAATCTCCACGCAGGGTTCTCTATTATGGTTCCCCAAGAAGAATGAAGGTCGTCGCCTCTTCTCTTTACTCTTAACTCAACGTAAATCACGCCTTTAGCACCTAGATAAATCATTGGCCTTCCATTTTTGTTGAAGCCGCCGCCTTCCCATATGCATACATCAGCCTTAAGTTGTTCTTTATAATTTATTACGAACTTGGGTAAGGAGGGGCTGCCGATTTCTTCTTCGCCTTCAAATAGAAACTTAACATTTACGGGAAGTTCTCCTAAACTATCTTTGAGTGTCTTTACAGCCAGTATTCTTGAGATTAGGTTTCCCTTATCGTCGCTTGCTCCTCTAGCATAGATTTTATCATCCTCGATGCGGGGCTTGAAGGGGGGACTTATCCATCTATCCAGCGGGTCAACGGGCTGGACATCATAGTGATCATAAAACATTATCGATGAATTTTTATCTCCTTTTATCTCTCCATAAATTATAGGATTGCCGCCATCTATTTTGTAAGTCTTTACATCCGCTCCGACTTCTTTCAGTAGCTCAACAATGACATCGACTGCCTTCTCTATGCCTTCCTTATCTGTTGATACGCTTGGACACTCGAGTAGTCTTAAAAAGTTCTTTATGAATTGTGTATAGTTATTCTCTATATGCTTCTTGATTTTACTGATAACGATATTCATGAGTATGTAGTATTCATTGATTCATTTAAATAATTTGTTCAGCATCTCAATAAAATACTGGCCCCTAAATACGTTAAATGATTATATCTAAGCAATTGAGAATCGAATACGTGAATTCCGCAAAGAATAGTATTACGACAGGACTCGTCATTGCTGGTGCATATGCCGATAAGCTTAGAAAGACTCTTTTCGCGCAGGTTCGAGAATATGTTAAGACAGGACAGCTAAAACAGGAAGAAGTGGCTAGGGCAGCAGGAGAGCTAAACTCTCTACTTTTTAGACTACTAGTCGAAGAGCTGGAATTATCTAAGGGTGACGTCATGAGGATAAGGGCTCAATATCAATTATCAACGGGAAAAATAATATGGGACCTAGGCAGTCTTCAGGTAGAAATATTTAGAAGAATTCCAGATGACGAAGTAAATAAAATACTCTCCACAATAATCCAGAGAACCACATAAAGAAATATTATAAATAGGTTATAAAATTACTAATATGGATGAGACCTCCTGACGAGATTTTCTGGAAAGAATTTCTCCCCGGCCTCAGAGGGGTACTTGCCCATGCTTTACGGTCAAAAAATTATAGTCAACCAAAAATAGCATCCATCCTGAACGTCACGCAAGCAGCAGTTAGTAATTATCTTGCCACGGATCAGGAGCATTACATGTCGAGGCTCGAGGCATTAGGTATACCCAAGACTGATTTAGAGGCACTTGTAGACTCACTAATATTTGACGCGGCAGTTAGCCCAGTAAAGTCTACGCAAACATTGATGACTGCCTGGAGGAACTTTTTGTCAAGGGGCTACCTATGCGATTATCATAGACGTCTGTACCCCGAGTTGGCTGATTGCCAGATCTGTCTATTGATGGAGGCGGCATTAACTCCTGAGAGGTTAAGCATCCTCAGGCGACTTGAACAGGGACTGGAGCTTCTTGAGAATTTTCCAATAGTCGCTTATCTCTCTCCAGAGGTCTCCATAAACATTGCCGAGGCTCTACCCAACGCAGTCTCGATTGATGATGTTGCTGCTTTTCCAGGCAGAATAGTAAAGATTAAATCTACACTGAGGGCGGTGAGTAAGCCGACATTCGGATGCTCTCATCACTTGGCATCCATCTTACTAGCGGCCATTCGTCACAATCAAGAGGTTAGGGCAGTAATGAACATCAAATTCGACGAGATGCTAAAAGAAGCAATAAAAAACTCAGGAATGAGCTTTACAGAGACAAAACAAAACAATTTAAGAAGAGACGAGAAAGACGTAGTTTCGGCAGTCGAAGAAGTATTCATGAATATTTCAGACATTGACGTCATTATTGATCGTGGCGGGATAGGACTTGAGCCTGCAACCTATGTTTTTGGAAGAAACGCAGTAGACGTGGTCAAAAAGGTTATCAAGATAGCTAGAAATTATGTAGGCTTAATACAGCCCACGGATCCTGCTAAAGAATAAATAAGCAAGATAAGATTATCATCTTGAATTGAAGCTCATAAAAGATCCTGTACACGGCTACATAAAGCTTACAGATAGTGAAGTAAGACTTCTCGATACCTATGCGGTTCAGAGGCTTAGACGAATAAGTCAGATCCCCTTAGCCTACCTAGTCTATCCCGGTGCTAGGCACAGTAGATTTGATCATTCGCTCGGCTGCTTGTCACTTGCATATGAATTCTCATCACACCTCAACTTGGATACATATAATTCATTGCTGCTTCGATTTTCAGCGTTACTACACGATATTGGGCATACGCCTTATTCTCATTTACTAGAGATGATCTTGATAGAGAATGGCTTAACGCATGAGGATATGGGTATAAGAATAATTAACGAGGACTCAGAGGTCTCGGATGCGGTGGAACGTGCAGGTCTCTCTACAAAAGAAGTAATCGACGTCATGAAGGGCAGGAACAAATTAAGCTGTCTAATTTCTGGACCACTTGACGTCGATAGGCTAGACTTCTTGGTAAGAGACGCGTATTTCACAGGCGCTACTTATGGTGTGATCGATATTAGGCGTCTAATTCATTTGACTAGGCTTGATGATAAGGAATCATCAGTAGATATTCGTGGCATTGGTGCAGTTGAGGAATTAGCAATAGCTAGGCACCACTCTTTTCTAAACATATACTTCCACCATACTGTTAGGGCTGCTCAGCTACTTTTCTACAGGGGGTATGAGGAATTACTAGGCCAAGGCTTAGACTTCTCTAAAATGAATGTTGAAGAATATTTACAACATGATGACTACTCTGTCTGGAGTCTCTTAAAAAATAATCCGAAGACAAGAACCATCATTGATAAGATAGAACGCCGTAGATTGCCGAAAATGGTTTACGAGAGGAAAACAGAACATACAGATAAATTGTTTTCTTCGAAGAGTGAGAGAAGCAAGGTCGAGGAGGAGATCGCAGCAAACGCTGGCATTGATGGTAAAGATGTCTATTTAGACTCCTCTATGATACCTCCATTGACTAAGTATGGAGTCATGGAAATAAAGCTACACAGCGAGGAGAAAAATGTAGAGCAGGTTAAGTCATGGATATTGGAGATGACGTCTAGACCGCTAAGCATAATTAGGGTCTATGTTGATAGAAACCATATAGATAGGATTAACAAGGTTAGGGAAGCCGCAGAAGCATTACTCAAAACTTATTGAGTAGTCGTCTCCTATAATTTATCACTCTCCTTAGACCCTCATCAAGACTAATGATAGGTTCGTATCCAAGAGTTTTCTTTATTTTCTCGATTGAAGGATAACTAATCATGGGTTCAGCCTCTGCTGGAGTTCTCGGCGGCAACTCCACTAAGCTTGAATTTGAGTTTGATAATTGCTTAATCCTCTCTGCTAGTTCTCTTATTGATAACGCGGAGCCAGTCCCGACATTAAAGACCTGCCCGACAGCTTTTTCAGAATTAATAACTAGTTCAACTGCTCTTGCATAATTATCTACGTGATAAGGATCAGTGACGTCTGCACCGCGATTATAAAGCGTTATAGGCTCATCATTTAGACAAGCATCAATGAATCTTGAAACAGCGCTGTTTGGAGAGTCATACTCGCCAAATAATTTCCAGGATCTGAGAATCACTATTGGAAGCTTTTTGGAGCTGTGGTAGGCCATTACGAGTTGTTCAGCCGCAACTTTTGAATAATCATAAGGTGTCCTCGGGCGTAATTCTTCCTCTTCAGTTACTGGTAGCCTTGGTCTCGCACCGTAAACGTTTGCAGAAGAAGCAAAGACAAACCTGTCGACGCCAAGCATTAGCGCTACCTCAAGCATATTTAATGTGCCGAGAGAGTTAACGTAGAGACATCTGAATGGGTCGGCTATGCAACTAGCTATGTTTGCAATGGCAGCTAAGTGTATGATGACATCAACGTCAATCTCCTTTAACTTCTCCTTCAACTCATTAGTTGACAATATATCAGCGTTAATGTCAGAAGTCTCGGCAATGTCTAGGCCTATTACGTTATAGCCCTTGGTTTTAAAATATTCCTTTAGACTTTTACCAACAAACCCTTCCGAGCCGGTTATCAATATAGCCTTCAATTACTACCTTTATAGTTTTTGTGCTTCCTAAAAAATTTAGGAGACTATGCAGCCTGTCCATCCACAGTCAAGACATCTTACACATCCTTCTTGCCATAAAAGATTAGTGCTTTTACATTCTGGACATGTTTCATACGTGCTCTTCTTCGCAGCCTGGTCCTCAGTGACTGATATTTTAGTAAGTGGTCTTTTCGGCTCTTTAACTTCTGTTGGTGCATATACAGGATGGCTAATCTTTATTCCAAGAGACTCCATCAGCTCGGGTGTCTTATTCCTCGTTATTGACACATATCTGTTCGATCTTTGAGTTGGTGTAACGAGTACTTGCGTGCTCTTTGATGCATCTCTATATATCGTTATTCCCTTTAAGCCAAGCCTATAGGCGAAAAGGAAGGAATTCTTAACGTCTTCAACACTTACCCAGTGGGGCATGTTTATGGTTTTGCTTACAGCAGCATCAACCCACAGCCCGACGTGGTACTGTGCCCTTATGTGGTCCCACCACGGAATGTCATAAGCAACTACAAATATCTCCCTCGCGTTCTCAGGGAACTCTTCTAACTCTTGAATAGATCCACCATTCTGAGCCACCTTCTTTATGATCTCTTCACTGTATAGCCCAGACTCACGTAGATATCTCTCAAACTCAGGGTCTATGTAGTGGAAGACGCCGACGGTCACATGTTTTTCGTAAACTAGGGCAAAGACAGGTTCTAATCCTGAGCTTGTGTCAACAAGCATCGAGATGCTTCCTGTCGGGGCGATTGACATTAGGAACGCATTCCTAATGCCCTTCTTCTTGATTTCTTTAACTATCTCGTCCCAGTCCATCGTCCATGCTTCTCTTCTATAATAACCCTCTAGTGGAAGCTCGCCTTCTGGATACGTGCTCTGCCAGTATAGGGGGAATGGACCACGCTCCTCCGCCCTCTCGATGCTCGACTTATATGCATGCCAAGCAACGAATTCTGCTATTCTACTCATAAGTTGAAATCCTTCTTCACTGTTATAAGGCACCCGTAGAGCCATCAGCATATCTGCCAGCCCCATAATTCCGAGACCGATACGTCTCGTCAGCTTAGCCATACGCTCAATCTCTTTAAGCGGATATGAATTTACATCAATTACGTTGTCAAGGAATCTATATGTAATCTTTACTACTCTGGCCAGTTCTTCCCAATCGATCTCTGCTCCTTTCTCTGTCCTTTTGACAAAGGCATGTAAGTTTATTGACCCAAGATTACATGGCTCATATTCATAGAGAGGCTCTTCGCCACATGGATTAGTACATCTAATATCGCCAAGCGCCTTTCTCAATACGTTTCTTCTGTTTATATTGTCTAAAAAGATGACTCCAGGATCGGCTGTTTTCCAAGCCATCTCTGCAATCAAGTTAAAGATGTATGAAGGATTAATCGAGCCCCACTCTTGTCCAGTCCTTGGGTTTATCAATGGATAGGGCTTATTTTTCTCTAGATGCTCCCAAAATTTTGGCTCTATTAGGACGCTGATGTTAAAGTTTTCAAGCATTCCCTCTTTCTCCTTACCCCTTACGAACTTCTCAATATCTGGATGCCAAATCTCAAGTATTCCCATATTAGCTCCGCGTCTTTTGCCGCCCTGCTTTACCACTTCAGTAACCGTATCTATTATTCGCATGAATGTAACTGGGCCAGAAGCAACGCCCGAAGTGGAAAACACCACATCACCTTCTGGACGAAGTTTTGAATAGTTTATCCCGATGCCTCCGCCGCTCTTGAATATTATTGCTGCTTCCGTTGCTGACTTCATTATTGACTCAATATTATCCTCTATTGGAAGGACAAAGCAGGCAGAGAGTTGCCCCAGCCTAGCACCAGCATTGAAAAGCGTCGGACTATTAGGCATAAATTTTTTATCGACCATTAAGTTGTAATAATCAATATAATCTTGAAAATGATTTTCGAACTCTCCATTCAGGAGCATATTGAAAAACTCGCTCCAAGAAACCTTCATTAAGCCCTGCTCGTTTAAATTGTCGTATAGTCTCTTCATATGCATAAGGTGCCACTTATTCCATCTGAATTCATAGTCGCCGTTTTCCTTTCTTCCTAGACCTATTTTCCCCGCCCAGAGTTCCGGATCAAAATCTTCTATTGGATGTTTTGTAAGAGCATTTTGTTTTGAGAATATTCGCGGGTCGTATAGTAAGTCAGGTATAACTATTAGGGCCGCTACTCTTTGGAAAAGCTGCTTCGGTCCTTCTTTAAATTTTCCGTTCTCGCCTCGCAGGAGGTACCTACTACTCATAAGCCTTAATGCGTTAAGTGAAAATTTTTTGTCAACCTCGTCTAAATAGTCCTTTTCTAATATACGCATCTTTTCTCTCCTGATTTTCTCCCTCTCTCTTCTGTAGAGAATGTATGCTTTTGCAACTTCGTATTGGTCAAACTTGACGAGAGATAGCTCAACTATGTCTTGGACATCTTCTACGTGAGGAATCTTCTCTGCTCCAAATTTTTCGGCTATCAACAACAAGACATGCTCTACGATCGTATCAAGTAGTTTCTCGTCATATTTATTAACTGAGACCATTGCTTTCCTTATTGCCTCTCTAATTCTTGTTGCGTCAAAATCAACTATTCTCCCGTCTCGTTTCAATATTTTTTTTACTGGATACTCACTCTTTGCAAGCGTCATATCTCCTTAATCACTCCCACGTAACCCAAAGTGATAACATAATAAAAATATACGTCCATATAAAAATACGTTTTGTAACCAGAATGAATCAAAAATTCATGATCTGGGATACAGGTTTTTTATTGAAATGAGGAGGGCTAGAGCTGTTAATTAATACGAGCATCGTAGTTAGGCCATTTTGATTTAATAATCGATCCAATGTATTTATTCAACATCTCCGTTGTGTCTGTGTAGATGGACATAGACAAGAGAATCGAGTTGATAACAAGGCCGCCGACAGAAGAGGTCATAACTTTGCCAGAACTCAGAGAAATACTTGAAACGCATTCTTCACCTGTAGCTTATGATGGGTTCGAGCCAAGCGGCTTAGCACATCTCCCATTTGGCGTATTGAGAGCAATAAAGCTTAGAGACATGCTTGAGGCAGGGTGTAGATTCAAAATCCTCCTAGCCGACTGGCACGCAATGCTTAACAATAAAATGGGGGGAGACATCAATAAGATAAGAAAAGTCGGTGAATACTTTATCGAGGTATGGAAGGCAGCTGGAGTAGACCTATCAAGAGTAGAAGTAGTTTGGGCAAGCAATAACGCGTCAGACGTAGATTATTGGAGGCTTGTAATTAACGTGGCGCGAAACACTACTCTGAAGAGAATTTTACGAGCATTACCAATAATGGGCAGGTCGGAGGGAGAACTTCAAGAGGCAGCGCAGGTTTTTTATCCTGCAATGCAAGTTGCTGACATTTTTTACATGGGGTGCCAAATATGTCAACTAGGGCTTGACCAGAGAAGAGCAAACATGCTTGCAAGAGAGGTTGGACCGAAGCTAGGTCTCTGGAAACCCGTGGCAGTCCATCACCATATGTTAATGGGACTTCAGGGCCCAGTCAAGCCTAAAGGCTTTGACGAAGACGAGTCAATCGATTTAGCGATTAGTTCAAAGATGAGCAAAAGTATACCAGAAACTAGTATCTTTGTGCATGACACATATGAAATTATTAGAGAAAAAATTAGAAATGCTTATTGTCCACCTAGGGTAAGCGAGGGAAATCCTATTCTCGATTATTCTAAACACATTGTTTTTAGACAATTAGGAAGATTGGAGATTGATCGTCCAGCAAAGTACGGGGGCGCAGTGACGTATTATTCATATTCTGACTTAGAGAAGGATTATATCAAAGGTAATCTTCATCCATTAGACTTGAAGGAAGGAGTTGCTAAAGCCTTAGACCAGATAATAGAACCAATAAGAAAACACTTTGAAAAAGATCCACATGCCTCCAGACTTTATGAATTCGTTAGGAGTCAAGAAATTACTCGATAGGTATAACCCGCCGCTGACTCGCTTGTCTTCACAGCCAGGACGAATGCGTCCCACTCAGACAAGGCTTAAGGTACGGCGGGTCTAATATTATATTACTCTGAGAGAAATATATCTGTTTTACTAATAACCCCCGCTAATCATTATATATGTAGCATAAAGCAACAATTCTTGTTTAGAAAATTTAGTGATGCCTTTAATTTTCTCTAGGCAAAAAAAGAATTTAGGTATTATGGTATAGGGGGCAAAGATGCGAGGACAGTTGAAGATTTTGCTGAATCTTGGCTGTAATCCATCAGGCATAATAAGGAACATTATGCTTTCTGAAGAGAAGTAATGACATCTCAGAATGATTCTCATGCTCCTAATATAAATGCAATCAATGCAATTGCCATCCACAGTAATAACTCACGTTTAACTCTCCTTGAGTTTGATTGCGACGGATTGGCTAATAATTTAATTATTGAGTAGAGAAAGCCAGCATCTGCTATCACTACTACTAATAAATAAGTCCAGCCAAGGATTCCCAAAATAGTTGGTAGTGGACTGAGGATAACAGATGTGAAGATGAATCCCGAGCCAATTATTGCTGCTTTCTTGTTCCCGCTTTTCCTTGCGACTGAGGATACTCCTCTTAGAGCATCCCCGTCTATGTCTGCTATTCCCTTAATTATTTCTCTTCCCATATTTGCTAAGAAGGCCAGCAATCCTAATAGAATCACCCTCGGAGAGATGGTGTTAATCATTAGTATTGAGCCGTATAGGAAAGGCGCAACTACTGCAGAGCTGACAGCCATGTTCCCTAAAATTCCCAGTGGTTTAAGCCATACATTGTAAGCTGTTGCTATGCCGTAAAAAATTATGGCCACAAGTAATGTATTAATTCCTAAGACAAATGAAGCGGAGAGTCCTACAAGTCCGAGCGCGACGCCATAGACTAATGCAGAGTTTATGCCTATCCTACCAGAAGGTATAGGCCTATGTGGAGCATTTATTTTGTCAACTTCCCTATCAATGATGTCATTCACCACCATTGAGGACCCATTTAGACAATAAGCTGTAATGAATGCTAAAACCATATCAAGTATTGATGGAAGAGTTCTTGAAGCCACATATGAACCAACTATTACTGCTAGAAACATAAGCAAACCATTAGGTGGCCTAGACATCGATACATACATCCACGTCAACGCTAACTTGTCTAGACGTTTCTGAGATCGACTTCTGAACATGTATAATAAATCACCTCGCCACGCCTCTCAACTACTGCAACTATGAGTTGTTTATCCTTACTAAGTGTTTGTCGCGCTGCTTCTAGCATGTTAGCCATTTTTTCAGGCGTACCTTCAAAAAATGGATAAATAACATAGTAGGACTCCACATCTTTTCCTTTCTCGTATATCCTGAAGACGAGGTCGTTGCCGAATCCTTCCTTCACAACATATCCACGTCTCCTCAAATCTCTGTATATGACATATAGGATCCAAAGTCTTGGATTTTTAGACTGAAAAATTCTTAGCAGCTCATTAAAGCTTATTGATTCCTCACTACTTGTCTTAACTATTAATCTGTTTGTCTCTACTAGGTATAACGTTTCGTATTCATTAAGTATAAGGAAGTCATTGTCATACAACTTGCCATAACCCCTACCTATTAATTCACCTATACTAGATTTTTCTTTAATAATAACTCCGTTGTCTTTAAGTAATCCATAAATAACCGATGCACCACTAATTGACTTTTCTTCCATATCTCGCCCACAAAACCATCTATATACACCTAATTAAATCTCACTATTTCATAGAGTTGAATGAAAGATATTAGTTAGAGATTAAGATTCATTATGACGAAAAAGATGGATGATGGACCATTAAGAGATGAACTAATACTTCATCCCATAGAAAAACGTATACTTCTGTTCCTCACCAAGAGCGGACCAGCTAGTTTCGCTGCGATTGCTGAGAAGACAGCGCTCGACGAGGGCGCCGTCGCCAAGGCAGCCCAATGGCTAGCCTTAAAAAATCTCGTAAAGGTAGAAGAAAACATAACTGATAAAAAAGTTGAGCTTGGCTACGAGGGCAAAATTTATGCTGAGAAAGGCCTGCCTGAGAGACGATTAGTCGATTTTTTGGAAAAAATTGGTGGGGAGGCAGAGCTAAGCGATATTAGGGCTTCCGGTATTTTGTCAGAGGACGAGATTCGAATCGGAGTTATTTGGGCAAAGAAAAATGGATGGATAGAAATTATACGTAAGGGCGATGAGGCTGTTCTGGAACTTAAGAAGTATCCCAAAGAGAGGACTGAAGAAGAAATAGTCCTTCAGCTTCTAAAGGCAGGACAAAGGTCGCTTGCGAGTCTCGGGCCATACGCGTCGGCCTGCGAAAGACTATCCAAAAGACCAAATATTGTAAAGATTACAGAAGAAGTAATTCATGTAGTCTCGCCTACGGATATGGCAATAAGGATGGGTGATGAGTTGCTAAGTGCGATTGAGGAAGTTAGTCAGCTCACGCCGGAATTAATCTCCTCCGGAAAATGGAGAGAAGTAGCCTTTTCTAGATATAATCTTTCAGCGCCTGTTAAGCCGACGTATTCAGCCAGGCTACATCCCCTGACAATGTTGATAGACATGGTGAAAGAGACATTTGTCGAGATGGGTTTTGAGGAGGTTCGTGGACCATTAGTTGAACTTGCTTTTTGGAATTTTGACGCATTGTTCCAGCCGCAGGACCATCCAGCCAGAGAGATGCATGATACATTCTATCTAGCAAATCCAAGTAAAGGTATTCCTCCAGCTAAGTTTGTCGACTCGGTTAGAAGGACGCATGAGGATGGGGGTGATACTGGCTCTAAGGGTTGGGGGTACAAATGGAGCATCGAAGAGGCTTCAAAGCTGGTCTTAAGAACCCATACAACAGCAACTACTATTAGATATTTAAGCGAGCATAACGAGCCCCCAGTTAGAGTCTTCACAGTAGATAGAGTTTATAGAAACGAGAAAGTAGATTGGAAGCACTTAGCAGAGCTACATCAAATTGAAGGAATATTGATGGATAGGTCGGTATCGCTGAGACATTTGATGGGCATCATTAAGGAGTTCTACATGAGGCTTGGAATCAGTAATGTCAGATTTAGGCCTAGCTATTTTCCCTACACTGAACCCTCGGCTGAAGTAGAAGTCTTACTCGGCGAGAATAATAAATGGACAGAGCTAGGTGGAATGGGAATATTTAGACCAGAGGTAACGAGACCCCTAGGAGTAAAGTATCCAGTCTTGGCATGGGGGTTAGGTCTAGAAAGACTAGCAATGGCGGTCTTTAATCTTAAAGACATACGTGAACTTTACCGCAACGATCTTTCATGGATAAGATCAGTACCAATAAATTTTTCAAAAGTGGCGAGTAGGAGGCGAGACTAAGTCATGCCTGCAATCATGCTTAAAACGAATAGAATAGCTGAATTTCTTGGAAGAGAAATAAAAACTGAAGAGCTCATAGAGGCTATTCGAGAGCTCGGGTTAGCGATTGAAGAAGCAGGCACAGATTATGTTAAGGCTGAATATAATCCAAACAGGCCTGATTATTCAAGTATTGCAGGTATTGCTAGGGCGCTCCAAGGCATTCTCGGCATTAAGACCGGAATGCCCCGCTACAGGGTGCAAAAGTCAGATGTGAAGCTTATAGTTGACCCAAAAGTGAAAGATGTCAGGCCGTTCGTAGTGTCTGCAATCGTGAAAAACCTCGAATTAAATGATGAATCACTTGAAGAAATAATAGCCATGCAGGAGGACTTGCATTGGATAATTGGCAGAGATAGGAGGAAAGTCGCGATAGGTCTGCATGATTACTCAAAAGTTCATCCTCCAATTTACTACAAGGCCATGCTACCCGACTCAGTTAGCTTCATTCCTCTTGGTGGCCGTAATAAAATGACGCCGAAAGAAATACTTGAAGAAACAAGTACTGGTTCTAAATACCGATGGATTCTAGATGGAAAGAAGTATTTCCCATTTATAATTGACTCGAGAAATGAGGTCTTATCATTTCCACCAATAATAAATTCAAGCCTGACCGAACTAACCTCGAGGACTAAGGATATATTCATAGACGTGACAGGTACTGATTTTAAAGCCATATCAGATGCTCTAAACATACTCGTAACCACGCTTCACGACATGGGAGGAACGATTTACAGCGTAGATGTAATTTATGACGATAAGCACGTAATTACGCCAGATCTATCTTCCACTAAATGGAGGATTAACTTAAAGGAACAATCAGCATTGATAGGGATAGATCTTCGACCAATACATGCGCTAAGGGCATTAAGAAGAATGAGGTTGGACGCTCGAATAGTCGGCGACGAGATTGAAATAGATGTTCCGGCTTATAGGATCGATATTATGCATCCAGTAGACTTCGCTGAAGAAATAGCAATAGGTATAGGCTACTCACAGCTCACCCCACTTATTCCCTATACGGCTAACTTTGGTAAGCTAAGACCAGAGTCTGAGTTATCCAGACTAATTAGATTATTAATGATTGGTTTAGGATTCACTGAGGCAGTAAACACGACTTTATCAAATAAACAGAAAGAATATGAGTTTTTAGGAATACCTAATACTGGCTCGCCAAACATATTGAACCCAGCATCACTTGAATACGATACATTAAGGGTAAGGCTGCTACCTGGACTACTTGAAAGTTTATCTATTAATAAACATAACCCAACTCCTCAGAAGTTTTTTGAGCTAGGAGATGTGCTTCAAATTGATGAGAGCGTTCCAGAGAGATTTGTCCGTAGACTCTCTCTATGCATAGTAATTTCACACTCGTCAGCCTCATTCTCAGAGATAAAATCGATACAGGAAGAAATAGCTAGGTCGTTGCAGTTAGATTTAAAGATGATTGCTAAAGACTATCCATTCATGATGCCTGGAAGGTCAGTAGCATTATTAAGTAATGACGTTGAGGCAGGCTACATGGGAGAAATACATCCAGCAGTACTAGAAAAGTTTAAGATCGAAATGCCCGTGACAGCGCTTGAATTAAACCTCTCACTTCTTGGAATTCTGTGAAATCAAAGCTTTTTCGTTGCTATGAATGGCTTAGTTCCGAATAGCCTATTATGTTCCTTCATCATGCATCTGTTCCAAACAGTTTGTATCTTGTTTTTACGTGCAAGTACTACTGCTTCTTCGTTATAGATACCCTCTTGCATCCAAATAACTTTCGGATTTTTTGGCAATGCTTCACGAACTATTTCATAGACTTGGTCGGATGGTCTAAAAATATTAATGATATCAGGCTCTATTGGTATTTCAATTATTGATTTGTAACTTTTCAGCCCGAGAATTTCATCAGCCAGCGGATTAACGGGCGTTACATTATATCCATGCTTAATTAGAAATTTAGGAACAAAGTGAGAAGGCTTTGACGCGTCTCTTGACATTCCTACAACTACAACATTTTTCAAGTAAAGTATCCTACGTACATCTTCATCGGACAATCCATCAAAAGGAATATCCATAAAATAAACAAAGAATAACTATAATTTATTCATATTCTATTAACTCCATTGGATATGAGCCAAGAACTTTGAGAAACAATGTTTTAGTCGAAAGCTCTGCGAGTGCATCTTTTACATGTTCCTCCTCAATGCTTCCTTCGAAATCAAGATAGAAATTATATTGCCAAGGTCTACTTCTCGTCGGTCTTGACTCAATCTTAGTAAGATTTATTCCACGTAGGGCGAATGCTCCTAAGGCATGGTATAGACTTCCGGGCACATGAGTTAGTGTAAAGATTATTGTAGTCTTGTTTCTCTCCGCAAGTGGTGGACTATTTTTTCCTATTATTAAAAAACGCGTATAGTTTCTTCCATAATCTTCAATTCCTCTTGCTAGTATTTGCATGCCATAAATCTCAGCTGCTCTTTCACTCGCGATGGCCGCAGATGTCATGTCCCCTGATTCTTTTAATAACTTTACAGCACCGGCAGTATCATAGATACTTATGTAATCAAATCCCATGGATGCGATGTATCCTTTACACTGAGAGATGGCTTGGGGATGGGAATAGACCCTTTTAATCATTCTTATATCAGAACCCGGCAGCCCAATTAAGCAATGCACAATTTTCAGATAAATTTCTCCTATAACTTTCAGACTAGTTGTTAATAATAGGTCATAAGTTTCGGTTACACTTCCCTCTATACTGTTTTCTATTGGGACTACTCCAACATCTGTTTCTCCTATCTCTACTGCTGAGAATACAGAGGATATTGTCCTTTTTGGGACTGGCTCAGCTTCTTTTCCAAATCTTTTAATTACTGCCTCCTCACTGTAAGACCCCTTCTCGCCTTGAAATGCAATCTTCATGACTCAAGTAATTATACCAATGTTCTTCTTATTTAGATTTGTAATCACGATTCTCAGCCATAAATACTTCTTAATTTGCTCTCTCTCAGCTTTTTAATTAAGACTGGGAGAAACTCGTAAAGATCCGCAATTATTGAGTAGTCACTCTCTTTATGTATTGGTGCGTCTGGGTCATTATTAATAGCAATTACGGTCTCAGCATTTTTTATACCCACTACGTGTTGAATTTGGCCAGATATTCCGACGGCAATATAGAGTCTTGAACGTATCCACTTGCCTGACAATCCGATATGTCGATCCTCCGGCAGCCATTTTAAGTCGCTTGATATCGGTCGGCTACAGCCTATTACACCATTTAATAACTCAGCTAGTTCTTCCGCAAGCTTAAGGTCTTCCTTATTTCTAAAGCCCCTTCCAACACCGACTATTACCTTGGCTAAAGATAAATCAACCTCACTTCTCTTTGTCGTCTTCTTATCCACTAACTTTATGCTGTCTCTTTTTAGTTTTAAGTCAATCTCAGTTATGAGTGGTTCTTCAACGCTTTTTACAGGATATTTCTTAAATGCCTCCGGCCTAATTGTTACAAATACCGGTGATCCGATAAGTTCTTGTATTCCATTGTATCCACCTCCTAGTATCGGTCTAATTATCCTCACAATACCTTCCGCAATATCAATATTATTGCAATTGTTTACGCATGCTTTGCCCATTCTTTGGGCGGCTCTTCCAAAGATTTCACGGACATTCTTTTTTGCTTCTCCCAATATGATTCTGGGCTGTCTCTCTGATATTACTTGTACCAATAATCTCGAAATATATGTAGGAATAGGTTCTAATCGGTGAGTAATTATCTCTGACGCTCCGTTCTTCGCTGCTACTTTAATGTCAATTAAATCGCGGTGGCTAAAAATTATTAAGGGGCTTAATCCGAGGGCCGCAGACGTTGATAGAAGTTCAGGAATATGCTCCCAGTCTTCAGCATATATTAGAGCGCTGCTCAACTATTGAATCACCCCGTCAGATTTTAAGACCGATAAAAGCATGGAAGCAATCTCTTCAAGACTTCCGGACAATACAACGTTTTTACGACCTACTTTTATCGCCTTTATGTCACAGTATTTAACAAGACTGCTGAGCTTCTCTTTAGGCAGCTTAATAGCGTCAAGAGGAATAAAATTAACATTTTTTCTCGAGGCAGCCCTAATCATCAAGAGACTCGGCAGTCTAGGCGTATTAATTTCAAGCCCAACAGAAACTACTACTGGTAACTCAACTTCAAGGATTTCTACACCATCCTCAATTGCGCGTTCAGCAATGATTTTTCGTTCCTTAACTTCTAATCTCGTAACATGAGTTATGCTTGGTAAATCGAGTTCTTCAGCAATTCTTGGACCTACTTGATATGCACTATCATCAAGTGAGGACTCGCCACAGAGTATTATGTCTGGCTGTCCTGCCAGCACTGATAGCGCAGCCAAAACGTTTGCGTAAACCCACTGGTCAGCATCTCTAACAAGGGGGTCACTCACAACGTATGCATCGTCGGCACCGATAGCCATTGCCTCTCTAATAATATCAGGATTAATGTTATGACCTGCGCATAGTAGAGTCACTTTTCCTCCATTATTCTCCTTAATCCTGACAGCCTCTTCAACAGCGCAAAGATCAGCATCTCCGATTCTGAACTGTAAAGTTTCAAGCCTAGGTCTAAGAGTGTCTGGATCATACTCGAGAGAATTAATATCTATGGATTGTTTCACACATACATGAATGTTCAGCATGCCTATCCGTCATAAAATTCACCTTAATAATGATAATTTTACTGTTAAGGCATCATTGGTGTACCTTACTGCCCAGCTCTTTTAGTATTGGTATCTCTTTTAGTTTTTTAGGTGGAAGGAGGCTCCAGATAATTCCAGAGGGCCGAGGCTTACGCGGCGAGACCTCTACGACTCTGTCTTCAGTAAAGATAATATCAACAGGAACGTCAAACTTGTCGTGTGGAATATGGTTTACTAACTGTAGATGATGGATCGTCGTCACTATGGGAGTGTCCTCATCGATTTTGTTAATCATCCTTAAGACTGCATACTCAATTTCTGAATATCCTTCACCCTTACCGAGACGCCATCCATCTAGAGCAACAGCTACAGAACCTACTACTATAAGGTCTATCTCAGGTAAATTGTCAAGGCTCAACTTCTCACCGAATATGTAGCTACCCCTAATCGTAGATGCTAATTCGAATTTATTACTTGGAACACTACTAGGCACAATTTTAAGGAATCCTTCTCTTATTCGTGGAGTAGGGACGATTAAGAGTTTACCATCAATTAGACATTGCTTCCTAACAGGTTTTTGAGGCGAATCAGGACCAACTTTAACAACGCTAGCATTTTGATAAACCCTATGTCTACTAAGCATTTTGGCAGCTCTCAAAGCTCCGATAAAGTTTGGAATTCTACCAACCACGGGTTTTGGAAAAGTTGCAACTCCTTTTTCTTCAAGCATTCTCCAAATAGCCATTCTTATTTTTTGTTTTTCTGTTACCATCAACTGACTACTCAGTTTTAAACACCTCTGACAACTCTAGGATTTTCAACTTATTTATTCCTAGCGTTTTCACAGCGTCTTCAAGCATCACTAAGCAGAATGGACATTCTACAACTAAGACATCTGCGCCTGTAGAAATTGCTTCTTCAATCCTTAATACACTTTCCTTTTTATTCCTTTTTACTTCGTACCAGTAATTACCCCCACCGGCGCCGCAACAAAAAGTCTCTTTACCGTGTCTATTCATCTCGTTTAAACCAATACAACTGAGGGCTTTTCTCGGCTCTTCGACAATTTTATTAATACGTGAAAGATAGCAAGCATCATGAAAAGTTATTTTTAATCCCTCTATCGGCTTTATTTTTCCATTACTAACGAGTCTGCTTAGAAGCTGTGTATGATGGATAATTTTTAGTTTTATCCCCAAATCTCGATACTCATTTTTAAAAATATTAAAACAGTGCGGACAATGAGTTATTATCGTTTTATCTGGATACTTACTTAGCAGTCTTATGTTTTGATATGCGAGCTCTTGATACCTGCCCTCCTCCCCAATTCTTCGGGCCGGATCTCCTGTACATACTTCTTCAGGTCCTAATAATGCAAAGCTCACATCATTTTTAATTAAGATCTTTACAATTTTCTTAGCTACATTTTTTACTCTTTCGTCATATAGTGCCATGCATCCAAGCCAGTAAATGTACTCAGCCTCTGGAAATTCATCAATCGTCTTCGCGCCCAGTTTCTTCAGCTCATTTATCGAAGACTCTTTTAATGACCGTGGTAGTCCGAACGGGTTTTTTGTACGAATTAAGTTTGCGATAATCCTCGCAACTTGCTTGTTCAGCTTTCCCATATTTGCTACTGCCCTTCGAGCTTCGAACAAATAGTCTAAAGGATTGATATCGGCTGGACATGTCTCGAGACATGCTCCGCACGTAGTACAGGCATATATCTCCTCTAGACTTAATATGCCTGTCGCGAATATATCCCTAATGTTTCCATGTGGCATATATCGTAGTTCAGCACGTAGCTTCTGAATGACATTCCTCGGTGAGAGGAGAGTTCCGGAAGAAGTAGCTGGACATGATTCTTCACATCTTCCACAATCCATGCAAGAATCTATCGCTATTCTATGATTAGTGTCGAGCTCAGCAACATTTTTAAACCCTGTCTTAATCTCCAACTCAGGCTTAGCGTCAAGTTCTAGAATCCTGAAGGGAGTAGATGGTACGTAGATTACGGGTTCTCTTATTCGTTTATACGACGTGTTAAAAGCAGCTAGAAATGAATGTATTAGATTGGTGTATGGTACAGCAGCTAAGAGCGAGAAAGCAGTTAATGCATGTATCCACCAGAGTGACTGATATGTGAATAGTAAAACTGTTCTATCAATTCTAAGCATCTTTATTAATTCAGATATTGTCCAGCCAAAGAAGGAGTATTTAGCCCAGGCAACATTAGTTATATAGATTCTGATACCTTCAATTATGAATCCTGAAACACCTATGAATAATAGACCTAGAAGAGTAGCGAAATATTCTTTCTTCTCTCGGAGCCTTTTAAGCTTTAAGCTGCCTACTCTTCTTCTAATCGCGATTATTAATCCAATAATGAATAACAATCCAAACAAGTCAAGTAAAAATTCATACAGTAAATAAAACCCGCCACTCAATATCTTTATGTTGAAAAACCTAAAAAAATCATTTTCGATAAAGATTAACAATGTTCCGAAAAATAGAATTATTGTTCCATACATGATTCCTATATGCATGAATCCGCTGATTTTGTACCTCATTATCTTTATTTGGAGAATAACATTTCTAATAAGTAAGGAAGTATCTAATAGTGCTGGATTTAATAAGAACTTAATTGATTTAAAACCATCATACGATATTAGCCTTAAATAAACGCCATAAATAAACACAAGAACAAAAGGTATCAAAACGAGATACATGGTAATATCAGTACCATGCGGCATTAAACCAAAATTTTCTCTTATGGGTAATTGCATAATTCTCAACTAATGCTACTACTAATAATGAAGTATTTTTACATTATCTTAGTAATATTGATTAATTCCTATAATAAATCAGGCCGCGAAAAGGCATGACAAAGAAATTCATCATAGTCAGGTGCCTAGAATGTAGGGAGATCAAGGTAACAAAAGGCGTTAAGATGTTTACGTGTCATAAATGCGGGAAAATTAACAAGATAAGCGACGAAAATGTAATAAGGTATGCATCCAGTGGTGAGGAGGCGAGAAAGATAGTCTCAGAATTAAAAGCACATAAACTCAATAGATAGGTCTATGAATGAAGTTCCAACACTTTTGGTTCATAATCCTTTAGGCCATTAAATCTAGTAGGGTCGAATTCTTTAGGTAAAATTTGCCATGCATCTTTAACTATTGAGTTAACTAATAACTCAGCCATTGCGGGTGCCCGCATTAGTCCATAACCATTCAGCCCGTCAATAATCCATGCATTTTCAAGTCCTGGAACTTTGCCGAGGATTGGATATCCGTCTGGCGTGGTGCTGCATGGTCCTGTCCAGCCCCCAATAATATTTATTTCGGATGGGTTTGTTATCCTATCGAAGAGTTTTTCAGCAATTTCTCTAACATATTCAGGCTCGATCCTAGTTGGGCAGTAATCTGGATTATCAATGATCTTTGCGTAACCGTTTCCTACGATAAATCGCCAATCGCCATCTGGTCTAAAATAGATGTGCGAGTCTTGGAAATATGTGGGTAAAATCTTCATATCTTTCGGTTTTGTAAATAATAAGACTTGACATACGTATATAATGGTTGGTGGCGTCCAGAGATTAAGTTGCTTCATGAGTCCTTTATTCCACGGGCCGGCTGCAAAAATAAACTCATCACTAATAAACTCTAAATTATTATTGCATTTAGCTGATAAAATGTATTTATCTATTTTTTTAATACCTTTAATTGATGAATATTCATAAATATCAACATTAAGTTCTTTTAATATTTTTCTCATTGCTTCATACATCGCTGAAATGTTGATTATTATATCATAAGGCGTATAGACTCCTACTTCTGAATCTCTAGTTATGACATTAGGTATAATTTTCCTCAACTCATCTTTACTTAGCAATGAATATGGTATATTTAATTCGCTGAGCATCTTACTTGATTCTCTAGCCATCCAGCTTTCCTCAATTGATATAAATCCCAATTTTTTATGTAGCCCCTCATAGTCATTTTTGCTAGCCAGTTCCTCATATAACTCGAGACTTCTTATAGAAAGCTTGACATCTATTTTTAGAGCAAGCTGCGTGGTATGTATTCCTGCAGATCTTCCAGTACCGCCAGACCCCATTTGTGACGAGTCTATAAGCGCGACTTTTTTCCCCGAAATTGCGGCATGATATGCAGACCAGACACCACTAATTCCACCACCTACTACTATCAATTCATAGCGAGTCATGGCTGAAATTAAATCTGTTATGTGGCGAGCTTTAAACTTCTGCTTATATATTAAGTATATTTTTTAAAAAATGTTATAATTATAAATCATAGCAATAAATAGAAATGAAAATACTATAGGGCTACTCTATATTTGTCGATTTATATCAAATCTTTGTCCTAAATATAACATGTTGATAAATCATGTAATTATTAATATGTTCATTTTAAATATATTATTGAATAGCTTTTAAAATAGGAAACATTAATAACTTTATATCTCGATAATACGTAAATATTCCTTTAGTAGTTTTTTGAATTTTTCAACTACTTCAATCGAGTCTCTTCCTGTTATTAGGATCATGGGTTCTTTTCCCCAGTCGCCTCTATGGTAAATTATATCAGTTATCTCTCCAGCTGATTCATAGGCTTTTCTTATACCCCACCTGATAGTCATTCCTTCCTTTTTCTTGATATCTTCTGGCTCTTCGGATCTATCATAGCTACTGACCTTCATTCCCAGTTTTTTGGCTAAATTAATTAATTCTTCAGAGTAAATGATGTTCATTGCTGCTCTTATTCTAGGATCTATGGACATTAATTCGAGGATCGCATTTGCTATATGTCTTGAGCCTCCGGGGCACGGACAGGAAGTTGCCTTCAACCTATCGCCGATTTTAGTTATTCTACCAGGTATGGCAACGATATCTAACCTGCTTTGGGCATTAGGAATAGCTTCACCAATATTTATCATGGATTCAGGTGATAACTTTCCTGCTCCTTCTAATTTTTCAAGCTCTTCAATAACCTTCTTCAAGTTAATCATGACTATTAGAAGCGATGAATTACGATATACTGACCAAGTTGGGTTGACTGGGCCTACACCTCTTCCAAGCTCTAAGCCATATCTGATCGCGTCACTCACAAATTTTTTTGCAACCAATACTGCATTCTTTATAGGACTTGACTTTGCGAGCTCTGCTGTAATCGCTGATGCAAAAACACACCCAGTCCCATGAGTAGTCTTGTCTGATAATTTGTCAGAACTGAACTCGAAGTATTCATCATCAACATAAAGGACATCAGTGACAACATTATTTGCGATATGTCCGCCTTTAACCACAACTGCCCTTGCACCTAGGTCCGCAAGTTTTTTTGCTGCCTTACGTTGAGAAGCAAGGTCCTTTACAGTTATCCCCGTCAGGACTTCAGCTTCTCGAGCATTAGGCGTGATAACCGTTGCAATTGGTAAAAGTTTTCTTTTTAGCGCCTCAATTGAATCTTCTTCGAGAAGTCTAGCGCCACTTTTTGCTATCATTACTGGGTCAACCACTATTGGTTTTTTTAGTGATGAGATCTCATCACTTACTGCCTCTATGATTTCTTTTTTATGCAGCATTCCAGTCTTTATAGCATCTACCCCAATGTCTTCTACACATACCCTTATTTGTTCTACTATCATATCGGGCTCTATATCAATTATTTTAGTGACTTGGTAGGTGTTTTGCGCCGTTATTGAGGTTATGGCCGACATTCCGTGAACACCTAGTGCCGCAAATGTTTTAAGATCTGCTTGTATCCCCGCGCCTCCTCCTGAATCTGAGCCAGCGATTGTTAATGCTCTTGGCAGCCTGATACAAAACCACCTCCAATCTTAACTAAGTCTAACAACATTATCGATTATTTTTAAGAGTTTTGCAATATATTGTTTCTCTCGCATCGTTATGCCCGATCCCCAATCTTCCGAAATTTTTTTGCCTTCATATGCTGTTCCAACAAAAGTTTTAGGATACATAATTATCTCAGTTAGTTTTTCTGTATCTCCCGCGTGAGCATAAATTGTTACATCATTTATTACAAGGATTTCTGTAGGGTCGGAGAGATACTTATCGAGTAGTTCATCAATAATTTTTGAGTTTTTAATTGCAATTCTCATCGCCTCTTCGCTAGTCTTCGCCAGAAGTCTAGGAGGTCTTATCTCATCTGAATAAAAATATCTTACTTTACTTTTTATTAGAGAATCATAATCAGCCATCCTGCCACCTATACCATAAGTTCGAGAGGGAGCCATATCGATGATAGTAATTTTGCTAGTTAAACCACGTGTAATAAATTCATCGACTACAGACGCGAGAAGCCTAGTCTTTCCTGTCCCAGCCTCGCCTATTATCAATGTCTTATGACCGACTACCTTATCTATATCAAGATTGATACTCATTTCTTTTTCACTTATTTGAAGTACTGCGGCAGCACCTTGTTCAGCGTAATCAATGTTAAGTATCCGATGATGCTTCCTGGGACGGAGCTTGCGGCCCAGCCTGACCAAAAGATCAATAATCCGACAAATAATCCATGCGTTTTTAAGAGCATTATTTGTGTCTCTAAGTTTAGTAGAGGTGCAATAAGTAGAAGGGAGATGGTGCCACCTATTAGGACAGTACCGATAGGCTCAGCAAATGCGCAGGAAAACCTAATCAATGGATTTTTGTTTTTCCTCGTGATTCTATACGCGAGGCCTACCATTACTGCGCCAGGTATGCCTCCTGGATATGCGAACAGTGTCCCAAGCCCCATCATTATTCTTAACGTGCCTATGATTATTGGTACTAGAGAGCCGTAAAGAGGCCCGACCAATACGCCTGCCAAGCAATTAACAAAGTGCTGTCCAGGGAATGCTTTTGTCCCTAGAAAGCTAAACCAGACAAATGGTGCTAGGATTATGCCAAGGACTGAAAGGACAATTATCGTGCTAAATATCTTCGTGTTCAACTCATTTGATTCTGTGGTTCTGGGGTGCTTAATAAATAATTGAATAAGCTACTTATATCATTAGATTCCCCAGGAAATCTTACGTAGGGGCGTAACCTTAATCAATGCTGCCTCTCCTTCATCCCAGCGGTCCATTCTAGCCCAATAAAATTTTTTAAAGAAAATTTTTGATACTTCTTTGAATTCTTCACCCTTAGTTAAGAAATCTGCCCTTCCCCATATCAAAATTGCCTTATTCGGCTTATAAGTATCGATTAAAACCGCCACTTCAGGATTGTTTTTAATGTTCCTTAATTTAGCTGTGCCGAGGTCTGTCACCATGTAAAAATATCCATCATGAAATATGTAGCAGATAGGCACTAAATGAGGTTTACCATCAGGCGTGATTGTTGCGAGTCGGCAAACTTCATTTTTAAGAATAAATTCAGTCTCGACTTTAGAAAATTTTACATGGCCTTCCTCTTTCACGAAATAATAAAATATATCAGGTCAATTAAAGAGTTTATCTTAAATGTTGAGAAGCATAAATAAGTGGAGATTTGGAATGGCTGTTGGATATACTTTAATTATCGTTTATTTTTCCCTTATTGATCTCGAATCACTTGGAACAAATTCAGCTAGTGTTCTCTTCATTCAGTTTCATATGATAGGCGAGGGATTTATAGTTCATTTAATAGCATATTCTGTCATGGGATACTTGTGGAAGTATTCAGGGCTATCGTCCATAAAAAGCTTTTTGATATCCTTCTTGACAGGCGCATTTATTGAAATAGCTCAAAACTTCACAAGCACAAGAATATTATCGCTGAGTGACAATTTAGCTAATGCATTGGGTAGCTTATGCGGAATCATCATATATCTCTATTTTAAAATTCCTAAGATAAGGCTTACAAGTATAAGTAAGAGATGCAGGCTTATAACATAGCATAGTAAATCATAGGCATTGGTATGTATCGTTATGTTTGACCCAGTAATCCTCAGGAAGGATTTTCCTATCTTTGAGAGAGAAATAAATGGGAAAAGATTGATTTATCTTGATAACGCTGCGACAACGCAGAAACCAAAGCAAGTCATTGATGCGATAAAAAACTACTATGAAAAATATAATGCAAATGTCCACAGGGGAGTTTATAGACTATCTATTGAGTCTACAGAACTATACGAAAATGCTAGAAAAATTGTTGCAGAATTCATAGGGGCAAAGGATTGGCGAGAGGTGATATTCACTAGGAATACAACTGAATCAATAAACTTAGTTGCATATGCATATGGATTACATAATTTAAAACAAGGAGATAAAATAGTGTTAACAGAGATGGAGCATCACAGCAACATCGTGCCTTGGCAGAACATCGCAAGTTTAAAGAAAGCAAAAATATACTACATTCCAGTAACTGATAATGGTTATCTAGAGACTGATTTGATAGATAAGTATCTTAAAGATGCGAGTATCTTTGCATTTACACATGCATCAAATGTTTTAGGAACTATTAATCCAGTAAACGAATTAGTAAAGACTGCAAAGGAGTACGGCGTCATCACCTTAATAGATGGTGCTCAAGCCATACCTCATTTACCTGTAAATGTTAGTAGTATAGATGCGGATTTCTACGCGTTCTCTGGACACAAAATGCTTGGTCCTCTTGGAATAGGTGTTTTGTATGCTAACCGAATGTTATTAGAAGAAATGGGCCCATTTCTTTGCGGAGGTGAGATGATAAGAGAAGTATCACTTGAAAATTCTAGTTGGAACGAGGTTCCATGGAAGTTTGAGGCAGGTACGCCCTCCGTAGCCGATGCTGTAGGGCTATCTGAAGCGATTAAGTATCTTACGAGGATAGGTATAGATAATATCAAGCGGCACGAGTTAAAATTAATAGAGTATTCTTTACAATCATTAATTAAGATACCTAGGCTCAAAGTTATAGGGCCGATGGAACCTAATGATAGAACTGGCCTACTCTCTTTTATTTTAGCTGATATACATCCTCACGATCTTGCCGAATTTCTAGACAATAAATATGGAATAGCTGTTAGAGCTGGGCATCATTGCGCAATGCCAATCCACACAAAGTATGGTTTAGCGGCAACTATACGTGCCAGTTTTTACATATATAACACAATAGAAGAAATCGACATTTTAGGCAATGCTCTTAGAGAAGCATTAAGGGTCTTTAAGGCAGAGTAACAAGGTTTAAATTTAGGATGATTCTAATTTAGGATGTGCCTAATTTCTCTGAATTAAAATTCTTAATGATGTTGATGAGAATCTTAGAAGACAGCTCTCCTATAAGAACAACGGTTCTTTCTAGAAAAATTGGAATAAAACCGCCATCAGTAGTTGAATATCTACAACGATTAGAGCATCGTAGAATGGTAAAACGTTTGAAGTGGAAGGAAACATTGTTGACGGTTAAGGGTAAAAGAGTTGCTAAGTCGCTCCTTCATAATCATAGAGTGCTAGAAATCTACTTTGTTACCTTTTTAAATTTAGATGAAGAAACAGCATGTAAAGAAGCCTCAAAGATAGATTTTTGCGTAGGTCAAAAAACAATAAATGCCATGTGCAAGTTGCTCAACTATCCAAGAAGATGTTTTCATGAGAAGGAGGTGTATCATGAAAATTGCATGTAAAGAAATCTTCATTAGTAATAATCTGCCTATTAATACTTGTAGTCACAATATCTGCATTATTCATTTCATTTATCTTCAATAATCTGGGAGATTCTCAACGAAATTCGGGAGATAATAGATTAACAATAGTAGTGACAAATGGCTTAATGGCCGACATAGTATATAACATTGCGAAAGAAAACGTAATTATTAGGCAACTAAACATAGGAGACATTCATGGATGGGAGCCAAGCGCTAAAGAAATTTCAGAAACGTCTAAAGCATCAATTTTAATATACTCTTCAAGATACGTCGAGACTTGGATAGACAAAATGAGGAATACTGTTCCAGAGAACGTAGTATTTATCGAGGCGGCTGAAAATGTTAATTTTATCTCAGTTAATGGCATTATTGATCCACACTTCTGGTTTGATATTAGAAACATGATTAAAGTAGTTGATAATGTATGTAAAGCATTGGAAAAGATTGACCCGAAGAATGCCAATTATTATATTAAAAACGCAGAGATCTATAAGACAGAATTATATGAATTGCATGAGGAGTATATAAATAAACTTGAAAAATTCAGGGGTCGAATAATAGTTACGCGTCATGATGCATACCGATATCTTGGAGAAACATATGGAATAATGACCTTTTCACTATTTGGAATACATGAGGAGGAAATACCCTCTGCTAGAATACAACGACTAATCGAATTGATTAATAATGAAAATATAAAAGTTATTTACAGTGAATACGGAGAAAATGACTTGTTTATTACTAATTTTGCTGCTGAGTATGGTCTCAAGGTACTCAAACTATATTCGATGGAGAATATTCAACTTGATGATGTAAAGAGAGGCGAGGGATATATTTTTATGATGAAGAAAAACCTTGAAGCATTAGTAGAGGGGCTAAGCCTTGAATAATAATATTGTTGAGCTAGTCCGTGTTTGGATAAGCTATGAACCTAATGTTTACGTAGTTGAGGATGCATCCTTTAACGTAACTGAGGGAGATTTTATGGCTTTAATTGGACCTAATGGAGGAGGTAAAACGACAATATTAAGAACGATAATTGGATTAATAAAACCAGCTAAGGGCACTGTCAGATTATTTGGTAAAGACATTAAGAGCTTTAATGAATGGTCATGGATTGGTTATGTACCTCAAAGCATTGAGAGGAGATATGCATGGTTTCCACTAAGCGTAGAAGAATTTATGAAATTGAAGTCACATAGCATGAGTGTATCTATTGATGAGTTGTATAGAATGTTAGAGTTTGTAGGATTATGGAATATTAAGAATAAGAGAATATCGGAACTCTCAGTTGGACAATTCCAGAGGCTTTACATAGCTAGAGAGATTATATCTTTCCCGAAATTATTATTGCTAGACGAGCCTATGAGTTCAATTGACATTTCATTTAAGAAAAATCTTTATGATGTTCTTAAAGATATTAACGAAAACTTTGGTACAACAATAATTATGAGTACTCATGATGTTACAGCTATTAGTACATATGTCAAAAAGGTTGTTTGCGTTAACAAAAAAGTCTTTCATGCCGATAATATTGAAGAATTACTATATGGTAAGGCGTTGTGTAAACTTTATGGATATCACGTATATGGACTTAATCATAACCATTGATGCCTATGATTGAGCCATTATTCCAATCATTTATGCAGAAGGCGGTGATTGCTGGTATTTTAATCGCCATTATTTGTCCAATTATCGGTGCATTTATTATAATTAAGCGTCTAACAATGATTGGTGATACAGTAGCCCACATTGTCCTAGCTGCTTTTGCCTTATCATCTTTGCTAAAAATAATAAATAATATTTATCTGACATATATAATACCGTTGTTGGCTACAATCATCATTTTTAAGCTTACAAAGGAGAGTAGGTTTAGTGGCGAACAAGCACTCGTAATAGTTTTATCATTTTTCGCTGCATTGACATCAATTTTTATATCACTCGGAGGAAGATTAAATTTTGAAGCTGTTCTTTTCGGAAGTATTCTTTTTCTCAGCTGGAGAGACATTTATTTAATATTCACCATCACAATATGCATTACATTCATGCTACTGTTAAGGCTAAGGAGTTTTCTTCTTTACGTATTTGACGAAGACGCTTTTTATCTTACGGGTAAGAAAGGAGAGCTCTATGAATTACTTTTAGGAATTTCGGTCTCACTAGTAGTTGTCGCATCAGTTAGTTTGATGGGAGTGCTGCTGGTATCCGCTATTTTAACTATTCCAGTACTTTCATCTATGCAGATAGCGAGAAGCTTTGGCAAAACGCTCGCAATTTCAATAGTCATAGCAGAGCTTGCAGTAGTTGTAGGTATATTCGGTTCATATTATTCTGGATTAGCACCAGGCGGCCTGATCGTCATAATATTATTAATAATATTTTCCTCTCTAATGATTATTGGTAAGACTGGGCTGCGGATTTAGATATCTACCGTAAATGTAGTAGTCGTAGAGTTTAGATTTATATCTGTAAGTAGCCAAAGCTTCCTGAAGTAGTTATTGAAGAAGTCTGACTTTGCTTCTTCACTTACGCTCACAACTACATCGTAGAACCCGTATACTTCATGCGCCTCCATTACAGTCTCAATACTGTTTAAGAACTTGTCCCAAAGCTTCGGAGCGGCTGGTCTCCTAATCTTAATGAATGTATATGCACATTTCTTTTTTTTAGATGATTCAGGTTTCTCAAGATTTAGTCCTGCGCTATTGACTATGAGAGTATTAGAGTCAATAATTCCATTTTGAAATAAGTTGTCCAAAACTACGTTAATTTGTTCAAGCTTGTCTACTTCTACTTTACATATTAAGTCATATGCACCATATATTAAATAAGCTTCTTTAACAAATTGAATCTTCCTACTAGCTTCTAGACAACTGATGAGTTCGCTTCTACTACCAACAATACCTAAAATATATGCTTTAATCACGACTATGAATATTCAAATTCCATTATAAAACTCTTTATTCTTTACATACATCGCATTCCTTATCTATGTCGGGTTCAAGATATTTATGTGCATAGCACAGCATTCCTTCCCTTCTCATTTTTAGTAATGTTTTATACATCTTTTTTCTAATAACTTTTGAGTCCTCATTATCTATGATTAATTTTACTATCTCGTCGGCAGCATGGTTGAGAAACTCGTTATTCTCCCATAGTCTTGTCTTTGCTCTTGTCTGTCTTAAGTAGTTGCTTACTGAAGCTTGTGTTATACCTAGAACATTGGCAATTTTTTCTTGTGTATAGCCGTATTTACTTACTAATTTTTTCACGATCAGTGCTCTTAGTAATGGTAGTATCAGTCTTGCCTCAATCTCCGATGGAAGCAGCATGTATCCTATATGGTATAAAATTAAAGGAATATTTAAGCTGTCTACAGCTACAAATACTTCTACTTTTTTACTACTTCTATTCCTTGATTTTTTAGAACATTAATTATGAGTTGTCTATAAGTGCCCGGTGTTCCTTTCCAATCAATTATTGCTAATTTGGTCTTCTCAACAGTCTTATCGAATGCCTCAAGTAATAATTCATCAGATATTGGAAATGCATATTTTGGCACTATATGTCCAAAATCATATTCTCCTTGAAGTGTAAGCGTTGTGAATAGTGGTGCATAATGTCCTCCACCTATACCTACCGCGGGTTTATTGGAAAGATGGGCATTGGCGGCAGCGATGCAAGCTTCTGCTACAACTATTGCTGCTTCACGAATAAGAAGTGCCGATTGAGGTCCTCCGAACTCAATAAATATTAAGGGAACTGATGAGTAAGGCCCATGATGCGTAACTTCTAGGCTGACTAGCCAGTCTTTTAGTCTGTCTTCTTCAGAAGCTGCTTCTGAGAGTTTTCTAAAACCTACGCTTAATGCGCCAGCCATTGTATACGAAAGTTTATTTGGCTCTCCACCGAGCTTTACCTCTGCACCCCAGTTGCCAGTAGAATGAGCGTGAAGGCTCTTTATGCCCTTTTCAGACCTATGACTGGAAGCTACGATTATTAAATCGCCACCGAGACCTTTTATTTCCTCATCTTTCAAGTAAATGTGGTGTTTTCTCGTTGTCAAGCCGATTATAGTTCCGTCACTTATTACTGCCTCACCATTCTTTTCGATGTATAATTCACGCCAATTGAAGCTCTCAAGCAATACCTGCCTAGTCAACATCGAGGCTACGTCTGCTTTGGAGAATAGTATTATTGGTCTCAACCCGGGATTATCCCACCGAATTAGCTACTTTTTATAATAAGTATCCTTCACCATTCTATTACCATGTAAATAGTATGAAAAACAATAAATAGTAAGCGATTTTACAAATTTGCAGAAGAATGACAACTACAGCAGAAATATTAGAAGAAAAACGTGTCAAGAAGTTAATAAGTAAAACTATGAGTATTTGTCCAGAATGTAATGCCATTTTACCAGCCGAAATATTTGAAATGAATAATAAAATATACATTAAAAAGACTTGTCCTAAGCACGGCGAAGTAGAGGAGCTATACTTCGGCGATGCTTCTTTGTACTATAAGTTTGCCAAGTGGCAAAGAGACGGGAAAGGAACAGGAAATCCGAACGTCCTGGTACCTAAAGTTGTTTGTCCAGCAAACTGTGGCCTTTGTAGTGAACATCTCAGTCATACAGCACTCGCTAACATCGTTGTTACCAATCGCTGTGACTTGCATTGTTGGTATTGCTTCTTTTATGCTGAAAAGGCTGGATACGTCTATGAGCCTACGCTTGAGCAGATCAAGGATATGGTTCTAAACCTCAGGGCGGAGAGACCAATCCCTGGAAATTCAGTACAGATAACTGGAGGCGAACCCACGCTTAGGGATGATCTTCCAGAAATTGTCAGAACTATTAAGGACGTTGGAATTGATCACATTCAGCTGAATACTAATGGAATACGTCTTGCTAGAGACTTTGATTATTTCAAGAAACTGAAAGAAGCAGGTATTAGTAATCTTTACATGAGTTTTGACGGGGTCACGCCTAGAACTAACCCAAAGAATCACTGGGAGGTCCCGGCAATTCTTGATAATGCTCGTAAGCTAGGGGTAGGGGTCGTACTTGTTCCAACCATAATAAGAGGCATTAATGACCATGAATTAGGCGAGATAATTAGATTTGGATTTGCAAATATTGATATTATACGTGCAGTTAACTTTCAGCCCGTGTCTCTTACTGGTAGGATGCCTAAGAAAGAGCGAGAAAAGTATAGAATCACGATTCCGGACTGTATCATTAAGATTGAGGAACAGACTGATGGAATGATTTCTAGAGATGCTTGGTTCCCAGTGCCCTCTTGTGTACCACTAACAGATTTCATTGAAGCATTGACAGGTAAGCCCAAGTATATGCTTAGCACACATTTTGCATGTGGTGCTGGAACATACGTTTTTAAGGACGGAGATAGGATTAAGCCGATTACAGAATTTGTCGATGTTGAAGGGTTAATAAACTATCTCCAAGATAAGACAGAGGAGATACATAGGGGAAGAAATAAGTATTGGGTTGCAATGAAAGTTCTTGCAAACCTCGACAAGTTCATTAATAGAAAGAAGGAGCCTCAAGGACTTAATCTTAAACAAATGATCTTTAACATAATCGTTAAGCATGATTATAGAAGTGTGGGAGATTGGCATAGACGAAGTCTCTTCCTAGGAATGATGCACTTTCAAGACAAGTATAACTATGATGTAGAGAGAGTGTGGAGATGCGAGATACATTACTTAACTCCAGATATGAGAATTATTCCGTTCTGTGCCTTTAACGTCCTACCGGAATGGTATAGAGATAGACTTCAAGCACAATTTGGAATACCCATAGAAGAATGGGAGAAGAAAACTGGAAGAAAATTATCAGACGATTTTTACCGGAGAAAATTGCCCATCGGCTAAAAATTATTTTTGAACCGAGCAAACTTTAATATCTATTATTATTTACTTTGCTTTGCTTAGTATTCTTTTTATCCTTCCCTGAACAATTGGTGTAATTTCTAGGGCTTCAGTAAGGATTTTTTCCTCATCAAGCGTCAGTACTGCTCCATTTTTCATTATTAATTTTCCATCAACAATTACTTCAGAGACGTCATCTCCAGAGGCGAAGAATGGAAGAGTAAACGGGTCGTGAAGTGGTATTAAATGTGATTTATGAGTATTAATTATAGTTATGTCCGCTGAGTATCCTTCCTTTATTGTGCCTGATTTTTCGAGCATCAGGGCTTCTGCTCCATTTCGAGTGGCCATAAGCAATGCGTCCTTTGGAGTTATAACATTAAAGTCTAAAAATGGTGAGCCATAATAACCAGTCATTCCAGTAATCATTATATTCATTTCGGTAAATAAGTCAAGGCTTCTATAGCTCCCTCCATCACTTCCAAGAGCAACCTTAACTCCTTCAGCCAGCAGTTCAGGGACTCTAGGAAAATTCATATACATCATGTTAATAGTCGGGCAGTGGACAACTTTTACATTACTCTTAGACAACATTTTCACTTCTTCCTTACTTAAGAATGCACAATGGGCGGCAACGACGTGATGATTTAAATATCCCTTATTGTACAGAAATTCTACCGGTCTTTTACCCCACCTAGATAGCGAATGCTGAATCTCAATTGGCTCTTCGGAGAGGTGCATGTGAATTCCAACTGAATCTTCTTCAGCATATTTGAAAGTTTTCTCGATCAGTTCATCCGTCGAGGTCATTATCTGGCGGAGCGAGTACCAGCCTCTAACTCTTCCAGCCCTATACTTATGGACCAGTTCTCTATTTAGCTCAGCAGATCTCAAATAAGACGATATGCCAGTATCAATCGTGGAGTGGGTAACTGTTGCTTTGAGACCCGATTTGGAAACTATCTCCGCTAAGATTTCAGGGTAAGGTCCACCAGCGTCAGAAAATGCAGTAATCCCTTTTTTTATCATGTTAAGGCATGCCAGTTTTGCACTTATTTCCGCTTCTTCTTTCCCCATTTCAGCCTCAAAAGGAATTAGCACGTTAAGCCATATCGGATGACGTTGCAGCTCATGCATTGTGAGTGCTCCTCTTAGGAATATTTGAAACACATGTGTATGAGCGTCTATGAGTCCTGGCAACGCGATTTTTCCGCGGCCATTTAGCTCTTGCTTAGCATCAATGTTAATGTTGGTCCTAATCTTGACTATTTTCCCGTCTGCAATAACAATATCCGTGTCTCTTAGTATTTCTGAGGCTTGGTCGGGTCTAAGTATCGTAATATTTTTAATCAATATATCTGCTTCTCTACTCATATTTGTCCGATGTATTCAGATATCCAATCCATATTCATGAGCATGTTCCTGTTAGCTCTTCCACCTTTTGGAATCCTCACTTCACCGTCTTGGTCCCTAATCGGCTCGTCTAAGTTTCCTTCACTACTGAAGGGCTCAAAAATTCCTTCCTTCATCTCTTCATACCTCTTCTTGATTTCAAGTTGCCACTCCTCTGGTATAGCTGGATTAAGCTGTGCCATATAAACAGGTCCTTCGGGTTTGCCGAGCGTGCTCTGCTCTGGCGTCTTAGCCCATTTCGAGGGTAAATAATCACCGAGTCGAGCCCAAATATCGACAGACTCCCAAGTATTAGTCGCTATCATTTTGTAAAATTCTAGGTAGATTACTCCCCAGTTTACTATATGTCCTGACAGATGTGAGTTGGGTCCATATTCATGCATATTTGTGTAATGGCTAAATCCCCATGTTCTTCTTCCCTTCTTAGTTGTATATTCTTCCGCGACCTGAAGTACAGTCGGTGAATCCTCCGTAGAACTGAGCACATCAGCATTTATCATATCAATAAGAGATATCGCGGCATCTCTAGCCTTCGTGGGGTCAAACCAAGTAAGTAGCCAGACAACCTGAATTTTGATGTCTTTACCAGTCCTCTTCTTATATGCATAGTGCGCGCCAAGAGTGAATGCATTAACAAGTCTAGTTATGACTGGAACCGGGAACGTAGCAACTATACCTACTGCTCCCGTCTTAGTTATACTACCCGCAGCCAATCCCTCAAGATAATATATTTGATATGTATTGATGTCTGCGACTGACATGTTATTGGGAGCATTACCAAGTATTCCGGCCCTGAAACCATTAATGTGGAGGAAGTACTTATCGGGATATTGAGATGCAAGCTCGGCCATGGGGTCCATGTAGCCGAAACTCGTCCCAACAACTAAGTCTACTCCTTCACCCTCGATAAGTCCTCTCATTGCACTTTTAACCTCTGCATCGCTGACCCCTTCGATATAGGTGCTCCTTACTAACGGCATTCTTCCGTCTGCCCATTGCCTGCCCTGATCATGAGAATATGACCATCCATAATCCTTGGCGGGACCAACGTAGACATATCCTACCTTAATAGACTTCTGTTTCTCGACAGTCATTGTTTTCTCAACAGTAACGGTTTTAGCACCTCCAGTGGCTAGGTATGTCCCTGCAGCGCCGATTAATGTACCGGCAAGTACGCCTCCAATTGCTGCGCTTCTTATAGATGCAAGAAAATTTCGCCTAGTATGTCTACTTGCAACCATATCATTAAATCTAATGGCCTCGTATAAAATTTATTATTGCAGACTCATGTAAATTTTCACTGGAATAGACAAAATTTCGAATAATGTACTCAGACCGAAAGTAGGTTTACCTTATTGTAGCCATCCTTTACTAAAGTAATCCTAACATTTTAGTTATGAAGACTTGGCCCGCAGAAATACAACCATCATTTGGAGGCAACTTTTTATGCATCTTAAGCATTACTCCACTATTTTTGATTGCAGACTCGATACCTCGAATAATATACTCATTTACTGCGGCTCCGCCGCTAATGTAGATCTTGTCTAAATCATATTTGAGTGCTTCTTCCTTTGCGACTTCTCCTAAAAGTTTGCCTATTGTTAGTAATGCTGTATAGGCGATGTCGTGACCATTTAAGGTATCTGCTAGGTTGACTATTTGTAAAATTATGTCTGAGGTTGGTATAATTTTATCTTTTATGTCTGGGATTGCTACTTCGACTTCTTTTCCGTGAGCCGCGTAGTCTTCAAGCAAAATTGCCGGCTCTCCCTCATAACTGCGTTCTTTGCATAGCCTCAGGAGTACTGATATGCTATCTAAAACCCGGCCAGTACTGGAGGTTAATTGTCCCCTACCATTTTTTGCGGACATTACGCAGTAATGAAGTTCTTCTATGCCTATTGGCAAGTATTCAAGTAGTCTTCTCTTTTCGAAAATGCTAAAAACTTCCTCTTCACTAAGTATTTTTCCTAGAATTGATGCAAGCATTCTTGCAGGATACTTTGTTGCTAGATCTCCTCCCGGCATGACGTGATATTCCAGATGTGCACAACGATGAATTTTATTTCCATCCCAACTGAGTATTTCTCCTCCCCAAATCGCATTATCTTCGCCGTATCCCGCACCATCAACAGTTATTGCTACAGCAGGCTCATCAATAGTGTGACTATTGTCAAGCATGACTGAGGCCATGTGTGCTTTATGATGTTGAACTCTGATCAATTCTGCATCATAAGCATTGCACCATTTTTCAGCAAGAAGTAATGACCTATATAGAGGATGTAGATCTGCTACTAATATTGCTTCTCTTGGATTAATCTTGTAATATTGGCATAATCTGTATAAATACGTTTCAAGGTCTTTGAAACTTTCATACTCGTCAACGTCGCCTATGTACTGAGTAGGTATTATTTTGTTTTCTACACCTATTGCTCCAACGTTATGTAAGTCAGAGCCAAACGCAATGACTGGTCTATTGAACCTAACAGAGGTCTCAATCCATGTGGGAGCATATCCCCTCGCTCTCCTTAATAATTGTACCTCTCCGTTAGTAAATCTAACAACAGAATCATCTATCCTATTAATGATTCGTCTGTTATGAATAAGAAAGAAATCAGCGATTTTATTTAGTCTTTTTAGCTGCTCTTCACTGGTAATCATTGGTTGACCAGTAGGATTGCCACTAGTCATTATTGCAAATTTATCTTTAGTATTCTTTAATAGAATATAGTGGATACCTGTATATGGCAAGTATATCCCTATGGTGTTTAGTCCAGGGGCTACTAGTGAGGAGACGTTTGAGTTTTCAGTCTTCTGCAAAATGACGATTGGTCTCTCATAGCTTGTCAAAAGCTTTTCAGCTTTATTGTCTATGACTACGAGGCCTCTCGCAATCTCAATATCTAATGCCATTATAGCAAATGGTTGCCTTAGACGTTGTTTTCTTAACCGGAGTTTCGACACTACATCATCATTAGTTGCAAGGGCGGCTAAATGATAGCCACCAATTCCTTTAATAGCGACGATATACCCCTCATCGATTAGCTTCGACGCTTCAAGTAGTGGGTCAGCGACATCTAAAACTTCTAAATTGTTATTTAGTAAACTTAGTTTCGGACCGCAAATCGGGCAACTATTCCCCTCGGCGTGAAATCGCCTAATGTTTTCCGGATCATTGTATTCTTCTATGCAAGAGTGACATAATGGGAAGTCTATCCAACTCGTGTTTTCTCTATCATATGGTAATCGCTCAATGATTGAGTATCTTGGACCACACCAAGCACATGCATTAAAAGCATAGTTGTATCTTCGAGATTCTTTACTATTAATTTCATTTAGGCACCAATTACAAATCGCTATGTCCGGTGGAATCTCTGATATCAAAAATGACTCATGGGCACTTCTAAGTATTGTAAAGCCTTTAATATTAAGTGGTTTTTTCTCCTCAACTATGATTTTTTCAATCTTAGACGTGGGCGGAACATTTTCCTTCAAAGTTTTTAGAAAATACTGGACTTTTTCTGGCTCTCCCTCAATCCATATTTCGACTTCTCCTCCACCAAGATTTTTTACGTATCCATTGATACCCATTTTATGGCATATTCTGGCAATAGCTGGTCTGAAACCTACACCTTGAACGATTCCTGAAATTATTAACTTGACGGCTCCTAACATATCCTAGGTACTGGGTCTCCAACTGGTGGTGGAATTATTCTTTTACCACCTATCGATGTTTCTAAGACTACGCCTTTAAAGGAATCAGTGACATACCCAATTAGACTTGCATGTCTCCACCCATTTTTTTTAATCGAAGCCAGTACCTCTTCTGCCTTTTCATTAACTACACACATGACGACTTTCCCCTCATTCCCAACCTCTAGCATATCAATTCCTAATAATTCAGAGGCCGCTTTTGCCGCGGGACTTATAGGTATTGCCTCCTCATGAAGAATAAATCCAAGTCCTGTGCTCTCCGCCCACTCATTTAGAAGGCCAGCCATGCCTCCCCTTGTAGGATCTTTGGCACAAGTGATGCCACCGGTCTTTAATGCTTCTCGCATTAGTTTGTTCAGTGGGGCAACGTCTGATTTTACTTCTGATTTAATGCCAAGTTCTCCTCTAGCAGATAAGATAGCTACTGCATGGTCGCCGATTGGCCCATTCAGAATCAATCTGTCACCTGGACGAATATTCTTATTAATCAGCCACATAGATGAGGAATCTCCACGACTCCTTCTAATTACTTCATAATTATGAAACAGCTCTTTTTCGGGGGCTCCTATTCCTGAGCAGTTTATTAATAATTTGTCGACGCGTCCTCTTTCCACTACCTTCGTATCTCCTGTGATTATTGATGTTTCAGCTTCAATTGAAGCAGTTCTCATACTGTTCAATATTTGTTCAATCATAGCAAGTTCAACTCCTTCCTCTATTATAAGGCCGCATGAGATCCCTAGTATCTTTGTCGCTCCTTTAACGGCAAGGTCATTAACAGTGCCACAAACTGCCATTCTACCGATATCCCCTCCGGGAAAGAATAATGGGTATACAGTGTACGAGTCTGTAGTAAAAGCTATGCCGTTAATAATCGCTGAATCTTCTAAAAGATATAGTGGGACATCTATATTTCTGCCTAAATCGCCAAAATACTTTAAAACATACTGGCGAATGAATTGTAACATGTATTTTCCGCCCGCGCCGTGAAGCATTGTGACGTTATTCATTATCAATCACCTCTTTCATTCTTGAAGATAAATGGCTCAAGAGCTTTGGCGAATTCTTCAGGGAGCTCGGTTGACTCTGTTATGGAGGTATCAGTACATACGCCTATTGTGTATATGTCTGCGGCCAGTTTTCCAGTTGTCTTATTCAAGATCAAGTTTCGGAACCTTACGTGTTTTTTCCCTATATCTTCAACCCATACAATTACTTCAATTTCATTGTCTAGCCTTACTGGTGCAAGTATCTTTCCACCGGTCTCAACTGTGGGAATGAAGCATCCATACTTGTGGATAAGTACTGAGTATCCAAAACCCACACTAGATAATAATTCTTGTTGACATCTTTCACAAAACTTAAAGTAATTTGTATAGTGCATAACTTGTAAGTAATCAGTATCTGATAGAGATATCTTGTAAGTTTTTCTAAATGCAGTCTCAGGAATTTCTAATTGGTTTTTCTGTTCAACTTGAATTTCCTCATCATCTTTTTCTTCATTATTATTCAAATTATCGATAATGACTGGATCAATCCCTAGTTTTGCTAACATATTTTCCAGATCTTTTCTCGCCCTTGTCTTTGCTTCTTCACTGCTAAGTCCCATTTCTGTATAATTAGTCTCAGCCAGCTCTGTATATATCATCAGGTTTAACGCAACATCTACTGGATTCATTTTGCCAATAACTACGCCAGCGTGAACCATGACGTAATCCCCTACGTTCACATCCTCTATTCCAATGATTGCTTCCCTAATAATGCCACCAAAATCAACCTTCGCTATTTTATCACTATCGTTTATTTCTAATATTTTTCCAGGCGTGCCCCAACACATTCTCATCACCTCTCATTGATTAGGTATTCTCTATATCCGCCATACTTTGCCCATATGTTACAAGGCCCTTCCGTCGAGACCATGCATGGCCCCCAAGGAGATTCTGGTGTACATGATTTCATAAATAACGGACAATCAGTAGGCTTAGAAATACCGAGTACTACTTCACCACACCTGCAGTTGGGAGGTATGTCATATTTTCCCGGCTCTCCGTAATGAGCATGTGTCAAGACATACTCGGTCGGAGAGATGTCTGGAATGCCGAAATATTCAAGGGCATCGTAAAGCTTTCTAAACTCTGGCCGTAGCCTCATCCCACTTCTAGGTATCATTCCAATTCCTCTCCACGCAGCATATACTGGCTGGAAAACTTCCCTAATCATATTCTTGACATGCACATCCCCACTCGGTTTGACCAATCTTTTATACTCGATTTCAAGCCTAGGCTTATTATTATAAATCATTTTTAAGAGCAATGCAATAGATAGCAAGACATCAACAGGTTCAAATCCAGCAACTACCACTGGTAGTCCAAATACCTCAGGTAAAAATCGCCACTCTTCTCCGCCTATAATTGCTGATACATGTCCAGGCGCTATGATTCCCATTAGTGGTAATAAACCTCTTTCTCTATACAGCTTTATGGTGAACTTCATTGCAGGAGGAGTGAGCCGAACAAGACTCAGAAACTTAAGGTTTTCCGGCACCACTCTTCTCTGAAAAAGAGAACCATATACTGGTAGTATCGTCTCGAAGCCAATTCCAAGAAAGATGCTGTCCTTCCCTGACGTTCCTGCTTCTTTTACAGCATCCAAGAAAGAATATACGACCCTAACGTCTGCTCCCATTGCTTTCGCCTCGAGTAGTGATCTTGCAGATGTTTTTAGTCTTGTAGATGGAAGTCGAAGCGCATCACCATACGTATAAATTGTATATCCTTCCAATGAAAGTCTGATTGAAAGATCAATGTAGTAGGAAGGGACGACACATATTGGGCAGCCTGGACCGGCTACAAGTTCAATGTTTGATGGCAATATGCTCCTTAAACCATAATGAGTTATTGTCCATTCATGTGTACCGCAGAAATGCATTATCTTAATAACTGTCCTACTACCCAACTGTTCACTCATGATCTTTTCAGCGTATTTTTTTATTAAACTAATTAGTGGAGAAACAATCTCTCGGTTATCTCTAAACACATTATGGATATTATTTATTCTTGATTGCATTTCTTATCAACAACTCTATTAATTATATTCATTATCAGACCGTAGACATCGCTCGTGATTTTTTCGATTTTGTCAGCAATTTCTCTTGAAAGCCCCTCGCCTAATGTATATGGATCGTAAACCTCTATAGCAATTACGTAGATTGAATTATTCCTAATGCCTAATGCTTGACTAACCATTAATGCTTCTGATACTCCGGCGTAGTGGGGAGAAAAAATAGGCAGTGAAAAATGTAAAAAGTTACTTAAAGTTACTTCTCCTGGAGGTCGTTGATTGATTTTAAAACTATCGACAATAATGACTAAATCATATCCCACTATGTAATCTATTAACGAGAGTCCTGTTCTTTCCAAAATATACACGTCAATTCCTATTTTTTTTAAATCATTGATTAGTCGCCTCCCAACCTCTATGCCTATTGCGTCATCGCTAAAAATCGGATTACCTAGGAAAAGAACAGTAATTTTCACGGCTGATTATAAATTATGCTTGACTATGTTAAGTAGTTTTCCATTCGTGTCATAAATGTACATTGCGAATGGCATATTACCTGGCAGTGTATGTGTGCCGCATGCATGGCATGGGTCGTATGCTCTGAACGCCATTTCGACCATATTTAGTAAGCCTTCATTTACTTGGCCTTGACGAATCAAGTGCTTAGCTGCTTTATCTATTGATAACGCGATTCTAGCAGCGTTATTCTGTGTAGCTACTATTAGATTTGCTTGTTTTACCACTCCCCTCTCATCTGTTATATAGTGGTGGATGAGCGTGCCTCTCGGTGCCTCAACTACCCCCATACCTTCGCTTGGAACACTGGTTGGAATATTTCTAATATTCGAGTCAAGTATGTCTGGATCGTTTACTAATTCTTGAATTCTTTCAGCTGAATAAATCATCTCGACGACTCTGGCCCAATGATTTGCTAACGTGTGATGAATGGGTTTTCCTAGCATCGATATCATTTCTTCAAACGCTGTTTGTGCCTCATGTGTTGGTAAAGAATCGGAGACGTTAAGTCTTGCTAGTGGTGCTACGCTATAAATTCCACTATCCTCACCGTCAACGAATCCTTTCCATCCAAAATTTTTTAGGAATGGAAACTTAATATAAGTCCATGGCTCGACATGCTCAGCAATGTATTCAGCGTATTGATGTACATCGAATTTAGCATATTCATTACCTCTCGGATCCACTACTCGGATTTTTCCATCATAGAAGTTGAGACGGTTCTTTTCGTCTACGAGTCCCATGTAATATGTTCGATGAGTGTATGCTTCACTTGTAATTAGATTTAGGTACTGGTCGTTACTTAGTACTATGTCTTTAAATAGCTTTAGGGTAAATCTAGCGAACTCGATAGACTCATTTGCAACTTGCTTAATTTTTTCCAGCTCATCAGAATTAATTGGCCTGGATACGCCCCCTGGTACGCCTGAAACCGGATGTATAGTTTTTCCACCAAGCATCAAATTTATTTCACGTAGCTTTTTACGCATTGAAATTACTTTCAAGACATTCTCTTTGCCTACTTTATTGATTATTCCAATTATGTTTCTTTCTTCTTTTGAGGATGTTGGCCCTACTATGAAGTCAGGTCCGCCGAGTAAATATACATGTAATGCATGATCTTCGAGCATGAATATGTTATACATTAATTCCCTGATCTTTCTCGCTGTTATTGTGGGCTTACATTTGTAAAGGTCGTCAAGGGTTTTTGTCGAGGCCATATGGTGTGCCATTGGACATACACCGCAGATTCTCGAGGTTATTTGAGGCATATCCTCGACAGCTCTTCCCTCAGCAAACTTTTCAAATCCTCTGAGCTCTGGAATGTGAAGATATGCGCGTTCCACGTTCCCCTCATCATTCATGACTATGATTATTTTGCCATGTCCCTCAAGTCTAGTTATAGGATCGATTATTATTTCCTTCATTTTCTAACACTCCGTAGAAGATTTTTTAATAAAGATTTTGGAAGTGTGTATTTATAAATTAATCCAGAAACATCTGGAAGCTTTGAGATTTCCCTCTTTATTTCTTCTTCGTTTTCATAATCAAGTATGCTTGCTAGAAATGATAACGCTTTTCCTCCATAGTCGTGAATATTTTCAAGAGGCCCGAAACATCCAGTGCAAGGCATATTCGCCTTTACGCATAAGGCTCCGCAGCCTCCACGAGTAACCGGTCCTAAACACGGTAATCCTTGGGCTAGAAGACAAGTATCTGCCCTTGGAGAATAGTTAACAACTCTTTTGAATTCTTTTATAAGTACATTTTCGGGTTTCGTTTTATTTAGAGGACACTCATCGCATAGGGATCGGTTGCTTGCCCCTATTACTGTGCCTTTATCTGGTAGCTTTCCTGATAGTAATACATTTATTGCGTTCCAAGTCACTTCTGGGGTAGGCGGGCATCCAGGAATATAGTAATCCACATCGATTACTTCATCGAGTGGCTTAAGCTCAGGCAGAAATGTCGGCACCTCAATCTTAACGTCACCTAATTTAGCGTAGCCATCTTGCGGAGGCATGATTTTCTCGGGATTTGCAGTAGTTGGAGTAGTAAGATAGACTCTTTCTAGTATCTCTTCACGCGAATATTGATTAGCTAGTCCCGGGATGCCGCCCCAGCATGCACATGCTCCATATGCTACTACTAGCTTTGATTTCTGTCTGAGGAGTCTTACAACTTTTTCATGCTCGGACAATCTAATTCCTCCGTTAATGAAGCTCACTGTTATTGAATTGTCAGGCAGAGCCTCCACATCGCTTAGTTTATAGTCCATTGCGACTGGCCAGAATACAATATCGACTAGGCTTACTACATCAATTATTTTTTCGGCTAAATCTACCACTGCTTCTTCACATCCACCACAGCTTGCACACCAATAAAATGCAACTTTAGGGCGATTATTCATACACTAACTGCCTCCGCCTTCAATGGGCCTAACCTTCTTAATTCTTCAAGCATTTCATTAACTACTCTGACCCATTTATCAGCCTCAGCAGCCGAGATCCACTCAAGTCTAAATCTTTCTTTTTCTATTCCTAACTCTTCTAAAAGCCTCTTGAAGAGAGTAAATCTTCGGAGTGCCTTTATGTTTCCATTAATGTAGTGACAGTCTGATGGGGGGCGACATCCTGCAACAATTACGCCGTCAGCCCCATTCTTAAATGCTTCTAAAACAAACTGTGGATCTACACGTCCAGAACACATAACTCTAATGACCCTAACGTTAGGGGGATACAGTTTTCTACTTGTTCCAGCCAAGTCTATGGCGGCATATGAACACCAATTACAAGCAAACACGACAATTCTAGGCTCGTAATTATTTGTACTCACTTAATTCCACCTCCAGTTGCTGCTACTACCTGAGCCATGATCTGAATATCTTTAAAGCCATACTGCTGCATAGCACCTGATGGACAAGCAGCTGAACAAGTACCACAACCCATGCATAATGCCCTCTCAACGTAAGCCACCATTCTGTCATTAATTTCTCGAAGAGAGATGGCTTTATATGGACATAGTCCAACACAGATTCTGCAGCCACTGCATCTCTCTTCATTAACATTTGCGGTAAAGGGCTCAGTTCTAACCTTCCCTTCTGATAGTAAAGTCGCAACTTTAGAGGCGGCCGCGCTTCCGGCCCTGATGCTCTCTATTATATTTTTAGGGCCAGTCACGGCTCCTGCGAGAAATATGCCGTGAGTTGGTGCCTCTACAGGATTCAGTTTTAGATGTACTTCTCTAATAAACCCGTCTTCTCCGCAACTAGCCCTCGTAGTAGCGATTAGTTCGTTTTGGTCTCGTCTAGGTACCATACCTACGGATAAAACAAGGGCGTCAACTGGAATGCTAATCTCCTCTTGTATAGTGGTTTCATAGACATCTATGACTATGCCTTCAGGGCTGATGTCCACAGTTGGAGGCTTCTCAAACTTAATAAACTTAACCAGTTTTTCGCCTGCCTGTTCATAAAGGGTTTCATCGTTTCCATAAGTATTAATATCCTGATAAAGAACATAAACGTCTATATCGGGGTATTTTTCTTTTATTTTAATTGCATTTATCAAAGTAGAAGTACAGCACATTCTTGAACAGTAATTTTTAGAACTTGGAGTAGTATTTCTTGACCCTACACAGAGAATAAAGGCAATTCTTTTAGGTACTGCTCCCCCTATAATTAATTTACCTTGAGTTGGTCCATCCTCGTCTAAGAGTCTTTCCAGCTGGAATAAAGTTATTATGTTATTGTGCAGACCATACGCATACTCTCCCTTTGGCGGATGGTATGGATCATAACCGGTGGCAATAACTATCGCCCCTACATTTAAATCCAGCGTTAAAGACTGCTCAGCCAAATTAATGGCCCCATACTGGCAAGCTTTAACGCATTCTCCGCATTTAATGCATACTCGTTGATCTATGACATATATCGGTGGATAAGCTGCCTTGAAGGGGAAAAAGATTGCCTTCCTTCTCGACAATCCATATTGATACTCGTTTGACACTTCAATCGGGCATTCGATCTCACATTCACCACATAAAATACACTTTTCGTTTACAAATCTAGGATTTACTTTTATCTTTGCCTTAAAATTGCCTGGAAAACCACTAAACTCTACCAGCTCAGCGTTCGTAAATACATGAATATTCTTATTATCTACAATTTTATTGATTAAATTATTTACGACATCGGCGCCTCTCCTATTATTAGTCAGCCAACCAGTTAGTGCTGCCCTACCACCCAGAGTAGGGTTTTTCTCGACTAAGTATACGTTGAATCCCCACTCCGCCAAGTCGATCGCGGCCCTCATCCCTGCCACTCCTCCGCCTAAAACCAAGACAGTCGGACTTACCGGAAATTCTTCTTCCTCTAGTGGTTCTAGGAGACTAGCCTTTGCAACAGCCATCCTGACCAAATCCTTGGCCTTCTCAGTGGCTGCCTCTTTGTCTGAATGAGCCCACGAACAATGCTCCCTAATATTTGCCATTTCAAGTAGGTACTTATTTAGTCCGGCACTTTCTATTGCGGTTCTAAATGTAGGCTCATGCATCGATGGCGAACAGGCAGCAACGACAACTCTATTTAAATTATGTTTTTTTATTTCTTCTCTTATCAATTCTTGACCAACCGTTGAGCACATGAATACATAGTGGTGGCTTACAATCACGTTTGGGAGAGTTTTTGCATAGTCAGCAACTTGTTTTACATCCACTTTAGCAGCGATGTTATGGCCGCAGTGACAGATAAACACTCCCACTCTAGGTTCTTGAATCATGCTCGTTCACCAGAAGTGATGATGGTTTGCTCTACTACACATTTTTTAGCAATTGTAGATGCTTTTATTGCCGCCGAGCTAGCCATAGTCACAGAGTCGGGAATATCCCTAGCCTCTGCAGCACCACCAATTACGAATATTCCCTCAGTAGTAGATGTAACGGTATCCATGTAAGGATCCATAATTTGAATAAAGCCCCCCTTATCCGTCTTTACGGGAGCCGCAGTAATTCTATTTGGTCTAACCGCTACGGATAAGACCACCATGTCAAATTCATCTTTTTTCATATAGCTGTGAATTGTGTCTTCATAAAATAGTAATAGATTTTTATTGTCTTGTCTTTCAGTTATTTTTACTACTTTTCCTCTAACATATTTTACACCAAACTCTGTCATAGCTCTTTTATAAAATTCATAAAATCCCTTTCCGAATGCCCTCATATCCATATAATAAATGGTTGTATCCACTTCGGGCAAGAGTTCCTTTGCTAGGATCGCTTGTTTAGTCGCCGCCATGCAACAAAATGCGGAGCAATAATGATTAAATCTGACGTCTCTTGAACCTACGCATTGTATCCAAGCTATCCTCTTTGGTGGTTTTCCATCAGACCTCCTAATTATATTTCCATTGGTGGGCCCTGTTGATGACACTATTCTCTCAAATTCTAGATTGGTATAGACGTTTTGATATTTTCCATATCCGTATTCAGGTATATTGCTAGCGTCATAAAGTTCTAATCCAGTAGCCAATATTATAGCAGCTACGTTGAGTTCAATGATTTCTGGTTGTTGATTATAATCAATTGCTTTAGTTGGACAGACTTTTTCACAAGCTCCGCAAAGCGGCTTTCCTTTTGCTTTTTCTTTTAAATCTGGCGGCGGATTAAGCCTTAGACAATGCGAATAGTCAATTAGGGCTTTACGCGGCACGGCTTGCGGATACTCGATGTAAATAGCTTTTCTTTGTCCAAGTTTTACATTATACTCGTCCGGAACCTTAACTGGACATCTCTCCGTGCAGGTTCCACATCCAGTGCATTTGTCCCAATCAACATAACGTGGTTTCCTCAAAATCTTTACAGTAAAGTCTCCTACATTTCCTTTTACTTCTTGCACTTCTGAATAGGTCAATAACTTAATGTTATTATATCTCAGAACTTCCGCCATCTTGGGTGTTAAGATGCATGACGCACAATCAAGCGTGGGAAACGTTTTATCGAGCTGTGCCATCTTTCCACCAATGCTTGGATTTCTTTCGACTAAATACACCTCAACTCCATGCTTGGCGAGGTCTATTGTGGCTTGAATTCCGCTGATTCCGCCACCGATTACTAATACGGGTTTACTCAAGTATTTCACCCCTAATCAATCCTCTTCTTGCGCTCACATAATTAGCAATTGTCTTATACAACCAATGATTATGTTTACCAAAAGGTACTTCAAGAATAAGGAATGGGAAGACGATTCCTATATGTATAACATAAACTACGTAAGTTAGGGAATATATATGCAGATCATTAAAGATATTCATTAATAAGCCCGTTAAGCCAATTGCAAAGACGAATCCAAGTCCTACCCAGTCAGTCGAGTGTCTAAATAACTTATAATACCAATGAATCTTCTGAGATTTGCTGACTCGTTTCACGAAAGGAAGACCAGCACCAACCACTAGCATGATTGCGGCAATGTATCTCCCAATCATCAATACGTAATTATAGGGATTCAATGAGTATATTATTGGATAAATTAAATATAACAAGACTAAAAATATGTACATTATAATGCCTGCAAGAATGAACATATGTTCTAGAATTCTAATTCTCTTGTCAGGAATTTTCATGGCTTCATTCTCGCTTTTTATCCAGAAACTCAATACTCTTTTTAACGCATCGAAGAATCTAACGGTATATTCCTTACCACCACCGACAAATTTATACATTCTATAGCCATTACTTACTAAAAGACTGATTGAAAGTAAGACAATTAATAGTCCAATTGGCAACAAGTTAGGCAAATTTACAAAAATATTCATTGATAAGTAATTCATTATTGATGTTGAGAATAGTGATAACAATCCGAGAATGGATATTCCTGATAGGATAATTATTGCTAAAAGTTTTTTCTTTAGTGTTGAAAAGTACCACCATCTTGATATACCAGTCCAGTCGTAAAGTACACTTTGGTACCTCCTGAGAGATGCTAATATTTCGCATGGATTCGCATTTCTTGGACACGCCTCGATGCAATCTCCATGTACATTGCATAACCAAGGCACAAGGTCTCTCCGCAGTTTATCAACTAAACCCAGCTGGGAATATTTGATAACTCGTCTAAAACTTATGAACATGCCCTCGGCTATTGCACAGGTTGCAGTACACGCTCCGCATTGATAGCATTTGAAAATACCTTTTCCGCCCAGCTCTATTATTTCTCTGTTAATATCTTTAAACGATATGTACGGTGTTGCCTTCACAACCTCACTACCTCCTGGATTTTCGATTGACGAATTTCATTAAGCCTTCCAAAATACAGAGCAAAGGGGCGATAAACAATATGAGACCATTTTGTAAATGGGACGCCTAGTATGAGGAAGGGTACAACTATCATTAGGTGGATGGAAAAAACCATATATGTAGCTATAGACCAGCCGATGCTTCTAAATATTCCAGTCAGGAGTCCAGTCAGGCAGATTAAGATTAATAAAATAATGAACATCCAGTCAGTAGGATGCGAATATTTCCATAGTGGTTTGGTTTTCTTAACACGTCCGTGAATTACAACAAATCCTCCATAGGTTATTGAAAATGCAGAGAATAATCCAATTATGCTGAGGGGCGAAATAAATAAGAATGGGTCATTTGAATGTGTTATGAAGAGCAACACTTCGAATAATATTAATGAAGCTACATATCCATAAAATATTAATAAGTGAACTACCCAATACCTCTTTTCACTACAATATTTGAAAAATCTTTGGGTTAAGAAATTAGGCAGGAACGTTTTGAAAAATTCTTTAATATAAATGCCTAATGAAAGCTTTATTCTACTCGATGATAAACGGTACATTCTGAATGTATTTAGTAAAAGTATGGATGCTAAACTGACAAAAATTAACCGGCCAGTAGCTTCGACCAACTCGACGGGTGCAAAAGTGGCTAAGGCCACTCGGTCAGTAATTATGGGTCCATGCAAAAAATAAATAATAATACCGGTCAAAACTGACAATGATATAATCGCGGACAATAATATCTTACTGTTTAGATATAGTAAACGGGATATTCCAGTCCAGTCATAAATCATCGTCAAGTATCTCCTTAGAGTCATCATTAGTTCGCTTGGGTTCGCGTCTCTTGGACAAGAATTGCTACACTCTCCGCATGCATAACATAGCCACGGTGTAAGGTCGCTTGATAATTTTTCTTTTAATCCAAGCTGTGCATATTTAATTGATTTTCTGAAACTTATCATGTAATGTTCTGATATTGGACATATGGCTGTGCAGGAGCCGCATTGATAGCATTTTCTTATTCCTTCTCCTCCAAGCTTAATAATTAAATCCGCAGTCTCTGCTTCTTTTTCTTTTTGTAATAACGATGTTAACGCGATTTGTGTCGTCCTCAATTTAAGTATCATTTAAAAAATATATTAGCTTCAATTTATAGATTAACGCATCTTTCATGCGGTATAGAATTGAATATAATTGTATATAAGATAATATATTTTAGTAAGAAAGTGAATATAATAGATAAAATTGCATGAGTTTACAGTAGCATCAGGAATAGTTGATTCATTGAGGGAGGTATATTTAGTCAAGGGATTCAAGATAACTAGTTTCAAAATAGCTATCGGTGAATTATCGATGTTTGATAAAAATATCTTAGCCGAGCTTGTTAAAGAACTATTGTCCGGCACTGAACTTAGAAATGCTAAATTCTCAACGATAATTGAAGAAGCATTAGTAAAATGTGAATCATGCGGAAAGTCATATACATTCAAGGAATTAGTAAAAACACTAAATGATGAGGAGAGGGAAATGATTCACTTTATTCCTGAACTGCTCTCATCTTACGTAAAGTGCTTTTCTTGTGGAAGTAGAGACCTTAAGATATTATGTGGTAGAGGAGTAAAGGTGATTGATATTGAGTTACAACCAAGATAAAATTGATTATAGAGAGTTCCTTATTTGGAAAAGACTAAGAAATATTTCATTTACAATCTTCGTGGGTAGTGGGAAAGGAGGTGTAGGTAAAAGCCTGATAGCTACTACAATGGGACTGATACTTACCGGCAACTCATTTAGAGTCGGGCTTTTGGATCTTGATATGCATGGTCCTTCATCTTTAATGATTTTAGATATCAAACAATTGCCGAAAGAAGAGAAAAACGGACTGGTACCACCGTCCATAAATAATTTAAAAGTAATGTCTATAGGGTTTTTTGCGAAGGACTCACCATTACCACTCAGTGGGATGGCAAAAAGAGAGATCATTAAAGAATTATTAGCAATTACAGACTTTGGGACTCTTGATTATCTAATAATTGACCTTCCGCCAGGTACTGGGGATGAGTCATTGGCGGCAATAAATTATATCAAGAATAATAGAGGAGTAATACTGGTTTCTACACCATCAAGATTAGCCCAACAGGTTGTGAAACGAGCAGCAATCTTCTTCATTGACATGAACGTCAAAATAATAGGATTGATTGAGAATATGGTATTGGATAATGATTTTGGAGGTACTTATAATTTGGCAAGAGAATTAAACGTTCCATTTTTAGGCTACATACCTTATGATAAGCGAGTTGCATACATATCAGAAATAAATCCAAAAGAACTGACTAAAACAACTTTTGCAGAGGCCTTACAAAATGCATTAAAAAAAGCAAACATTATTCATTGAATATTCTAATGTTGATGAAATATATAAAATAAAAATCCTGCCATTTGGGAATTTTATGCGAATTCGATATAAGTACCTAAATTTTTTTCTCTGGCAAGCCTGTATGCTACAAGTGCGGCGGCCACATCCTGAATACCTAGCCCTGACGAATCCATAATCGTTATTTCATCCATCGATGTTCTACCAACTTTCTTACCAGCAATAATTTCACCCAACTCAGCGTAAATCAATTCAGGCTTAAGATAATCCTTCTCTAGTGCAACTTCTCTCTTATCAACCACGACTTTCGACTTGTAGTATATCTGCGAATCTAATTCTTGTTTACCTTTATGGTCAGACCCAACAGTTGTTATATGAGTTCCAGCTGGAATCCACTCAGATTTAATATATGGTGTTTTTGAAGGTGTTGCGGTCGATACGACGTCAACTCCTTTGAGAGCCTCTTCTACGGATTTTACTGCTCTTACATCTATGCCTAATTTGCTGCTCATTTCTTTGGCATATTTAACACTCGCTTCAGGAATAATATCGTAAACTCGTACTTCTTTTAAATTTAATACTTCTAACAATGCTAAGAGTTGTGTTCGGCCTTGGACACCGGCACCAAAAACTGCTGCAATCTCTGAGTCTTTTCTTGCCAGAAATCTTGCGGCTACGCCTGCTATTGCGCCTGTTCTATATGCGGTGATTGTAAGTGCATCCATGACTGCTAGTGGAATACCTAGTTTAGCGTCTGCCAGAATTACTACTCCCGTGATGCTTGGTAAGTTATGCTTTACTGGGTTCTCAAAGTACCCGCTGCTAAGCTTCACTCCGACAACGTCAAGATTATTTATAAGCGCTGACTTTACTCCCCAGACACCATTATGTTTACGAACATCAATGATATACGGCATTGGCATCTCGACTTCACCCAATGCCAGACCTCTAAATGCTTCTTGGACTGCATCAATAGTATCCTTCATCGTTAATACTTTCTCGAGATCTTTTTTTGAAAGGACTAAGAGTTCCATGCTGAAAATTAAATTGCCGCGAAGATATAAAGTTTATAGAAGTAATAAAAATAAATCATCCTTATCTATTTTTAGTAATAAACTCACGTTCAATGTAATTTATCACATTGTTTAGATTTGGTTGAAGCCTAACAAATTTGCCCTTTATTTTCATTATGCTGCGTAAATCTTTAAATCCTGTTCCTGTTATCATGCATAATACTGATTCTCCTCTATCGATAATTTTTTCTTCCCTTAGCTTTTTCAATGCAGCTATCGTAGTAGAGCTTGAAGGCTCAGCAAAAATTCCTTCTAACGAAGATAATTTATACTCTGCCTCAAGAGTTTCGTCGTCATTTACGGCTATTGCTGTACCGTCACTTTCCCTAACAGCTGGTAACGCATGTAACGCATCTAGAGGAATAGTATCAGCAATTGCATTGCAAATCGTATTAATGACACCCCAAGGTGTTGAAAATACTTTTTTTATATCCCATTTTTCTTTGATTGCTTGAACGAACGGTGCGCATCCTGAGGCTTGGACACCTATCATTCTCGGCAGTTCGTTGCGTTTCACTAGACCCAAAATTTCTAATTCCTTGAATCCTTTCCACATCGATCCTAAGAGTCCTCCTCCACCAACTGGTGCTATGACTACGTCGGGAAGTTGGCCCAATTGTTCATAAATTTCATAGGATATTGTTCTTCCTCCTTCTACAGTGTAGGGATTATGAGTCCCTGCTGTCACAACATCATATATTTGAAATTTTTCAACTATTTTTTCCACTAATGAGGCCACCTCGATATTGCTAGGGGTATCCAACATAATCACTACTCCACCATACATTATAATCTGTGCTAGTTTCTCTTCAGGTGCTATGTTAGGCACCATTATTAATGGCAATATTGAGGCCTTAGAAGAATATGCTGCAACCGATGCGCCAACATTACCAGATGAGGATGTTATAGATATTTTATATCCAAGCTCAAGTCCTCTTGAAATGGCAAGTGATAGTTGTCTGTCTTTTTGCGAACCCGTTGGATTCCATGCTTCAACTTTTAAAAAAAGCTTATCAATATCGAGGTATGATGCCAATTTACTTGCTCTTAAAATTTTGGTTCCTCCCTCACCAATACTTATAATATTCTTCTCATTAATCAAGGGAAGTAAGGGTCTATATTTCCATATCGTCGATACCTGTCCATCAAAAATATGTCTTACTTGTTCCTTAATGGCTTCATAATCATAGTCAACTACGAGCTGTGATTTACACTTCGGGCATTTAAGACTGGGGTCTTTTTGGTCTAATATTTCTCCACAAGAGGAGCATTTTAAAAAGAAGTTTATCCTCATTATTGTAGTACTAAATGTACGTCTTTATTTATGGGTTACGCTGGGTTTAGAAAAGTTAACATCTGACCATTTTCTACTTAATTGTAAGAGATGTGAAGAGAACTGGAGAGGCTAAGCTATGGCTAGTTAATGGACCAGTACCTCACTTTAATGAAATGGTTACTTTAAGTAGAGAGATTGCGAGATGGATAATTCATGAATATGGACCTGATGTCTTTGTAAATAGACTCGCCGATACACACTGGCTCAGCTGCCTAGCCTGTGTATTAGGGTTTGAATGGAATACTAGTGGGCAGACAACTGTAACGCTTCTCGCTCTTAAAAAAGCACTCATTGATTCTAATCTTGGTGTAGTGATTTTAGGAGGTAAGGGAAGCTACATGAAAAGCGTCATTGAAGAGATTAATCAGCTAAAGATGAATGCGATTATTGACGATGAGCAGACATATATGCTCAAGAAGGCTTCAAGACTTACATGCAGGGTTGATAACAACGCTTTACAAGACTCGTATAATGTATATTTTCATTCCATAATATTATCTAGCTTAAACAAATATGCAGTAATTAATCAGGGAATGAATATCATGGATAGAACTGCTCGTAGATATCATTGGATTTCAGATAATCTTTCAGTAGAGGAGCCGCACGTCAGCATAAGATCAGATAAGACAACAAATATAGTGCTAGACCTGGTCAGCCCTGACTCTCAAGAATGTAGGAAAACATGCATAGATATAGTTCATGACCAGACCCCTAACCAGTTGCAACGTGAACTAGAAATAGTTAAGAAATCAATAGAGGGTCAGACTATCTTAGGAAAATTAGATATAGAGGAGGACAAAAGATCTCGGGGTCTTCCTTTTTATTTAATGCCGCCAAGAAAATTTAATCAAGACTTACTACTGAGATTAAAGGATGAAATTAATAGTTTTGAGGAGTTATTGTTAGCTGAAGATGTCGGGCCAGCGACTATAAGGGGACTTGCCTTTATAGCAAGCCTAGTGCACGGCGCACAGGCATCTTGGAAAGACCCAGTGAAATATACATATGCTCATGGAACAAAGTCTGGGTGGCCATATATGGTTGATAAAAGAGCCATGAGGCGCGAAGCGGAACTAATAAGAGAAGCAATTGAGAGCTCAAGAATTGGTGATGCAAAAAAACTACAAGCCCTAGCAAGACTTACCAAATACATAGAGATGTTAAATTACTGACTTGTCTACACTATAATTATCTTTACGATCTAAATCTACGTGGCACTCGACAGTTATTTTAAATTATTTATTTTTTAGCCATAGATTCTGGAGATCATGAAAATTTTTTATTGGAATTACTTCATCGTAAAGAAAATAAACACATGCATTAATGAAAAGATTATAACACTGCCAAACTATGAAAAGCAAAATAAAAAAGTGTAAAGCATTATATCATAGACAGCAGTATGCGCCGGGGGTGGGATTTGAACCCACACGCCCCTTCCGGGGCAGCGGCTTACAGGTCCGGACCAGGAATTTAGGATCTCGAGGCCGCCCCACTACCTGGTTATGGGACCCCGGCAGATGTATCGGTACACACTATCTAATTAGGAATATTATGGTTCTGTTTAATTTATTTTTAATGAGCTTTTTAGCCTTAGATAAGATGTATTGGTAGGGCTCCTGATGATGTCGAGATAAGGGTCAACCGTTTTTAATTGATGATTAAATATCGGGGCTTCCCGCTTCTATAATCTATATGAAAAAGAGAAGTAGAACTAGCTATTGAGATAAAAGATAATTTAGTATAGCTAATGTGGCATACACTGCCTCTTCGGTTCTGACGGTTCTTACCCCCTGCTCAGGTATAAAATTAACAATGTCGCTGAAAAGTTCTTTAAGATTATATCCTTGAGCTTCTGCTATTTCGTGAAGACCATTTTTATATGAACCGAATGCGATGCATACTGGTGTTTCAACGCTTTTAATTTTCGTCTTTATTTCTTCAGCTATCTTAAGTATTGATGTTCCTTTCTTGCTTGTCGCTATAGAGTAGCTATATGGCTTTACTGCCTCCCTTAGATCACCTTGATGAATGGCAGTAGTAGTTCCGACAAAGAATTGGCATTTTGTTCGCGATATCAGTTTAACTTTATTCCTACCTCGAATCTTTCCACTTAGCAGTAATATCTTACTTCCCGGACGCCTAGGATTTTTCAGTTTAATTGGCTTAGACATGCCAGCCTCGACAAAGTAGGCGGAGCCTCTTTTAACGACGAGTCCTTCTCTTAATTCAAAATTTTCTTTTTGTGGTTCTTCAGACGATGGATGAGTCGCTATGTTAAGTGGAGGGAGCAATCCGGCAAATCTAAGCTCTTGCATCATGGGGAAAAGTTGTTTTCTAAGATAAGGAGCAGTATTCATGTAGTCAAAAATCAGTTTAATCATCTTAGCGGATGGATCTGGTTTGTCTGGGTTTTCATGATAAATTACTAGCTTCTCAACTCGAAATATTGCTAGAGCTCTGCAGAGCTGTCCTATTCTTAGCGTCTTTTCTCGAGGATGTGCTGCGTCTCCAGCAAAACTACTAGGCAATAGTACGTGAATTGGTGTAAAGAACTTTCTTGGTGCCCAGGCAATTCTATATGTCGAGGACAAATCTGACAAATGTGATACCATCTTTTTTTCCGAACTCCATAAGCCAATATGTAGGTGACTTTACATGTATGCCTGACTTGTGTCTCTTGGGGTCATATTTCTCCCCAAAAACATCAGCTTTTATGTAGTATGGTTCAGAATCAGCAGATAACTCTTTAATATTAATAGATGAAACTACTACACCTTCAAGTTCGAATAACAGGAGTAGCTTTTCCAGCCAGTTATAAAGGAGCGAGTATCTATCAATGCCATCCGTCTCGACTAATACCTTCAGTTCTTTTTTTGCTTCATTTATGTTTCTTATGATTACGGCGAATAATGCTTTTCCTGCTTCTTCGAATGCTTCTTTCAAGTCTTCGCCGTATGCCTCGATGTATGCATCGCTTGTATGCTCAAGCATTGTGTAACCGCGAGTCAACTTATCCCCATTAAAATACGTAATTACTAACTATTAAGACTCAATAAGGTTTAACATTAAGTATTATGATTAAATTTAGACGTGTCTGAAGTCTGGTGCTGGGTGCCGTCAAGCAGTGCCAATTTAGGGCCAGGATTTGACGTTTTTTCGATGGCGTTAGAAAGGCCCTCGCTTAAGATAGGCGCTAAATTATTGGACGGTCCCGAAGGAGTAGAGATAACAGCTATAGGTGGGGAATACGCATCCGAAGTGATATCTAGTCCTGACAGAAACTCGGCAGGAAAAGCGGCTACTCTCTTAATAAAAAGATGTCAGCTAAAAAGACGAGTGAGGATAATGATTGATGCTGGAATACCTGTAAGGAAAGGACTAGGTGCTTCAGGTGCAGAAGCAGTAGGTGCAATTGTTTCTCTTTCAGCCCTTTTTGGGCTTAGGCTTAAACCACTTGAGATTATCGAGATCGCCTCCAGCGTTGAGCCTGGTGGACATGCTGACAATGTCGCCGCATCTCTAAATGGTGGAATAAATATAGTTGACAAGACTGGAGACAAATTAGATATTTTGAGAATAGATCCTCCATCGAACTTAGCTCTTGTCGTTATTGTGCCCAGCATTGAAAAACTATCGACAAACTCTGCTAGGAGTGTCGTTCCTAAGTCAGTCAGTGTTGAAAATTATATTAGAGGAATTTCTCAGATATCTATGATAACTGTAGGACTGATTCGTGGAGACTTGAAGACTGTGTTTAGGCATGTTTCATTTGATTATGTAGTTGAAGCAGCTAGAGCAAACGCGGGAATTTATGGTGAGGCATATAACTGGAAAGTGCTGCTAGAGGAGAAGCAGATGCTTCTTGACGAGTATAACGTTGCACTTACAATAAGTGGCGCTGGCCCGTCAAGACTGTTATGGTATGATCTCAATGAGAATCAGGAAGAGCCTTCTAATAGGCCTGTTGATAGAGCAGTAAAACTAGTGGTCGAAAATATGAAAAGACATGGATATGGAGTCAAGGAGATTATCTATACAAGGCCTGCTAGGCATGGAGCTATTTTGATTGATAATTAGAGGCATTTCTAATTATATAAACGGGTTTTCCTTCTGGAGGAATAATAAGTACTGCTCGGCACAACTTGCAACGATAGTATAAATTCGCTCCGCCCTCTGTCTTCTGAGAGCCTAAGTATTCAAGATCATTATGGGGACATTCTTGTTGTTTCAATCACTTCATTAATCACTGTTTAGGCTTATAAGAATTTTTCAGATCATATTTGGATTCTATGGGATTACTCCAAGAATAAAATAAATTAAGACGAATCAAATATAGGATGTTCAGGTGGGGCCGTAGTCTAGCATGGCTATGACGCCAGCCTGGGGAAGAAATAATCAGCCTCCAGAACGCTGGAGGTCCTGGGTTCAAATCCCAGCGGCCCCACCTCCCCCAGACCATTTATTAAGAATGAGCCGTCACTCTATGCTTAGATAACTGTTCGAGAATGGTTATTAGTGACTGAGTTCCACACTTGCCTAAGCCATTCTCTACTAGAGATTTGACTAGTTGGTAAACAGTCATCGTTCCAAAAAGTGGAACTCCTAGTTGCTCTGAGACTTCTGATAGAATTCTCAAGTCTTTTTTCAGATGCTCCGCCTTGAATCCCGGCGTGAAGTCTTTAATCACAATTTTGGGCCCAAGGTTGGTTAGCTGCCATGAAGCTCCTGCACCTGAACCTACTACTTCTATGACCTTTAATGGGTCTAGGCCGGCTTTTGAAGCGAGTAGGAGTGCCTCACATACTCCAAGCAAGTTTAAAGATACTGCTATCTGGTTGCATAGTTTTGTGAATTGACCAGCACCGCTATTACCCATGTAATGAATGTTCTTACCCATGCATTGAAGGATTGGGAGACTTTTTTCAAATGCTTCTCTCGGTCCACCGACCATAATTGTTAATGTTCCCGCCTCTGCTGCTGGAGTGCTTCCACTTACTGGAGCATCAAGGTAGTATGCTTCTTTTTGTCTAAGTATCTCTGCTATTTTTATTTCTTGGAATGGTGAGATCGTCGACATATCGATGACTATTATGCCTTTCCTCACCCCCTCAATTATCCCATTAGGTCCCAAAACTATTTTTTCTACGTCTGGAGAGTCTGGAAGCATAAGAATAATGAAATCAGACCTCTCAGCAACTTCTTTCGGTGACTCTGCAGCCTTGGCCCCAAGCATTACAAGTTCCTCTATGGGTGCGCGGCTTCTATTATAGACTACTAATTCATGCCCGTGTTGAAGTATCCTTTTTGACATTGGTTTACCCATTAGTCCAAGCCCGATAAATCCTACTCTACTCATGTAAATGGGTCAGCGATTCTATGTATTATCCTTTTATTAATCATTAAATAATCTTCTTTAGTGCGGGTTTAAATGAATAAGCTTCGGGCCTACCTTGACACTTTGAATAGCTGGTTGGCAACCATAACAATCGCCTGTACGGATTATGGTGTCTGTGCGATAAGCTTTTCTAGTCTAAGACACGTATCCTTAGACTTGACTCGCAGGAGATCCATGATTATTCACTCATCTAAAAATGAATTGCTTGAAGAGGCTAAAAACCAGATAGCAGAGTATCTAATGGGCAAGAGAAGACGTCTTAATATTCCGCTCGACATAATTGGTTCTCCTTTTCAGAGGAGAGTCTGGAATGAGACTATGAAGATACCATACGGCGAGACGAGAAGCTACTCAGAGATTGCCATGAAAATTGGTAAGCGACTAGCATACAGAGCGGTCGGTCTAGCATTAGGCTCTAATCCAACAGTAATATTAATTCCCTGCCACAGAGTTGTCAGAAAATCAGGAGAACTAGGCGGGTTTGGGGGCGGAATTCATCTTAAAAGAAAGCTCATAGAGCTAGAAAGACTCGGGAGACCGCCTGTATGATGAATTAAAAGTCCTAGGCTCGAGAAAAGCGATACATCTATATCCCATCTTATATAATAGTTATTTAGTTCGAATAAAATGGGAAAGAAGGTCAGCCTGCCAGCAGCAGAGGACAAATACATTGAGTTCAAAGAGAAGCTACTTCCATCAATCCATCTTAAAGTCGAGAGGAGACAGCATCTAGCTACACAGATGAAGTCTAGACTTAGTGAAGGTAATGGATTAGCTGTTTATGTGCTAGGTGTAACAAATGAGCGGGAACCCATTGGTCTTTCTGAGATAGAACTTGAAGAGAGCCTCGCGGTTCTTAGGTCTATTGCTGCTGAGGTAGGCGCAGTGATAGATAGGGTTGAGAGATATGACGGAGAAAATGGAACAGTTGCTAAAGTGATTATAAAAAGCTACGCATCCCTAACGAAGAGGCACATAGTTATAGCGGTGGCTGGCCACGTAAATCATGGAAAGTCTACCTTAATCGCCTGCTTAATGACTGGGCAAATAGACGATGGGAATAAATGGCTTTACCTAGATACTCTTCCTCACGAGATAGAAAGAAATCTCTCTGCTGACCTTCACTTCGCTTTGCTCGGATTTAAGGACGGAAAACCAATATTAATGAAGAATCCTCTCGACAAAACAGAAAAAGTAAAAGTAGCGTCAGTGGCAGACAAGTTGATAAGTTTTGTTGATACGGTCGGGCATGAGCCTTGGCTGAGAACAACTATTAGGGGACTAGTTGGGCAGGAAGTGGATTATGGATTATTAGTAGTCGCTGCAGATGACGGACCAACACATATAACTAGAGAGCACTTGGGGATAATGCTCGCCCTGGGACTTCCTATAATAATTTGTATATCAAAGACTGACAGGGTTACGGATGATAGAAGAACAGAAGTTAGAGAAGAGGTCTCAAGATTATTAAAAAGGGTAGGCAGGGTTCCTTTATTAATAAAGGATAGAAACGACATCGAGTTAGTAATCGATAAAATGAACATCGTGGTACCTATAATTGAAACCTCATCAGTAACTCTTCGTGGATATGAATATTTATATGATTTACTTTCAATGCTGCCTGCACGTGAGAAGTCGATAGACCAGCCATTCCTACTATACATTGATCGAGTATACAATATCGAAGGTGTAGGAACCGTGGTCTCTGGAAGCATCATGCAAGGCAGATTAAAGACTGGAAGTGATTTATTAATAGGCCCAGACCCGAAGGGAGCATTCAAATCCGTTAAGGCGAGAAGCATTGAGATGCACTACGCTAGAGTAGCAGAGGCAGAAGCTGGATACATCGTTGGAATAGCGATCAGAGGTGTTAATCATGAAGAAATAAGACGTGGCATGGTCCTATGCGATGCGTCACTTATGCCTCAAGCAGTATGGAGCTTTAAGGCTGATCTACTTCTCCTAACTCATCCAACAAGGGTTGCGAGTGGATACGAGCCAGTACTCCATTGCCATACAATTTCTCACACAGTTAAACTAACACTGCTGGACCGTGATTACTTGAAGCCAGGAGAGCAGGGAGAAGTCATAATGGAATTCAAGTATTCACCATGGCTAATAAGAGAAGGAGATAAATTCGTGATAAGGGAGGGAAGGACAAAAGGAATTGGACAAGTAATCAAGATCCTGAGATATGCCTAACAAATCCAAACTTTCAATCGGAATTGAGGTAGATAAGAAAGATGCCGAAAGAATCAGGAAAATTCTAATCAATAAGGATTTAATAGATTATAGATTAGAGATATTGAAAATAGGCGATAAAGTAATTTTTCCTATTAAGAATAGCGAGCTTGATAAATCCATAGAGTTAGAGTTGGAAAATGTAAGAGTGGACTTTTTTAATTTTTCTGTTAAAGAATATCGGCCCAGAAATTTAAAGGAAGCTTTAACTGAACTACTAGAGAAAAAACAGTTATCTCTAATACCATCCTCTTATGATATTATTGGAGATATAGCAATCATTCAGCTTAAAGCAGAGATTGAACCTTTGGCAAAGGAGATCGCAATAGGAATAATGAAAGTTAATCCCTCAATAAAAGTCGTGCTTGGAGAAAAGGGTAGAGTCAGTGGCCCTTATAGGCTTACAACCTTCATACACTTATTAGGTGATGAGAGAACATGGACTATTCATAAAGAGAACTCCTGCGTATTCGAGTTAGATGTATCAAGAGTTTATTTTTCACCTAGGCTTGCAACTGAACGAAGAAGATTAATTGAACAAGTAAAAAAAGGCGAATTAGTTATTGACATGTTTGCAGGCATAGGTCCGTTCAGCATCGAGATAGCCCGTCATAAAAATGCAAAAGTAAAAGCAATAGAGCTGAACCCAACAGCATATGAATATCTTAAACGTAACATTAGTATAAATAGAGTGGAAAATTTGGTTGAGCCAATATTTGGAGATGCTGCTGAGATTGTCCCAAAAATTGGAAAGATCTCTGATCGAATAATAATGAATTACCCCGCCGATTCTCTTAACTATTTGGAGCATGCAGTAGAGGCAGCGAGAAGGGGAGGAACGATACACATTTACGGCTTTGCAGCCTCAATGGTTGATTGGGTCAGCAAGGTAGAATCAAAACTAAAAAAATTAGGTGTAGAAAGATATGAAATTGCTGGAAAAATAGTCAGGGAAGTTGCTCCAAGGAGATACAATGTAGTTGCAGATATCAGGTTATTATAAGTGTAAGCAAAAGACTTATGGGTTAAAGCAAATAGGTAGTTATTGATACTGATTGGGCGTAAAGTTAGGAGACATCGTACCGCCACAAGCTATCGAGAAGGTTAAACTAGACTTTTTCAAAAATAAACCTATAGCAATAGATGGATATAACATTCTTTACCAATTTATTTCGACAATCAGGGGGCCAGACGGAAGACCATTAATGGACTCAAAAGGCAGAATAACAAGCCACCTAAGCGGCTTATTCTTCAGAACCGTCAATTTCCTAGAAGTTGGAATGAAGCCCGTATACGTCTTTGATGGACAGCCTCCGCAGCTAAAGAAAGAGACGATACAAAAAAGAATAGCGCTTAGAAAGTCTGCTGAGGAGAAGTATATTGTAGCAATGGCTGCCGGTGATTTAGAATCGGCTAGGAAATATGCTGCTCAATCTGCAACCCTTGAAAAGTACATGGTGGATTCATCAATAGCCTTGTTGAGTGCATTAGGTGTTCCTTATATTATTGCTCCTTCTGAAGGTGAGGCCCAAGCTGCCTACATGGCTCGAACTGGACACGTATGGGGATCAGCTAGTCAGGATTATGACTCTCTACTTTTTGGAACGCCTAGGCTCGTTAGGAACTTATCGATAGTGGGTAAACGTAAACTTCCAGGCAAGAAGGAATACGTAGAGGTGGAGATTGAAGTTATTTATGCTGATAAGCTTTTTTCAATACTAAATATTGGCAGGGAAGAATTAATAGAAATGGCTATCTTAATTGGGACAGACTATTTCGAGGGAATCAAAGGCATAGGTCCTAAGAAGGCATATAATTACATAAAACAATATGGCAGAGTAGAGAAAGTTTTAGTAGCACTAAATGAAGAGCTGCAATTTGACATAGAAGCAGTTAGAGAGATCTTGAGAAACCCCGAAGTATCCATTGAGTTTACACTAGAGTGGAAAGAAATTGATAGAGAACAGGTAAAGAGGATATTATGTGATGAACATGACTTCTCTGAGGAGAGGGTAGATAAAGCAATTGATTCCTTACTTGAAAAGTCGAAGGTTACTAGGGCGGAGACTAGACTCGATGAGTGGTTTTCAGGAGGATAACTCCTTACTATTTATTAACTCAATTATTTTTCTTTCCTCATCTAGACTAGTTACTCGGATATATCCCGTTACTTCGAGTTTAAGTAACACGCGTCTAACTTCTCTTTGATTGATTGATAATCCGCGATTCTTTAAAGCGTCTATTAAGGCATTCTCGAGTATCTTTCCATTGTTTCGTCTAATCGTGTCCAACACAAATGAGCATAAATCTGTTCCCATGACTATTTATCAGACATTTGTTGATGAGTCGTACTATTTAACCAATCATCGAGAGTGGCTTCTCAGTGATTCTTAATGTCTCTGATAATCTTTCGTACTCTTTCAACATACTCAGTGATATGCTGGGTTTTACCATCTTGAGAGCTTCTTGGAAATCAGACCAAGTCACATATGTGGCATCTCTATCTCTTCTTAGAACGGCCATTCCTGCCTCCCTACAGAGAGATTCCAGATCGGCACCCGAGTAGCCCTCAGTCATCGATGCCAGCTTCTCTAGTGACACATCCTCTGCCAGGGGCATCTTTTGGGTATAGATTTTCAGTATTTGTAGCCTTGATTTTTCATCAGGTGGTGGGACATAGATTAATCTATCAAACCTTCCCGGTCTGAGTATGGCGGGATCCATTAGGTCAGGTCTATTTGTAGCGCCTATTACTATCACGTCTCTAAGCTCCTCTATTCCATCCATCTCGGCCAAGAGTTGACTGGCAACTCTATGAGTTACTCCTGAGCTATCGTCGAGAATATCTTTTCTAGGGACTATTGACTCTATCTCATCTAGGAATACGACGCATGGTGCTGCCTGTCTAGCTTTTCTGAAGACCTCTCTAATCGCTTTCTCCGACTCTCCCACCCACTTTGAGTAGACCTCTGGTCCTTTTATCGTGATGAAGTTTGCCTCTGCCTCTGTTGCTACTGCCTTCGCAAGTAGTGTCTTTCCACATCCCGGAGGACCGTAGAGAAGTATGCCTTTAGGCGGCTTTATTCCTAGCCTTTCAAACTTCTCTGGATATTCAAGCGGCCACTGAATCGCTTCTATGAGCTTTTGCTTTACGTCATGTAGTCCACCTATCTCTTCCCAATGCACAGTCGGTGTCTCTATCTCGACTTCACGGAGAGCCGTAGGTGTTATTTCTTTATAAGCCTCTATGAAGTCCTTCATTGTTACCTCCAACGTATTTAGTAATTCAGGAGATATTCTTTCCTCATTGAAGTCAATACTAGGCAGTATTCTTCTGATACATTTCATTGCTGCCTCCCTGCAAAGCGCTGCTAGGTCTGCTCCGGTGTATCCCTTAGTTATCTCTGAAAGTTTGTCAAGAGAGACATCGGAAGATAAAGGCATGCCACGAGTATGTATCTGAAGTATCTCTTTTCTACCCTTTTTATCTGGAATTCCTATCTCAATCTCTCGGTCAAACCTTCCAGGTCTCCGAAGCGCCGGATCAAGAGCATTAGGCCTGTTTGTGGCTCCAATAACTATTACTTGCCCCCTGCCTTCGAGTCCATCCATAAGAGCTAAGAGTTGGGCTACGACTCGTTTCTCCACCTCACCAGTAACTTCGCTTCTCTTTGGTGCAATGGCATCAATCTCATCGATGAAGATGATGCTTGGAGCTTCTTCCTCCGCCTTCCTAAATATCTCTCTAAGCTTTGCCTCAGTTTCGCCGTAATACTTATTCATTATTTCTGGGCCATTGATTAGGATGAAGTTTGCTTCTGCCTCTGTCGCCACAGCCTTTGCTAGCAGTGTCTTTCCACATCCAGGAGGACCATATAGTAAGACTCCCTTAGGTGGGTCTATGCCTAGTCTTTGAAAGAGTTCCGGATATCTGAGTGGCAGTTCAATCATTTCTCGTATTCTTTGTATCTGTTCTTGAAGTCCTCCAATATCCTCATATGTCACGTTTGTGCTTAGAGACTTTTCTTGAATCGCTCTACTGTGAATCACTACTTTAGTCTTAGGAGTAATCTTTACGACACCAGTGGGCCTTGTTTGTAGCACTGCAAAGTTAAACAAATTTCCGAAGAATAGTACAGGCACTACATTTTTCTGTACAATCGGATACTCAATTAACCTGCTCTTGACCAGTTTTGTGAAATTTTCATCTGGCTTTATAGAGTTGTTTACCGGTGCGAGGACAACCATTTGTGCCTCTTTCACATTTGCCTTCCTGACAATTACATAATCATTAAGCGAGACTCCTGCATTACTCCTAATATATCCATCAATTCTAATGATGTCTTTTTCATCCTCAAGGTATCCAAGCCAGAGAGTAGCGGCAGCTAACTTCTTACCCTTAATCTCAATTATATCGCCAGTCGAGAGTCCTGCAGAGGCGCCTACATCACGATCAATTCTTGCTATTCCATATCCAACGTCTCTTTGACGTGCCTCTGCAACTCTCAATCTAAGTTCCTTGTTTTGTGACTGTACGTGGCTACTCATTTCTACAGTATCTTATCGAGGTCTCTTATTTAAGTTGTATTTTAGAAATTGAGAAGTGTTCTTAAAGTATTTTGAAGGACCCCTCCTTTATTATTGAAGAATCTTAACTATAATTTAGGTCTTTTAATTGGAAGTGTTAATTTTATGTTGTATCAAATTCTAGAATACTAATATTTCCGGTTCTGCCTTCCTTCCTCTTATCCCTAACGAATTGACGTCAATTTTCTCGCCTCCATATAACTCAGCTATTGGTTTATCGTTCAATAATGCTGCGACTATACGGCCAACTGCGTCAGACTTCATAACTCCGCTTCCACTTCCACCGGTTGCGACTACGAGATTTAATTCTTTGAAGATTATCGGATTTTCGTCAATGGTATTAATAGAGTAGCAACCGGCCCACATTGATGTTGGCCTCGCCCCAATTAGTAGAGGAAATATTTTAGACAACAGTGGATATATGTTGTCATAGTAAAAATGTTCTTCTGGTTTCTCATCTATCTTCCAAGGCCTTCCAATTTCGTCACTCAAACCTACCCATAGATTTCTATCCCTAATTCTTGGAACGATGAATGGGCCACGCGGAATAAAGGTCATAGGAAGAGTATTAAAGGAATTAAGTCCATCTACATTAAAGAATTGTTCCAGCCCACCTGAGGACAGTAGTGAAAATATTTGTCTCTTTTTTGGCTTTACGTGAGCATCTATTCCTATCGGGTCAAGTAATTCATTAATCCATGCCCCCGTCGATAAAACTATTTTATCAGACTCAATTATTCCTATTGTAGTCTCCACACCTGTGAACTTCTTCGTCTGCCAAACCAGAGGTTCTCTTGGATGCCCAATGCTGTTTACAGGTTTTAATAAGAGCTTTTCTACCTTAGTGTTAAAGAGAAACTCAACACCAATTCTTACTAACTCTTCATAATAATATTTTATCAGTTTCTCAACGTCTATGTATCCACTGAGGGGTGAATATATCGCTGCGGAAAAGTCTCTTAATCCAAGTAGCTCTGCTTCTTCGTCTCCGGAAAACTTCAAATTAATGAATGGTATCTTATCTGATAGCTCTTCAGTGCTTAATAGCTTAGCGTAGCCCCTACTTTGGATTGGTCTAATTAGATCTATGTATTTTTCATAGGACTGATTGTCTAAGAGGACTAAATAGCCTACTTGACTTAGGCCTAAATCGTATCCCCCAGCTTGAAGATCCATAAAGAAAGAAGTCGTTGATTCTGATAAAATCCTATTCATATTGGAAGTGAACAGTCCTTTTCTAAATCCTCCGACGCTTTTGGCCGTATTCCCCTGCCCTGGCCCGCTTAGAGAGTCAATAACTAATATTTTTTCTCCTCTGCTTTTCTTTGCGTAATGATAAGCAGCCGCTAATCCAAATATTCCAGCGCCAACTACTATTAAATGATACCTATCATTTACCAAGACTAACGCTAATTATAGCAGATTAAGGAGATATATTATTATTCCTCCACCTAGCAGTTAGGAACTCTCATTTTTATTCTACTCTGCCTATGGAAAAATACTACTTAGAAAAATTATGTCATGAAGGATGAAAAGTCGAGTAGGCTTGTACTCTACGAATAAATGGGCCTATTGTAAAAAATGTGGCGAATGGCGGCACATAGTTGAGCTTAAGAAAGATAAACAAGGAGCTTATAGATGCATCATTTGTGGATTTAGAGTAAGAATGAAAACTAGGCGCTCTCTTAAAAGAATCGATTAGAAGTAAATAGTACGAGAAGTTTTTTGAATTCAATATTGAGGCCGGATGATAATTATGAAAGTTAAAAGACTAGTTTATTTCTCTTTCTTATAAGAGATGGAGTTAGCGGGAATAGTAGGCAAAGCAAATGTAGGTAAAAGCACATTATTCACCGCGTTAACTATGGTTGACGTCCCAGCGGCTAATTTTCCTTTTACGACTGTCAAGCCGAATAGGGGAGTAACGTATCTAAGGTATAACTGCGTATGTAGGGAGCTCGGCGTTAAAGACGATCCTGTTAATTCTTACTGTATAGACGGTGTTAGGCTTATTCCTATACAGATTATAGACTGTCCTGGATTGGTGAGGGGTGCGCATGCCGGCCGTGGTCTTGGTCTCCAGTTCTTAGACGAGATAAGGCAGGCTAGTGCATTGATAATAGTTGCGGACGCTTCTGGCGGAACTGATAGTGATGGTAATCCAGTCGAGCCGGGAACGCATGACCCTGTAGAGGACGTCCTCATCGTTGAGGAAGAGATGGATAGATGGATGTTCAATATACTTCAAAGGGAATGGCCAAGAATTGCGAGGGCCTCTGAAGCTAAACAAGTATCCTTGCATGAAGAAGTAGCAAGAAGATTCTCAGGATTAGGAATAGATTCAGAAGCAGTCTTGACTGCGGAGAGACTCTCAGGTCTTGACAACTCGAGGCCAGCTAGCTGGAAGGAGTCAGACTTGCTATTATTCATTCATCATTTAAGAAGAGTCTCAAAACCCTTCCTCGTCGCGGCTAATAAAGCAGACACCCCCACTGCGAAAAAGGGTATAGAAAAGCTCAAGGCGGCAGGTTTCGACGTCACTCCTTGCAGTGCGGAGGCAGAAAAGACTCTGAGATTAGCAGCAGAAAAAGGATACATCAAGTATAGGCCTGGAGATACTGAATTTGAGGTTATCGATCAGAGTAAATTAACACCTGTCCAGAAGACAGCGCTTGATAGAATTGCATCATTCATGGAGAAGAACAATGGGACTGGCGTGCAGCAACTAATTGATAAGGCATACTTAGGACTCCTCGGTTATATTCCAGTCTTTCCAGTAGAAGACCCATACTCTTTGACAGACAGTAAAGGAAGAGTTTTGCCCGACGTATATTTAGTTAAGAGGGGCTCAACACCAAGAGACCTTGCCTATAAAATACACTCAGACTTAGGAGAAGCATTCCTATACGCCATTGATGCAAGGACAAAGATGAGACTAGGAACAGAGTATAGACTAAAACCGAGAGACGTGATCTCAATTGTCTCAGCAAAGAAAAAATCATAGTGATTTGACCTTTTATTCTCCTCCTCCCAATCATTATTAGGTGATTACAACTGGTCAAGGAAGACGCATTAGTAATTGATGGCTCGATAGGCGAGGGTGGTGGACAGATTGTAAGAAACGTAATAGCGACTGCAGCACTTCTAAAAAGGCCTGTCAGGGTCATTAATATTAGGGCGAAGAGAGACCCACCGGGATTAAGGCCACAGCACCTAACCGCAGTAAGAAGCTTAGTAGATATAACGCAAGGAAGCGTCGATGGTCTCAGGATAGGCTCGATGGAGATTTATTACAAGCCCGGCGAGGCGAGACCTGGAAGATACGTAATTGACGTCGGAACAGCTGGAAGCACTACCTTAATGCTTCAGTCACTGCTTCCGGTAATTACCTTTATTCCAGGCGAAGTCGAGCTTGAGTTGAGGGGAGGCACGAATAATCCATGGGCGCCGCCCATTGATTATGTCCAGCATGTATTACTGCCTATTCTAAGAATAATGGGTGTCAGAGTGGAGATAGAGTTAGTTAGGAGAGGATTCTACCCGAGGGGAATGGGTGTCATTAAGGTAAAAACCAGGCAGGCATCGTCTTTAAAACCTATTAGGATTACCAACGCTAACCTAACTAAAGTTCAAGTCATTGCGTACTCATGCAATCTGCCAGAACACATCTGCGACAGGATGATTAAAAGAGCAATAGATCTCATAAAGAGAAACGGCATCAACGACGTCGAGGCAATAAGCGAGGTCCTCCAGAAGGATGACGCTAAATGCTCTATCGATCCGGGAGCAGGCATCCTGATAGTTGCGCACCTTGATAATGGAGTAAGAATGGGGTTTGACGCTCTAGGTGTAAAAGGACTGCCCGCAGAGAAAGTAGCGGAGACATCTGTAAACGATATGATTAAGCAGCTAGCAACAGGTGCTCCAATTGATAAGCACCTCGGCGACCAGTTAGTCATATGGGTAGCACTTGCAGAAGGAGAATCAATATACAGGGTTACGGAACTTACCAGTCACGCGGCTACAGCCATTGAGATTTCAAAAAAGGTGCTGAACGCGTCATTCAACGTAGAAGGCATGATTGGCGAGACATCAACAATAAAATGTCGAGGAATAGGGCTGAAAGCAAAAACATAGAGATAGATTGATAAATCGTTACTTTAATGTGAAGTAGACTCTCTTATTAGACTTGCCCTTGTTTTCAAGTTTGGTTAAAACTATTTCGCCTACTTCACTTGTATTGCGCACGTGTGGGCCTCCATCAGCCTGTATATCGAGGCCGACAATCTCGACAATTCTTAGAACTGGTATATCTGGAGGTAGTCTATCGGCAAGCTTCACTAAACCTGGAGTCGACAATACTTTATCCCTCTCCATGTATGTAATCCTAACCTCCCTCCCCTTTCTAAGCTCTTCATTAGCTATCTCTATACATTCCTCGAAGACTTGTCGGTCAAAGGTGGCTAAACTAAAATCTACACGGACATTTTCAGACGTTACCTGATTTCCAGTGACTAATGAGTTTGTCTTATTTATGACTATTGTTGCTAAGACGTGGAGCGCGGTGTGCATCCTCATTATTTTATATCTCTTGTCCCAGTCAAGTTGTCCCTTAACGACCTCGCCTATTCTCGGAATAGGTCCCTCAAGGAGATGTATGACTCCCCTGTTATCCATAACTGCTTCTTTAACGATGGATGTTCCCTTAGAGTGAATAATCTCTCCGGTGTCAGATATTAGTCCTCCTCCCCTAGGATGAAAAACTGTCCTGTCCAGTATTACGCCCCCCTCAACAGTCTCTATGACTTTTGCCTCAAAACTTGTCAAGTAGGAGTCGTCGAGGTAGAGTAGCTCTGTGAATCCCTGTTTTTGCACAGTATCTCTCAGAATTTTCCGGCTAAAATAATTTACTCCCTACAACGCGATACCAGTCATAAAGCATTATAAACAGGTAAAGGCCAAAAAAAGTATAGATGCGTATTAAGAATTTAAACCCAGCAATTACTTTACTTTTCCTGATATTCATCACTATCTTCTCAGCTAATTTAGTTGTGAGTTATGCACAACCTCCTCCATGGCCCCTCAAGATAATCATCGACCGCGGCGAGTACTATCTCGGCGAGGACGGATTAGTCAAATTAAACATAACGAACTATGCATGCAGCAGTAGAGTTGATAGGAAAACAATCCTCTCATGGAATAATGAGGAGAGATCAGTTATTGAACCTTACATTAAAAGGATTGAAGAAATGATATTGGAGGGCAAAATAAAGAACTATCTACTTGAAGCAGAGAATCAATACGTCATTGGTGATAAGGAATACGGCAACTACAAACTAAGCCTATACGGAGTATGTGTGGGAGAACCCATAGAAATTAGGTCAATTGCCATTTGGTTTTCTTGGAGAGGATTCGGACGCGCATTAATATCAACCGTCGAAAAAAAAGTATTGCTCCAAGCCTTCGATGCCGCGAACTACGTAGTTAATAGTAATCATCCAGAATCCTCAGCAATCTTTGAAATAGTCTTTCCATTTCCGTCTAACCTACCACCCGAACTCGTCCCGAGCGGGGAGGTAGTACCGAACATAGAAGTCACTATGCGTCTACCAACTGGAACTATCTGGACTTTTGACAGAGGATTTAAAGTTAGTGGCGGCTTGAAAATAATTCCGAGCAGAACGTTCAAATTAAAAGTCATGGACAATGCGGGAGAGACTTTGCTCCCTTCTGGTCTACTCAGGATTCAAGCACTGACATATACATATTATGAGAGGGAATACTACTTTACAGAAAATAGCACTATCTTGATAGAGAGGCTCCCCGACGAATATGATTACCTAGTAACAGTCCTTTACGAATCTCCATATACCGGTCTCGAGGAAGTCTACCGATCAATAAAGACTAGTTATGATTTAGCAAATGATGGTATGTTAAAAACAAATCTATATAATTTAAAAATATCACCACTTGACCATTTAGGAAGACAGTTAGTCGGAGCTGAAGTCTATCTTGATGGTATTAAAAAGCTCAGTAAAGATGGTTTGACAATCTTCCCGTTAGTGCCTGCTGGGAACCATACATTAAGAGTTAATTGGATGGGAATAGACGTATTGTATAAATGGATATGGATTGGTTACCATGCTACGCTTAATCCCTCAGGCGTCGTGCCTGATTTAATCTCAGTTGCTACAAATGTAGGAGACCTAGTAATCCAAGTTATGGATGCTGAGGGACTAGCTATAGATGCCTACATCTCTGTAAACGGCCCAGGAGTAAGAATCTCCGATAGATATGTTAGTAATGGACTACTAATTCTGCAACAGTTACCAATCACAAATTATCAAGTAAACGTGAGGTACTATTCTGAACCAACTGAAAGTGAAGTCGTTATGAGCCTATCTATCATACCGAGTAAGGGTGAAACCTCATTTATCAAACTGCCTGTACATAAAGTTGCCATAATCGTCTATTCGTTAGACAAAAAACCGATAGCTGACGCATTGGTTGAGATAGGCAAGCTAAAGACAATGACCGGTATTAACGGCGAGTCTAACATAGGAGCACTTCCCGAAGGCATCTATACTATAAAGATATCAATGAAAGGCTTAGAAATATTTGACGAATCGATAATTATAAAGAGATCTGGCAAAATAGAAATAATTACTAAGACAAGTAGCGTTAGAATTCTTCTTAAAGATATTGAAGGTGAGCTTCAAGATGCTTATTGGTACTTAACTGGACCTGAAGGTGTTTACTCAGGATACGGCAGCATAATTGAACTTCCACCAGTGCCTGACGAGGTCCATGGACTAATAATTACATTGTGGCCTAATGGCTCTACCATTATTGAAAGACAATTCCAGCCCTCCGAATTGATGAACGGAGAAGTGGTACTGCCAGTATCAAAAATGAAGATTGTGGCTAAGTGGGAAGACGGTGTGCCATTAACTGAAGGAAAGATAATCATTAATTCAGAGAAATATAACTTGTCTCGAACGTTAAGGCTGATGCAGGGGAGTGTCGAAACGTCAGATAAACTGCCATTAACCGATTACAAAATAAGTCTTTACTTATCATCAGGTCCACAGATATTGACTGAAGAGAAAGAATTTAACGGAGACATGATTGAGTTAATAGTTCCTGCAAGATCAATTGTGGTTTTCGTTAATGATATTTTTGGGCAAGACGTACCCGAAGCCATCATTGAGGCATACTATGGGTCAATATTCATCGAGAGAGAGATAACGACTCATGACGGCTCAGCGATCCTTCGAAGAGTACCTACTTACTTTTTAGGACCAATATTAGTGAGAGCTACGTATCGAGAAATGAAGACTGAACAATACATCTCAGCGAATCAAAACCAAGCATCTCTAACATTAAATGCAGTTAAGGTTGGTATAGCAGTAATTCCACTCGACGAATTCGTCAGATACATATTCATTATTATCATACTCATATCTATTTATCCACTGCTTCTACTATCCAAAAAATTATCAACTAAGAAGAAAGAAAAGAAAGCAACAATATCGATGTAAGGAAGTGAAATATAATAAATAACTCACAAAATATCGGTCTAGACATTCAACACAGCTAGCGTAACCTAAAAGAATATTTGTAAATTGAGCCTCGGGCGGGATTTGAACCCGCGACCCCCGGCTTACCAAGCCGGTGCCCCACCCGACTAGGCTACCGAGGCCGCTACAACATAAAGCATCCACCAATTTATTTTTAAGCCAAACTTTTATACATAATTAACAAAGCAGTTTTATACCAACCAAAAAATAAATATTCCTCAAAGAAATGCTTCCAAAAGGCGCGGGGGTCGCCAAGCCTGGTCAAAGGCGCAGGGCTCAGGACCCTGTCCCGTAGGGGTTCGTGGGTTCAAATCCCACCCCCCGCATAGGCATTTGGGCTCAATCCATAAAAAATAACTTTTAACGTCTGATGGGTGCTCCCTTCATCATCTGTCTGGTGAATCGCTGTCATTCTCATATTTTCCTTGATTGATTCTTCGCTTAACTTACATGACTAGGCTAGTCTCTATGTAAGTGAAGGCCCGAGTAGGCCAGCTGCATATAATGCCATTATGCTTTGATTTCTCAGCAGCGCGCATCGCAGTAAAAACAATGAAGCTATGCTTAAAGCCATGAAAGCTGCTTGACCGGATTCGAACACATGAAATCGTGGATATGAATGATAAATTTAAATATTGAGACTCAAATTGCTTAGTCGAGTGAAAGAAATATGAGTGAAAAAAATTTGCCTAGGTTCATAATGTGTTTCTGCACAGGCGAATGCCCAGGATTTTCAAAGTTGGAATTGTGGAAGTTAATAAATTTTGTCAGGAACGAACTTGACGTACAATACGCCGTAATTCATCCGCAGCTATGCGTCGATGACGGCGATAGGTTCTTAAAAGACTTTTTAAAAGACGGAGATAAAGACATTGTTTACATTATTGGTGCATGCGATCCCAGAATGCAAAAGAAAGCGTTCAAGGATGTGTTTAATGAAAAAGGGCTTGACATAAATAGACAACTAATTTCACTTGACCTTAGGAACATGTCGACTGAGGAGGCCATGAAAAAAGTACAAGAAGCTGTTGAACAAGTTACTAAAGCATAGAATACTTGAAGTGATGGTTGAAAATGTGTGCACAAAAATACTGGGGGATACCCCGAAGCGAAATACCATGGTTCCCAAAAATAAATACAGATAAATGTACCGGTTGCCTGACTTGTGTAAACTTTTGTCAAAATGGCGTATACACTGTTGAAGAGAACCCAAACCCTGACAGATCTTCCCTCCGTAGATGGGATAAACTGAAGAAAAGACCAAGGGTTGAAAATCCATTCAATTGCGTTGTTGGGTGCTCCGCATGTGCTCAACTTTGTCCCGTGGGCGCAATCGAATTTCCAGAAAGGAAGGAGATTGTGAAAACTATCCGCGAACTCATGGTAAAATACCAAGCAAAGTAAAACAGAAATATGCAATGGAAACCTAATGAGTAGGCAAACTCAAACATTGATATGTTACTATGGAAGTGATTTAATCTAAAAACCCCATCTCCACTAACACTTAGAAAAAAGCTATAGCGCGCCGGCATAGAAAATCAATACAGATGAATATATTGATTTAAAAATTATAATGAAATATTATAACCCTCTGAGGAGAATTACTCGTTAGGAATAATGCAGCATAAACTTTACAACAGTTAAATAAATTCAAACATAAGCAAATATTTTCGACATTTATTTTGTTAATGATCATCTTATACAATAGAATACCAAGTGATCTGTACTAAGCTAAGTTTTCGATGCGAGTTAAATTTTTATGCTTTCTTAAGAATTATCTTTAAATATCCGTTCAAGTAGTAGTATTAATCGTGGTTGCATGGTATCAGTCGTTTTAGACAACGTGACAAAAAAATTTGGAAAAGTTATAGCAGCAAATGAATTAACATTCGAAGTGAAAGACAAGGAATTCTTTGTATTATTGGGGCCTTCGGGTGGTGGTAAATCTACGATTTTAAACCTCGTTGCTGGATTAGAGAGGCCTGATAAGGGAAGAATATATTTCGACGATGAGGATGTGACGTTTTTAGCACCGGAGAAAAGAAACGTTGCCATGGTCTTCCAAACCTATGCTTTGTATCCTCATATGAAAGTCTTTGATAACATTGCAACTCCTTTAAAAGTAATGAAAATACCTAAAGAGGAAATAAAAAGAAAAGTAAAGGAGGCAGCAGAGCTGCTTAGGATTGATCATCTCTTAGAGAGAATGCCATATGAGATTAGTGGTGGTGAAAGACAGCGAGTGGCGTTAGCCAGAGCGATAGTAAGAAATCCCAGAATATTTTTACTCGATGAACCATTAAGCAATATAGATGCTAAACTCAGAGTTTATGCTAGGGCTGAACTTTTTAAGCTTCAGAGAAGATTAGGTGTAACGACGCTTTACGTTACGCATGATCAGGCTGAAGCTATGAGTATGGGAGATAGAATAGCCGTTATCAATCAGGGTAAACTCATACAGATCGCTACGCCAGAAGAATTATATCATATGCCGATAGATACTTTTGTCGGAGGCTTCGTTGGTTCACCACCAATGAATTTCATAGATGCGGTTTATAAAGATAAGAAATTAGTTATTGCTGGAAGGTATGTTATAACGATTCCACAAAATGTAATGAAAATAATAGAAGATCTCTCACTCAATGAAATATTATTAGGTGCTCGCCCAGAACACGTGTCTATTAATTTTGATAAGACCGACCCTGAAGACATTGAAGCAGAAATATATGCCATAGAGTATTTAGGAAATGAGACTATTGTAGACTTATATAACAAAGATTTAGGAGAGGACAAAATAATTAAAGCGAGGATACCTTGGAGATTTAAAGACGACGTGGGACGAAAAGTCTGGATGAAGTTCGATAAAAACAATCTATACTACTTTGACGCTGCTACACAAACAAATATCTTCCATCTAAGCGCTAAGTCATAAAGGCCGATTATTTTTCGTATAACTTGTTTTATTATACAATAGAAAATATATATTATTCCATAAATAAGTATATTCTCATGAAACAAGTAAGAGTAGCTGTAGTGGGTGCGGGATTTTTTGGTAAATACCATGCTCGCGTATTTTCTGAGAATCCATTATGTAAATTGGTAGCTATAGTAGATAAGGATACTCAGTTGGGAAAGAAAGCAGCTGAAGAGTTCTCAACTAAATATTATCAGGACATCGATGAGTTGCTTAGTAAGGAAGAAGTAGATGCTGTCTCAATAGTTACTCCTGAACAGACACATAAAGAATTATCGGTAAAGTGTATGAATGCTGGTAAACACGTAATTGTTGAGAAACCAATCGCCCACACTCTTGAGGATGCTATCGAAATGGTTAACTGTTCAAAAAAGAATAATGTGAAGTTTACGGTCGGCTTTATTTTAAGATTCGATGCCCGATACGCACAAGGCAAGAAGGCTGTTGAGGATGGAAAAATTGGTGATTTGGTCTCTATATTTGCTAGGAGGATGACTACCTTGGCAACACCTCTAAGAGTTGCTAAGTGGTCACATCCAATATTCTACATGGGGATCCATGATTTAGACATGATGCTCTGGTATAATGGAATGAAGAAAGCCCGAAGTGTATATGCAGCCACCACTACTAAGGTTCTGAAGGATTACAACGCACCGGACGTATTATTTTCAATAATAAAATTTGAGAATGATGTAGTTGGTAATTTAGAGATTAACTGGATACAGCCTAATACATGGCCTTATGGTCTTGAGTCGAGATTTGATGTTTCAGGGACTATGGGATCTCTCAATGTCGGCATACATAGTATGGGGCTGGAGGTGTTCCTTCCAACCGAAGTTAGTTTTCCTGATACTTATCATTGGCCCATTGTTAATAACAGACTCATAGGCGATTTGAAGGAAGAGCTCAATTCTTTTATCGAATGCATAATATATGATAGAACACCACTAGTTACCGGAGAAGAAGCAGTAAAGTCATTAGAAATAGCATTAGCAATTCAAAAGTCAATAAATGAGGATAAAATTATTAAATTATAACTTTAATCCGTCGTTTTTATATAAGATATTTTGCAGTCAAAAAATTTAAATACTAAGTATCTTCTTAATCTAGGCGCTGAAAGGTATGAAGGAAAAAAATATTAAATCGGTCAAGAATGTACGTGAAGCAATTTATAGAAGTATGAGTCGGAGAGAAGCTTTGAGTACTACTGGTAAGATCGCAATATCTGCTGTAGTAGCCGGTGTTGTTGCTGGAGTGGGTGGTTATCTGGCTGGAAGTACTGCAGCTCCTGCTGCGCCAAAAACCATTACCGAAACAGTAAGGGTGACACAGACGGTGCCAACTACGGTTACAGTCACTGTAGGCGCACCTACAACTCAGACTACAGGTTATAGATACATTACTAGGCATGCACAGAAGCCTGCAACTACTTTAATTATGAATGGATGGGGATATAGGCCAGATATTGTTAAGGAGAATATTAGAATCTTTAATGAGCAGTTAAATGAGAATGCCGAATATGAGGTGATTGCTGGAGACTATCCAGCAATTATGGAGTCTAAATTCATAGCAGGGGCAAAAGTGGATGTTTGTTACGGAAATCCTTTCCACGGTGCAAGATGGTATGCTAGGGGCTGGATAAGAAGTTTAACAAAAGTAATCTCGGAAAGGTACGGCTCAGATCTCTACAAAAAGATAGTCAGTGATATGTATCCATCAGTCGCAGATGGGTTTACTACAACTGATGGACACCTATTTGCACTGCCCTACTTTACTTCGGCTAGGGGCAACATTCTATACAATGAATTATTAACCCAGAAGGCAGGAATTGATGAACCGCCGTCTTCTTGGTGGGACTTATATGAGAAAATCGAGATTGTTAAGAACAAAGGAGTAGCAGATACACCATTTTTACCTCATTGGTTTAAGGAATGGTTCGGTATGGCGTGGGCATGGCTTTTCGAAACAATGAATAGATCAAAGAGCCCAAATGGTAAGGATTGTCTATTTGACGAAGACTTTAATCCGGTGTTTGGTCCAGATACTGAGGCTGGAAAAGTATTAAAGGACTGGGCAGAAATTTGGAATAAGGGACTAGTACCAAAGGGAGTATTAACAATGACCGAGGCCGACTATTTGGCAGCGTTCGGTACAGGCAATTTTGCTTATTCGCCACAGCAGACGTATGACTTGAAGACCTTCAATGATCCTGCAACCTCTAAATTTGCAGGGCACTGCCGATTAGCGCCTGTAAAGGAGCATTCTTGGGGACTGCTAGACATGGGTGGCTACCACTTAGCAACTCCAGAAACAGCCCCCGACTTTGATAGAGCGCTTCAATTAGAGCTATGGTATGGATATAGAGATATTAATGGCGTCATCTTTGTAGCTAAGAAATGGGCTATAGAAACAGCGCTTAATGCTGGATATAGAGAAATACTAGCAGACCCAGACGTCATGGCTGCATATGCCAAGTGGATGCCTTACCCAGAGGAGCTCGAGTATGAGAAAAAGATCATGGAAGTTGTGCCATTCCCATGGATATGGAAGTCTCCATGGTATCTAGATTGGCAGACAAGGGCGAGTGATTTACTGCCATTAGCCGCTAGTGGCCAGCGGAGTCCAGAAGATGTTGTAAAAGAGCTTTATGAATATGCAAAGAAAGTAAAGGCTGAAAGTGGGGGCTAAATTTTTTATGGCAAAGCTAAAGCAACGTCAAGAATTTAGCGACACGACAATAGCGATGTTTTTTTTGGCTCCACTTATAATATTCCTTTTTGGAATTATTATTTATCCAATGGCTTCTTCATTGTATTCATCATTTAGCGTCGTGAGACTTTCTCCTTATCAGATTAATTTTGCTGGATTACAAAACTATATCAATATATTTTCTGATCAGTATTTTTTCCATTCACTTAGTGTCACAGCTAGATTTGTGGGTGAAGTAGTCGTGATAACTATTGGGTTAAGCTTAGGTATTGCACTGTTTTTGAATGAGGTGCTACCATTTAGAGGCATAATAAGAGCGATTATACTTTTACCTTACGCTCTCTCAGAGTTTACCACAGCTTACACTTGGAGGTGGTTCCTTAGCTCTGACTGGGGTTTGCTTAATGGCATCCTCTATAGACTTGGGCTCATTAAGGATTATATATGGTTCGTTAATTATGAACGCTCAGTCGAATGGATGGCGGTAGCCTATTCATGGCATATCGTACCTCTCTGTGCATTCTTCATGTTGGCTGGGCTTCAAACCATTCCAGAAACACTATACATGCAGGCGAAGATAGACGGTATTGGCCCTATAGGTAGATTCTTTAAAATAACGCTTCCCTTCATAAAATATGCAATTTTAATTACACTTGTTTTGTCAACATTTTTTGCTGCCACCACTACCGACATAGTGATACTTATGACTGGAGGGGGCCCCGGAATATCATCAACCACATTAACATACTACATCTATACAGTTGTTTTCAAGAGCTTCAACCTTGGTTACGGCGCAGCTATATCTTGGTTCTTAATCGCAATAGTGCTTGTATTGGCAACTCTCTACTTCACATTTTTGACAAGAATAGGTAAGGCTAGATGAAACGAAGGGTCATCCTAATATTGATAGCGATAGCACTAGTCCTCTGGAGTGTTCTTCCGCTTTATTACATATTGATAGCCTCCTTCATGTGGGAGACGGATGTATTGTCTAGGCCTCCGCAGCTTATCCCCACGAATCCAACGTTCTCGAATCTACTCAGGGTTCTCGGCTTCCCAGCTC